>JBIQKK010000142.1:0-1200 GCA_044506585.1 Hyphomicrobiales bacterium
ATATTGACGAACGTGATGCCCCGCGCGTCGCTCATCTTGAGATGATAGGCCGGCATTTGCGGGATGCGCGGCGCGGCCGTGCCGGTCACTTTGCGGTCGAGCCGCTTGTTGTAGGTGACCAGATTGCCCGGCTCGACGAAGGCGTCGTAGTCGGGATGCCCGTCCGCCATGTACTGCTTGGCCAGCCGGCAGAACTCGTCGACGTAGAAGGCGTAGTTCGTAAAGATCACGAAGTTCTGGAAATGATCCGCGTCCGTGCCAGTGTAATGGCTGAGGCGCGCGAGGGAATAGTCGACGCGCGGTGCGGTGAAATGCGCGAGCGGGTAGGGGCCGACCGGCGGGGGTACGAAGGTGCCATTGGCGATTTCGTCGTCGGTGTCCTGCAGGTCCGGAACGTCGAACAGATCGCGCAGCGGGATAGGGAGCGCGTCGATCGCGTCGCCATCGATCCGATCGTTCGCGGAGAGTGCGAAGTGGAGCGGTATGCGGGTCGCGCTTTCGCCGACATCGATCGTGCCGCCGTGATTGGCGAGGATGATCGAGAACTGCTCGAGCAGGTAATCCTTGAAGAGATCGGGGGCGGTGATGGTCGTGTGATAGACGCCCGGCGTGTGCAGATAACCGTAGGCCAGCGTCGAATCGGTCTTGCCGTAGCTGCGCGAGGTGACCTGAACCTCGGGATAGAAGGCGCGCACGCGGCCCCGCGGCACGATGCCCTTGCTCAGCCCGATCAGGTGGTCGCGGATGAAGCCCGTATTGCGGTGATAAAGCTCGGCCAGGTAGGCCCAGGCTTCCTCGGGGCTCGTGAAAGCCTTCTGCGGCGCCGGGGGTGGGGAAAGGATGTCCATTCGGATCTCATTGCAGTGCCGGCAGAAAAGCGCGGCGTTGCCCTCGTCTCTTAGGGAGTTTGGCCGGCAGGGGCAATCTGGATGACAATTCGTCCATCAACATCACCAATCGGTGAAAGACCCTTTCATGTTCCGCTGGATGCCCCATCTTTGGCTCGTTCGCTGGAATTTCTGCAAACGACCCATGCACCGGTGAACCGCGAGGCGCCTGCCGTCGCCCCCAAGCCCTCAACAGTGCGGCGGGCGTCTCCCCAAGGGCCACAGTTTCGGAAACGGAACTGTGGCCCCTTTCTTTTTCAATGACTTATGTCGGGGTCGTTGAAGTATCGGGATAATGCGCCTTCAGCGCCTC
>JBIQKK010000142.1:1300-4122 GCA_044506585.1 Hyphomicrobiales bacterium
CGGCCGCTCCGGCCGTCCAGCCAGTGGATCTGACACCTATGCCATCGATGTATGCCGTTTCCGTCGGGGTCTTCACCCGGATGCTCACCAATTTGCTCGGAATGCTCGAGAAAGCCGAGGCCTATGCAGCCGAGCGCAAGTTCAAGCCCGACGTGCTGGTGAACCAGCGGCTGGCGCCGGATATGCTGCCATTGAGCTTCCAGATCCAGAACGCGACCGACCACGCCAAGGGTGCCGCGGCGCGGCTTTCGGGCCGTGAATTGCCGTCATGGCCCGACGACGAGAAGTCCTTCGACGAGCTCAAGGCGCGCGTGAGAAAGGCTCTCGACTACCTCGCGACCTTCAAGCCCGAGGACATCGACGGCAGTGAGGGCAAGGAGATCACCCTGAAGCGGCAGGGGCAGGACTACACCATGCGCGGCGAGGACTTCCTGCTTGGGCGAGCGCAGATGAATGTGTGGTTCCACGTTACCACTGCTTACAACATCCTGCGCCACAATGGCGTGCCGCTCGGCAAGGCTGACTTCTCGAAATAGCGGTCAGGAATAGCGCTGTTCGGACCAGGGATCGCCGCGGTTGTGGTAGCCGCGGACTTCCCAGAAGCCGGGATGGTCGCGGGTGGCGAACTCGATCCGGCGGATCCACTTCGCGCTCTTCCAGAAATAGAGGTGCGGCACAACCAGCCGCACCGGTCCGCCATGTTCGAGCGTCAGCGGCTCGCCCTCCCATGAATGGGCGAGCAGCGCCTCGGGCGAGGCGAAATCGTCGAGGGTGAGGTTTGTGGTGTAACCGTCATTGCTGGTGATGAGCACGTGGCTCGCGTCGGCTTTGGGTTGCACCGCCTCCATCAGATCGTGCGTCGTGACGCCGTCCCAGTGGTTGTCATAGCGCGACCAGGTGGTGACGCAGTGGATGTCGCTGAGCTTGCGGGTCTGCGGCGCGGACATGAAATCGTGCCACGTCCAGGTGGCTGGATGCTCCACCGCGCCGGCGATGTCGAGGCGCCAGTTTTCCCTGGCGACGTTCGGTGTCTGCCCGAGGTCGAGCACCGGCCAGTTGCGCACCAGATGCTGTCCGGGCGGCAGGCGGGTTTCCTCCGGGCGGGCCGTCATGCCGGTGAGAAACTTGCCCAGCTCTGCCCAGCGCGACTTCGTCCTGGTCAGCTTTGTGTCGTCCGGTGCGTCGCTCATGGCTTGCTCATCGTCATGGCTGAGAGTCGGCGCCATCCTGGCCCCTGTCAACGCACGAAAACGGGACCCGGTGCATTGCAGTGACGGCTGGCGGTTCCCATGTCCATGAGACCAACAGGGAGGTCTGCCATGCTCAATTCACAGGACCGTGACGCCATCGAGGGCTTGTTCGAGCGCCTCGAAGAGGTCGAGCGCCGCAGCGGGCCGCGCGATGTGGAGGCCGAGGCCCTCATCCGCCAGAAGCTCGCCCGGCATCCCGCTGCGAGCTACTACCTCGCGCAGACCGTCGTGGTGCAGCAGGAGGCGCTCAAGGAGGCCGAACGGCGCATCAACGAACTCGAGGCAAAAGGCCGTCAGCTCGAACATGGACGCGGCCCCTGGGACCGCGAACCGGCCCACAATGACCGCCGCCCCTCTGGCAGCGGCCTCGGCGGTGGCGGGTTCCTGGCCGGCGCCGCGCAGACGGCGCTCGGTGTCGCCGGCGGCATGATGCTGGGCAATCTCATCGGCTCGATCTTTTCGACGGGCGCTGCAAATGCGGCCGAAGTCGATCCCGAAATCGAGGCGCAGTCGGGAGAGCCGGACGCCGGCACGGACAACGATTTCGGCGGTTTCGACGGTGGCGATTTCGATATCGGCGGCGACTTCTAGCGCCGACCTCTATCGTTTCTCGTAGAACGCATTTCCACCCGCCACCAGCACGTAGTGCATGTTGGTGTAGGGGAAGCTGTAGCCCTCGGTGTGGAAGAACTTGGCATTGCGCACGCCGGGGTGGCGATCACCACGCAGGACGCGTTCGGCCATCTGTCGCGCCAGTGCCTGGCTGCGCCCTTCCTTCATGGGCTTCCACAACACGCCGGGGGCGAACTGGTTCGGCTGGCCCACCACACCGCAGACCGAATTGGGAAACTTCCGGTCGTTGACGCGGTTCATCACCACTGTGCCGACCGCAAGCATACCCTCGGCGCTCGATCGGTTGGACTCGAAGTACATGACCCGCGTCATGCACTCAGTCGGCGTCAGGAAGGCGAATGGCGAGAGAACGGCGCAACCGCCAAGCACCGACGTGCCCGCAACGATCGCGGCCGCGGCAAGGACCCGAAACACGCAAGAGCACTCCGAACGCAAGACTTGCGTTCAAAATGCCGGGCTGGCGTTAAGAAGCTGTTAGGAGCGGCGGCGCCCGAAAATGAGGTTCGCAACGAGCGCCAGCCCAATCACCCCGACGACGAGCGGCACCGGATCGGCTTTCGCGGCACGGGCCATGTGCGCCGCCTGGCGCTTGGCGGCCTCGGCGACGACCGGCGCCTCCCGGCGCATCAGCTCGCCGACTTCGCGCAGCCGCGGCTCAAGGACTTCACGCGTATGATGAGCCAGCGCGGCGAGCTGTTCGGCGACGTCGTCGCGTTTGTCTACCGCGCGTTCCCGCATTGCCTCCGTGAAGCGCCGCACCTCGCGTTCGTCGATCGGTTCAAGCCATGCCATGTGAGGACCTCGTGTTCTCGCAGGTAACGGAGGACTGCGGCGGAGGGTTCCGCTCTTGCACTCGTTGGGCCGCTGCCCATATCCCGCTGAGATGAAAGTGAAAGATCGCATGAGCGCGGCAGACGCTCGACTGGCGCGGCAGTTCGC
>JBIQKK010000031.1:0-1532 GCA_044506585.1 Hyphomicrobiales bacterium
TAGAAATCGGCGGCCATCGCGATTGGCTGGGCAGCCAACCCATCCCCCTCATCGGGTCGGCGCGGTTTGGCCGGCTTTATGGCGCCGCGCTGGCGCGTGCCGGGGCCATCGGGGAGCCGCTCGACGCGGCGGACGCCACCATCGCCGGTCTCAAGCAGGCATGGGCACAGCTATGACCGAACATCGACAGATCATCGCCATTCTGAGGGGCATCACTCCGCCGGAAGCCATCAATGTCTGCCGCACCCTGTGCGATGCCGGCATCACGCTGATCGAAGTACCGTTCAACTCGCCCGAGCCGCTCAAGTCCATTGCGGCGGCGGCGAAGGCCCTCGAAGGCCGGGCACTGATCGGCTGCGGCACTGCGCTCACGGTCGAGGACGTGGACGCAACCCACGAGGCAGGCGGCCGGTTCGTCGTCTCCCCCGACACCAATGAGGACGTGATCGGGCGCACGCGCGCGCTCGGAATGGCCTCCTACCCCGGCGTGTTCACCCCCACCGACGCCTTCCGCGCCATTCGAGCCGGGGCAACCGGACTCAAATTCTTCCCTGCCGAAGTCCTCGGCACCAAGGGAATTCGCGCGATGAAGGCCGTTCTGCCGCCCCAGATGCCGGTTTTTGCCGTGGGGGGTGCGAATCCCGACAATTTCCGGGAATACTTCGATGCAGGGTGTGCGGGGTTTGGCTTGGGCAGCTATATCTTCAAACCAGGAATGAACCTGGACGAGGTCGGGCGCCGCGCGCGCGCCGCCGTCACCGCCTACGACGAAGGACTGGATAGATGACCGATACGGCCGAACTCTTCATCGACAGCCGCTGCGAGCTGGGCGAAGGGCCGTTCTGGCACCCGTTCCAGGAGCGCCTGTTCTGGTTCGACATTCTCAACAAGACGCTGTTCTCGGCGACCGAAGGCGGCATCATGGTCGATCGGTTCACCTTCGACGCGCCGGTGAGCGCGGCCGGTGTGATCGATGCCGACAATCTGGGGATCGCCTCCGCCGCCGGCATATTCCGGCTGCATCTGCCGACCGATACGCGCGAGGTGATTGCGCCGCTCGACAACGACAGCACCGCGGTGCGAACCAATGACGGCCGGGTGAACCCCGCGGGCGGGTTCTGGATCAGTACGATGGCGCTCAAGGACGCCGGCAAGAATGCCGTGGGCACGCTTTACCAGGTCCGCGCCGGCACGGTCACCAAGCTGTTGTCGGACCTGCACGTCCCCAACGCCACATGTTTCTCGCCCGATGGCAGGACGGCGTACTTCACCGATTTCACGACCAAGATCATTCGGCAGGTTTCGATCGATCCCGAAACCGGTCTGCCCAACGGCGAATGGCAGGAATATGCCCGCGTCGAGGGTGGCGGAGGGCCGGACGGCGCCATCATCGACGCCGAAGGGTTCATGTGGAACGCCGAATGGGGCAACGGCCGCGTCGTTCGCCGGGACAAGCAGGGCAGGATCGTCCGCACCGTGAAGGTGCCCGTGACCCATTGCACCTGTCCCTCGTTCGGGGGCAAGGACCTGAA
>JBIQKK010000031.1:1632-3124 GCA_044506585.1 Hyphomicrobiales bacterium
TTCGGCTTGCCGTCAGCCAGCTCCAGTCCTGACGGGCCGCGTACCGCCATTGCCCGCGTCGTGTCGGCAACCAGCACATCCGGCGGACTGTCCAGCGCGAACAGGACGACGGCCGGCAGCACGAGCGCCGGCGCGACGAGGCGCCAGCGGTTGGGCAGGAACGCAAACCACGCCAGCGCGGCGAAGCCGATGATGAGCGCCAACGGTGTCAGCAGCGGGCTCGCACTCAGATGTGCCGACCAGCCTGCAACGAGGCTCCCCATGTCGAGCATCCGCTCGATCGACCAGCCCATCGCCATGATCGGCGGTCCGTCGAGCCCGAACGGCATGAAAAGGACCGCAAAGAGCGCTGCGGGCATCATGATGAAACCGACCAGCGGCAGGCTCAGAAGGTTGCCGAGCACGCCGAGGGGAGAGGTCTGCTGGAAATGGTAGACGGAGAACAGCAATGTCGCGCCCCCCGCGACGAGACTGGTGATCACGATGCCCTTGCCGTAGGCCCAGAGGTGGGCGGCGAAGGGTGCGTCGCGCAGGTGCTCGCTCCGCAGATTTTCATAGGCGCCGACGAGCGCCACGACGGCAGCGAACGACAGTTGGAAGCTTGGCCGGAAGATGCTGGCCGGGTCGCTCGCGATCACCACCAGCGCGGCAATCGCGACATTGCGCATGGTGAGCGCTCGCCGGCCGACCAGTACGGCACCGAACACCAGGATGATCATCAGCGTCGAGCGAAACGCGGCGACGTTGCCGCCGGAAATGGCAAAATAGGCCACCGCCGCGGCGATCCCGGCGGAGGCCGCGATCCGCTTGGCGGAAAGGCGCGAAGCGATCTGGTCAAAGCCCGACAGCAGAAGCCGCACGACCCAGAACACGCCCCCCGCGGCAATGGTCAGGTGCAACCCCGAAACCGAGAGCACATGCGCAATGCCGGCCGCGGCCATCGTTTCGCGTGCGTCATCGGTCACGGCGCTTTGATCGCCATTGATGATCGCACGCGCGATCCCCGCCGCGGGCTGGCTCAAGACCGCGTCAATGCGTGTCGAGATCCCGCGCCGGACCGCGTCAATGATGTGGGCCGGAGTACTCTCGTTGCCCGGCTGGACGAGAGCGGGTGGCCGGGTGCTGTTTCCGTAGGCGCCGATGCCATCGAAATAGGCGTGAAACTGCGTATCGAATCCGCCCGGATAAACGGGCCCCGGCACCGGAGCAAACCTGAATGGACCCTCGATCCGGTCGCCCGGCGAAAGATCCAACTCCGATTTGACGAGCAGGCGTGCGCGCCGGACGGGCAGTGGCCGGCCATCGCTCACGGCTTCGATGGCGGAGACGACGATGCGCTTCTCGCTTTGCGTCTCGGACAGGATCTCATCGACCGTGGCCTGATAGGTCCCATAGGCCGGGCGCTGCAGCATCTGGGTGCCCCACAGCGCCCCGTGAATCGGCAGAAGGCAAAATCCGGCCCATGCCGCGGCGAGCAAGGCGATCGCGCGTA
>JBIQKK010000031.1:3224-13417 GCA_044506585.1 Hyphomicrobiales bacterium
CCGGTCTCGACCTCGGCGCCCGGCGCTTGAAGGACCTCCGCCAATCGCGCCCCCCGCGCCCTTGCGATCCCAATTCAAGATGCTACACGGTGGCGCCCACACCCGCCAAGGCCGCTATGCCCGAGACTGCCCCAAAGACCGTCGTTACCCGCTTCGCCCCATCGCCGACCGGCTATTTGCACATCGGCAGTGCCCGCACGGCCCTGTTTTCATGGGCCTACGCGCGCAACCAGGGCGGCAAGTTCCTGCTGCGCATCGAGGATACCGATCGCGAGCGGTCGACCGAAGATGCGGTGCAGGCGATCTATGACGGCCTGCGCTGGCTTGGACTCCATTGGGACGGCGAACCCACACTGCAGTTCGGCCGGGCCGCGCGGCACGCCGAGATCGCCAACGAGCTGCTGGCCCGGGGACAGGCCTATTACTGCTACTGTTCGCCCGAGGAACTCGCGACCATGCGCGAGCAGGCGCGCGCCGCCGGCAAGCCGCCGCGCTACAACGGCATGTGGCGCGACCGCGATCCCTCGGAGGCGCCCCCAGGAGTCGCGCCGGTGATCCGCATCAAGGCGCCTGTCACCGGCGAGATCGTCGTCAACGATCACGTGCAGGGCCGCGTCGTCTTCAAGACCGAGAACCTCGATGACTTCATCATCCTGCGGTCGGACGGGACGCCCACCTACATGCTGGCCGTGGTGGTCGATGACCACGACATGGGGGTGACCCACATCATCCGCGGCGACGATCACCTGACCAACGCCGCCCGCCAGATCATCATCTACCAGGGGATGGGCTGGGAGGTGCCTGAGATGGCGCACATCCCGCTGATCCACGGCCCGGACGGCGCCAAGCTGTCCAAGCGCCACGGCGCCCTCGGCGTCGGTGCCTATCGCCAGATGGGCTACCTGCCCGGGGCCATGCGGAACTACCTCGCCCGCCTCGGCTGGAGCCACGGCGACGACGAATTGTTCACGACCGAGCAGATGGTCGAGTGGTTCTCGCTCGAGGGCCTGAACAAGGGCGCGGCGCGGTTCGACTTCGTCAAGCTCGAGAACATCAACGGCCATTACATCCGGGAGTCGGAGCCCGCCGACCTCTACGACGTCATGGTCGAAACGGCCCGCGAGGTTGGCCGCGAAGAGGACCATGAGGGCCTCGTTGCCAACAAGAACACCGTTCTCGCGGCGCTCCCTGAGTTGCAGCCGCGTGCCAAGACCGTGCTGGACCTGATCGATCTCGCTCAGTTTATCTATGCGGTTCGGCCAATAGCCATCGACCCTGCCGCGAGGGACCACGTCACCGGCG
The DNA here is from genome assembly GCA_044506585.1 of Hyphomicrobiales bacterium. GTDB lineage: Bacteria > Pseudomonadota > Alphaproteobacteria > Rhizobiales > Devosiaceae > Devosia_A. The sequence goes on from JBIQKK010000031.1 coordinate 4,527, forward strand.
ACGCCCGCACGCTGCTCGCCAGCGCGCACGATATCCTCGCCGCGCTCGAGGACTGGTCGGTGCCGTCGATCGATGCCGCGGTGCGCGCGCTGGCCGAAACGAGCGGTCTCAAGCTCGGCAAAGTGGCGCAACCGCTGCGGGTTGCCCTCACCGGCCGCACCGTCTCACCGGGGATTTTCGAGGTCATGGTCCTGATCGGCAAGGCCGAAACCCTCGCCCGGATCAAGGACCAGACGGACCTCTAGTTGGCCACGAAAATAGGTCAGCCATGTTCACCCATCTGTTGCAGAAACTGGGTAAATCGGCTACGCCAGTCTATCATATCCGACACGTTTAGCCCGAGCCGCGGCGCTTCTGCCGCGCCTTGAGCTGCAAGGAGAGCGCCCCCATGCCAGACACCGTCGCGAAGCTCACGATTGGCGACCAGACCTTCGAATTTCCGGTCTTGTCGGGGTCTGTCGGGCCGGACGTCATCGACATCCGAACGCTCTACAGCCAGACGGGGATGTTCACCTACGATCCGGGCTTCACCTCGACCGCCGCCACCGACAGCACCATCACCTACATCGATGGCGACAAGGGCGAGCTGATGTATCGCGGCTATCCGATCGACCAGCTCGCCGAGAAGTCGAACTTCCTCGAGGTTTGCTACCTGCTGCTCTACGGGGAGCTGCCGACCAAGGCGCAGATGGCCGATTTCGATCATCGCGTGACAACCCACACGATGCTCCACGAACAGATGCATTTCCTCTATCGCGGCTTCCGGCGCGACGCCCATCCCATGGCCGTCGTCTGCGGCGTGGTCGGCGCGATGGCCGCGTTCTACCATGACTCGACAGATATCGCCGACCCGCGCCAGCGCGAGATCGCCTCGATCCGCCTGATTGCCAAGATGCCGACCATCGTTGCGATGGCGTTCAAATATTCCGTCGGCCAACCCTTCGTTTACCCGCGCAACGACCTCGATTACGCGAGCAATTTCCTGCGCATGTGCTTCTCGGTGCCGGCCGAGGAATATGTGGTGAATCCCGTCATCGCGCGCGCGATGGACCTGATCTTTACGCTTCATGCGGACCACGAGCAGAACGCCTCGACGTCGACCGTCCGGCTTGCCGGCTCGTCGGACGCCAACCCGTTTGCGTGCATTGCCGCGGGCGTTGCGTGCCTCTGGGGACCCGCCCATGGTGGCGCCAACGAAGCGGCGCTCAACATGCTCAAGGAGATCGGGACGCCCGACCGCATCCCCGATTTCATCGAAAGGGTGAAGGACAAATCCAGCGGCATCCGCCTGATGGGATTTGGGCACCGCGTCTACAAGAACTACGATCCACGCGCCAAGGTGATGCAGGAGACGGCCAAGCAGGTGCTGGACGTACTGGGCGTCGAGAACAACCCGCTGCTGCAGGTGGCACGGGAACTGGAGAAGATCGCGCTCACCGACGAGTACTTCGTCTCGCGCAAGCTCTACCCCAACGTCGATTTCTATTCGGGCATCATCCTCGAGGCGATCGGCTTCCCGACCTCGATGTTCACGGCGATCTTCGCTCTGAGCCGCACCGTCGGCTGGATCGCGCAGTGGAAGGAAATGATCGCCGATCCGCAGAAGAAGATCGGCCGTCCCCGCCAGCTCTATCATGGCGCGACGATGCGCGATTACGTGCCGATCGCCAATCGCTGAGGCAAGTGCGCGAGAACCCGCTCCACGGCGTCCACCCGCGGGGCGTCGGGGGCACCCTGCTCCATCCCTGACCGCACGCGCCTGAAGCCCGCGCGCTGGCGCTCCGCTTCGGCGGGATCATCCAGCAGCCGCTCAATGGCCTCGATCAGCGCGGCCGGCTGCGGTTCGGGCCCCAGCAACTCCGGGGCAAGGTCGTTACCATAGAGGATGTTGGGCAGGCCCACGAAGCGGGGCTTGTGCTTGCGCAAGCGCTTCATCTGCCCCCGATCGCCGACGTAAGTGATCGCCATGGGAACCCCCGACAGGGCCAGTTCCAGCGTGACGGTGCCGCTCACCGCCGCCGCGACCAACGCCTCGGCGAAAGCCTTTCGCTTACCTTCGGTTGTTGTCGTCACGAACACCGGCGTGCGCCAGGTCGTCACCACCTCGAACACCCGCTGCTCCATGACCCTGGGGGTCGGCAGCACGAAACCCGTTACCCTGGGGTGGTTCGCGAGCGCCGCGGCGACCTGCTCCATCAGCGGCAGATGCCGCCTCAATTCGCCCGCGCGACTTCCCGGCAGCAGCAGGATCGGCCCCCGCTCGGGCTGCTCGGGGCGGAGCGTGGTCTGCTCGAGCGCCGGGTGGCCGACGTAGACCGTGGTGGGTCCACCAAGCTTGCGCATCACGGCAGGTTCGAACGGCAGCACGGCCAGAACCTCGTCATAGAGCGGTTTCAGCGCCGGCGCCCGCTCGGGCTTCCACGCCCACACGCTGGGCGAGACATAGAGGAGGATCTTGCCCGCATACCCTGCCTTGCGCAGCCGTTCGGCCACGGTCTGGCTGAAGACCTGGGAGTCGATCAGCACCACGAGATCGGGTGGTCGCGCGAGAATGGCCCGCACAACCTGGCGCACACGCCACAAAAGCAGCGGCAGCCGCTTCAGTACGTCGGACAGCCCCATCACGGAAAGGTCGCTCATGGGGAAGATCGATTTGAGGCCCTCCCCTTCGAGTTCGGCGCCTCCCACACCGGCCAGTGTCGTCGGCTGCTCGACGCGCAGACGCTTGACGAGGTCCGCCCCGATACGGTCGCCCGAAGGCTCGCCCGCGACGATGAAAAGGCGGATGGCGTCAGCCATGGCGTAGCCCGATCACGGTGACGCCCCGCTCCTCAGCTTCCCTGGTCAGCCGCGGGCGATCGAGGAGGAGGCTCGCCTTGGCTTCCACCGCGATGACTGTGATGCCGGCCTCCGAGGCGCGTACGACCGTATCGCTCCCGATCGAGGGCAGGTCGACAAAACCCGGCTGCCTGGGCTTGCGGGCCTTGGCGAGGATCAGGCGGCCGCCGGGCTCGCCCGCCAGCCCCGCCGCTCGAATATCCGCAACCCGACGCAGCAGCGCGTCAGTCCCCCCGGCATCCTCGGCAGCGATCGGCCGGTGGGCGGAAAACACGATGGACTGCCCCAGATCGATCGCCCCGATCGCCCGTGCGGCGGCCACCGCTTTCCCGGCCACCGAGGCGAGGTGGTCGTCAATCGGCGGGCCGGCGATCAGGCCCTCCGGCGCGACCAGCTCCGGCGCCACCTCGTGCGCCCCCACCAGCTTGTAGCCATGCGTGCGGCAGTAGAGCAGGATCATTCCCGCCATGCCGATGTCGCCCAGCCCCTGCGCTATGCGTCCGGCCAGTCCAAACGCATTTGCCAGCCCGCGCCGGTCGCTGTCCGAGATGTGCACGCCACCTGCAAGAACGAGATGCGAGGGTCTGAAGGCCCGGATGGTCTCGAGGAGTGCGGGCGCGTCGCTGAGGGACTTGCGGACCAGATCGATGCCTTCGATCTGACGCGTGCCGATGAGATCGACGACCTGCAGGGTGTCACCGCGCCGCCGGATCGCTTCGGCGACATGGGGCACGAGCCCGCCTTCACCCGCGACGAGGGTGATCCGGCGCGGCATCAATCGTCGCCGTGGCCGTTCCGCGGCAGCGTCAGCGGATTGTCCTTGGCATTGATGATGAACTTCACGACATCCTGCACAAGTTCGTCCTTGGGAAAGATCGCCGCCGCGTCGTCGACGCGCTCGCGGAGCGTTCCCTCGCTCGCAAAGATCATCCGGTAGGCGGTGCGGAGATTGTGGATTGCGTCACGGTCGAAGCCGCGGCGCTTCAGGCCGATGAGGTTGAGGCCGGAGAGTTCGGCTGGATTGCCCACGGCAGCACCATAGGGGATCAGGTGCTTTTCGACCTTGCTCAGCCCCCCGACAAAGGCGTGCGCGCCGATATGGACGAACTGGGTGGCGCCCGAATAGCCGCTCATCACCACGTAGTCGTCGATGCGGCAATGCCCCGCAAAGGTGACGTTGTTGGAGAACACCACATTGTCGCCGATGATGCAGTCATGCCCGATATGGACACCGATCATGATCCAGCAATTGCTGCCAATCCTGGTGATCATCCCGCCGCCGGCGGTGCCGGGATTGATCGTCACATGCTCGCGGATCGTGGTGTTCTCGCCGATTTCGAGCGTCGAAGGCTCTCCGGCGTATTTGAGATCCTGCGGCCGGTGGCCGATCGAAGCGAACGGATAGACCCTGCTTCGCGCCCCGATGCTGGTGCGTCCGGCAACCACGACGTGTGAGATCAACTCGACCTCGTTGCCGAGCTTCACATCCGGGCCGACCACGCAGTACGGCCCGATCCTGACGCCCTCACCGAGCGTCGCGCCATCCTCGATGATGGCGGTTGGGTGGATGTCGCCGGCCATTACTCGCCCTCAACCATCACCATGGCGCCAACTTCGGCCTCGGCGATGAGGGTCGAGCCGACCATTGCACGGGCTTCGTACCAGCCCATCGCGCTTCGGCGGCGGATCTTGCGGATGTGGTACTCGATCACGTCGCCGGGCCGGGCCGGCTTGCGGAACTTACATTTGTCGACGGTGACCATGTAGACGATATGCCGGCCCTTGGTCTGATCGGCCGCAATCGCGATCGCCCCTGCCGTCTGCGCCATGCCCTCAATGATCAGCACACCCGGGAACACCGGATTGTCCGGGAAGTGCCCCTGGAAGATGGGTTCGTTGAAGGACACGTTCTTGATGCCAATAGCTGAATCGTCCCCGTCGACCTCGATGATCCGGTCGATCATGAGGAACGGAAAACGATGAGGCAGGAGCTTCAGGATCCGGTCGATGTCGATCGACGCCAACTCCTTGTTTCCGCCGGGCACTGGATCAGTTTTTGCGTCCACTCGTCTTCCCTTTGCTCATCAGCCGCAACGTTGCCGTCTCCCGGCGCCAGGCATTTACATCCTGCGCGGGGTAGCCCCCCACCCGGCCCCCGCGTCCTACATCCTTCGTCACGACGGCGCGCGCAAGCACTATCGACCCCGCCCCGATCGTGAGGTGGCCGGTGGAGATCGCGGCCGCGCCCATCATGACCGAATCCTCAAGGATCGTCGAACCGGCAAGGCCCACCATGCCGGCGAGGAGACAATTTCGTCCGATCCGGCAATTGTGCCCGATCTGGCAGAGATTATCGATCTTGGTGCCTTCTCCGATGACCGTGTCGCCGAGGGCCCCACGATCCACCGCGGTGTTGGCGCCGATCTCCACGCGGTCCTGCAGGATGGCCCGACCGAGCTGCGGAATCTTGCGGTTCGAACGGCCGTGATCGAGCCATCCGAAGCCCTCCGAGCCGATCCGCGCGCCCGCATGCAGAACAACCCCGTTACCCAGATGGGCGCACTCAATGCTGCAATTGGAGCCGATGGTGGCGTTTCGCCCGATCGTCACGCCCGGCCCGATCACGGTGTTGGGACCGATGACGGTGCCCCGGCCGATCTCGACGCCCGGACCAAGGACCACCCCGGGCCCCAGCCGCACGTCGTTTTCCGTGTAGGGCAACGCGTCGTAGGGACCGAGCAGGCCCGTCACGGTACCGCGCGTGCTCTGCGGATAGAGCTGGTCGAGCACATCGACGAAGGCCAGGTGCGGGTCGGGCGCGACGACAGCGACCACATTCGCCGGTACGTCATCCAACAGATCTTTGGAGACGATCACCGCAGCCGCCCCGGTCGCCCGGAGGGCCGCCCGGTATTCGGGGTGCGCGGCGAGGGCCAGATGCCCCGGACCTGCGAGGTGCAGTTCCTCGACACCCTCGATCAGCGGCCCCTCGCCATCGAGCGCGATACCCAGCTCGATCCCGGCCAGAAGACTCGTCAGCGATCGCGCGCCGGCAAATTGATGAAAGCGTGTATCGACCATGGCAACTGCATGAAAAAGGGCCGCGGCGCGAGGCCCCGCGGCCCTTGAACTGTTTCATGCCCTCCGGATCAGAGCAAGGTCTGCAGCGTCAGCGCCACCGCCGGGCACGCGGCCGAGGCACAGACTTTCGTCGTGCTGTCGGTTGCGTTCTGCGAAAGGATCCAGGCCATGTCGCCACGGAGCGGACCGAACGGCGAGTCCCAGATGACCGAGGCACCCACGGAGCTCTTGATCGGGTTGGTCAGCGAAACCGGGTTGGCGACGCCCAGGCCTTGTCCGCTGACGATCGCCGCATCGGCGAAGATCGCAGCCGACAACCCATAGCTCTCGGGCAGTACCGGGATCGGGAACGTGAGCTCCGCCGACGCGCCGGCATAGGCCGTGTAGCCCAGGATTTCGCCGCCGCCCGTCTTCGGACCCATCCCGCGCGGCACGAACCCGCGGACCAGCGTATTGCCGTAGGTGAAGCTTTCCAGCGAACTGACCGCTGTCGGGCTGAAATTGTTGATCATCCCGCCCTGGACCTTCACGCTGCCCACCAGTCCCAGATCGGAGTTGAGCGGCATGAAGTAGCGCGCCTTGGCCTCGGTCTTGAGGAAGTTGTAGTCCCAGCCCGTATAGGTCTGAGTCAGCTGGGCATAGAGGCCTTCCGTCGGCTTCTTGGTGTTGTCCAGTCCGTCATAGGTGAGGCTGTAGCCGACCCAGGCCTTGTTGAACTGCGCGCCATTGGCGAACACGGTGGAGCCGAGCGGCAACGTATCGGCAACGATCGTGCGATCGATACCGGTGAACAGTTGCGCCTGCACGTCCCGCGTGACCGGCAGGCCGAAGCGAAGCTGCCCGCCCGTTGAGGTCATGCCGTAGATGTTGCTCGTCGTCTCGTCCGTGATGCGGTGATAGACGTCGAGCCCGGCGGACACCTTGAGGCCCATGAAGTAGGGCTCGGTGAACGAGAAGTCGAACGACTTGCCGCCCTGGCTCGCGCCGATCGAGGCCCGCAGATACTGGCCGCGGCCGAGGAAATTGCGCTCGGTCAGGGAGAGCTCGCCAAGGATGCCGGACTGGGAATCGTAGCCGGCGGTGATGCCGTAGTCGCCGGTCGACGTCTCCTCGACCATGATGTTGAGGATGACCTTGTCGCCCGCACTGCCCTGCTCGACCGTGATCCCGACGCGCTTGAAGTAGCCAAGACCTTCGATGTTCTGCTTGCCCTGCGTGATGAGCGCCCGGTTGAAGGGGTCGCCTTCGGAGAACGGCAGTTCCCGCCGGATGACGTAGTCGCGGGTCTTCTCGTTGCCGGTGATGTTGATGCGCTCGACATAGAGACGCTGGCCCTCGTCGACGAGGTACGTGACGGCAAACAGGCCGTTGACCGGATCGCGATCGATGCGCGCGCGCACGTCGGCGAACGGATAACCCAGATTGGTGGCCTCGATCGCCATGTCCTGTGCCGAGCGCTGCAGTTCTGCAGCCGAGAACCGGGTCCCTTCGCGCGTCCGGATCGTGCCGGTCAACTGGTTCGCATCGAGCCCCGCGATCGAGGTTTCGACCCCGATGGTCCCGAACGAGACCGGATTGCCCTCGATGATGGTGTAGTTGATGAAATAGCCCTGCCGCTCGGCATTGTACTCGGCCACGGCTGAAGTCACCTGCGCGTCCGGGAAGCCGTGGTTGGCGTAGTACTGGCGGATCAGTTCGCGATCGATCTCAAGCTGTTCCTGCGTGTAGTTGTCGTCGCGGAGCAGCCAGCTCAGCCAGCCGGTTTCCTTGGTGCGGACGACCGATTTGAGCTGCCAGGAGCTGACGTTATTGTTGCCGGTGAAGTTGATCGCGGCGATGCCCGAGCGGACGCCTTCATCCACCACGTAGACCACGCGCATGCGGCCGTTCCCCACCGGCTCCAGCCGGTAGCTCACCTTCACATTGGAATAGCCGACCTCCTGATAGGCCCTCGTGATCGCCTGGACGTCGCGCGCCAGTCCGGCTTCATCGACGGTCCCGCGGTTCATCGTGTCGATCATCGCAACGAGGTTGGCGTCGGTGAAACGCATGTTGCCTTCAAACAGCACGGAAGCTGCGATGGCATTCTCGGAGACCTTCACGGTGACCGTGGAGCCGGACGACGTGACACTGGCGGTCTTGAACAGACCCGTGGCGAGCAGGGCATCGACCGAGGCGTCGAGCTTGCTCGAGGTAATCGTGTCTCCGATCCCCAGCGCGAGGTATTTGATGACGGTGTTGTCGTCGACCTGGACATTGCCGACCACCGATATCTTGGACACCGTCGCCGCTTGAGCGACCTCGACCCCCAGAAGCGAGCCGCCCACACCGGACAGCGGCGCCAAGAACAGGAGCGCAAGCGCAAGGAACGCACTGCGCGCGAGCTTGGTGGGATCGATCATGATTCTGTATGCCTCTTAGCCCGAAGCCGGGGAATCGGCACGCATGCTGCCCCCAGCTAACTCCACCTCGAAGCATTTACTGGTTTTTTAACCAAGGGCAAGCCGAACGCCCTTGTTACGTTAGCGAATGCTTGGGCCCCGTGCATTCGTGCAACACCCTGAAAACCAAGGTTAACAAAGACTTATGACGCGTTGCGGAGCGCGCTGAGCACCGTGTCATTAATCAGGGTGAAGATCATCAGCGTGCCAACGATGGCAAACCCCACGCGGAAGCCGATTTCCTGCGCACGCTGGCTGAGCGGCCGGCCGCGGATGGCCTCGACGACATAGTAGAGAAGGTGCCCGCCATCGAGCATCGGAATGGGCAGCAGATTGAAGATTCCGATATTGAGCGAGAGCAGAGCGGCGAGATTGACGAGAGCGATCACGCCCAAGGTCGCCACCTCGCCCGACACTTTTGCGACCTTTACCGGGCCGCCCAGCTGCTCGACATCACCCCGGCCAACGAAAAAATCCCCCAGGAATGCCGCCGTGCGGTCGATGATGAAGCGAATCTCCTCGAACGTCGCC
>JBIQKK010000031.1:13517-19656 GCA_044506585.1 Hyphomicrobiales bacterium
GCCTCGGCGGCGATCCCGCCGGAGACAACCTCGCCGATGACCGGAGGGATGGTGTAGCGGCCATAGCCGAGCAGCAGTGCGTAAAGGACGAGGAAGGTGAAAATGACATTGGCGATCGGGCCTGCAGCGACGACTGCCATCCGTTGCCAGACGTTCTTGCTGACGAACAGCCGCGACCGCTCCTCGGGCGGCAACGCATCGACCGCCTCGGGATCAGGCACGCTGGCGGCGTTGAGGTCGCCCACGAAGCGCACATAACCGCCGAGCGGAATGGCCGAAATCCTCCAGCGCGTCCCGTGCCGATCGTTGAAGCCGACAAGCTCCGGACCGAAGCCGATCGAGAACGTTTCGATGGCGATGCCATTCCAGCGCGCGACGAGGTAGTGCCCCATCTCGTGCACGAAGACGATCACCGTCAGGACGGCGATGAACGCAGGTACGGCGTAAAGGACCGGCAGGCTGAGGAAGGACAGTTCTGGATGCTCCTGGTGGCCCGGCGTTGCTAGAGACCGATTGCGGTCACAGTTGGACGTTGCTCCGGCACCGTTGGGGTCTCATTCCGGCTACCAGTTGAGGAAGCCCGCCGGGACATTGCCGAGCCCGCCATGCAGCAGCCCGATCGCGACCAGCACGAAGGCCCCGAAGGTCACGCTGTCGAGCCGGTCCATGAAGCCGCCATGGCCGGGAATGATGTCGCTCGAATCCTTGATGCGGAACAGCCGCTTGATCGCGCTTTCCAGCAAATCGCCGATCTGGCCTGCGATGCCGATAGCGGCCGAAAAGACCGTGCCCAGCCACCATGGCGAATCTGTAAACACGATCCAGAAGATCGTTCCGGTCAGGGTCCCGATCAACCAGCCGCCCGCTGCCCCCGAGATCGTCTTTGCGGGGGAAATCATGGGCGCGAGCTTGGGCCCGCCGACGACGCGGCCGACGAAATAGGCCCCGGTGTCGTTGGAGGCGATGACGATGCCGAGATACCAGCTCGCGACGACCCCTGCCTGAACAGTGCCCCGCATCTCTTCGACCGCCACGAGAACCACGGCAAAAAAGATCAGCCCACCGATGCGCCAGACCAGCGCGGGCCGTTCCCCGACGAGGGAAACGAGGATGGCTATCGCGGCGACGCCAAACGTGCCCAGCGGACCGAAGGCGGGGTAGACCAGGACCGACAGCGCCAACAGACCCGCAAGCACCATGCCCAGCGGTGCGATCGGCTTGAGGGTCACCATCTGGTCCCACTCACGGTAAGTGAGCGCGATGACCACGGCGCAGAGGGCCGACCAGACGTAGCCGCCGAAATAGAGCCCGGTCGCAATGACGACGATGATGACGGCCGCGGAAGCGAGACGCGGTCCGAGATCGGCCCAGGAGGGAGACGGACGGGGGCGGACCTCGCCTGAAGGGCCTGACGCCGTCACCTCGCTTGCGCCTCGACGCCCCCGTAGCGCCGGTCACGGCCCGAATATTCCTCGAGGACGCGCACGAAGCTCTGCTCGTCGAAGTCCGGCCAGTTCTCCTCGACGAAGATCAGTTCGGCGTAAGCGCTCTGCCAGATGAGGAAATTGGAGAAGCGGTGCTCCCCGCTCGTCCGCAGGACGATATCGGGATCCGGCAGGCCAGCCGTATAGAGCGCCTGCCCGATCGTATCTTCGGTTATCTCTTCCGGCCTGAGCCGGCCGGCGGCGACCTGTTCGGCGATCCGCCGCATGGCTTCGGTGAGCTCGGCCTTGCCGCCATAGTTGAAGGCGACCTGCAGCTTGAGGCCCGTGTTCATCGCCGTCGTCGCTTCGACTTCGGCGATCAGGCGCCTCAAACCCTCGTCCAGCCCGGTCCGTGCGCCGATGATCCGCACGCGGACGTTGTTGCGGTGCAGCTTCTCGAGGTCCGACGCAACGAACCGGCGCAACAGGCCGAAAATAAAGCTGATTTCGTCCTTGGGCCGCGTCCAGTTTTCCGACGAGAAGCTGAACACCGTCAGGTAGTCGATGCCATAGTTGATGCAGCTTTCGACGAGGCCGCGCAGGGCCCTGACGCCCGCGACATGACCTTCGGTGCGCGGCTTGCCACGTGCCCGTGCCCACCGGCCATTGCCATCCATGATCACGCCGATATGCGCCGGAATCTTCAGATCCGGCCGGCTGGCGGCGCGCGACTGGATGGCGGGTTCAGTGGGCATGCGTGGCCCTCCGGGCCGGCTAGAGTGTCATGCAGCTTAGACCTGCATGATTTCCTGTTCCTTAGCGGCCAGCACCTGGTCCACTTCCCCGATTGCCTCGTCGGTTGCCTTCTGGACGAGATCGGCCTTACCGCGGCTGTCGTCCTGGCCGATGTGGCCGTCCTTCTCCAGCTTCTTGAGCAGGTCCATGCCGTCCCGGCGGATGTGGCGGATCGCGACGCGCGCCTGTTCCGCGTAATTGTGGGCCACCTTGGTCAGTTCCCGGCGGCGCTCCTCGTTGAGCTCGGGCAGCGGCACGCGGATCGTCGCACCCTCGGTCGAGGGGTTCAGCCCAAGGCCGGAATTGCGGATCGCCTTGTCCACCGCCGGCGCCATGGAGCGGTCCCAGACCGATACCGACAGCAGGCGCGCCTCGGGGACGGTGACGGTCGCAACCTGGTTGAGCGGCATGCGCGTGCCATAGGCCTCGACCATCACGGGCTCCAAGAGGCTCGCGCTGGCCCGGCCGGTGCGCAGGCCCTGCAATTCGTCGCGCAAAGAAGCGATCGACTTCTGCATCCGGATCTTCATGTCATCGAGCGAAAATGTCGGTGGCTGGGCCAATTTCGAACTCCTACTTCTTTTCGGGACCGACGAAGGTCGAACGGGTCTTGCCGCTCAAAACGCCCATCAGACCCTCTTTGTCGTCGAGAGCATAGACCAGTATCGGCAGGCCATTGTCACGCGCAAGCGCAAAGGCCGCGGTGTCCATGACCCGCAGATCACGCGAGATGGCTTCCTCGTAGCTCACGGTTTCGTAGCGTGTCGCCTTGGGGTTCTTCTTGGGGTCTTCGGAATAGACTCCATCGACCTTGGTGCCCTTGAGCAGCACGTCGCAGTCGAGCTCGATGGCCTTGAGCGCGGCGGCCGTGTCGGTCGTAAAGAACGGGTTGCCCGTGCCGCCGGCGCAGACGACCACGAAGCCGTCATCCAGCGCGGCCTTGGCGGCCCGCGCGGTGAAACTGTCCGCAACCGAGGGCATCGTCAGCGCCGAGAAGACCTTGGCCTTCACGCCGCCCCGGGTGATCGCATTGGAAAGCGCCAGCGAGTTGATGACGGTGCCGAGCATGCCCATGAGGTCGGCGGTCACCCGGTCGGTCCCTTCGGCCGCGACCGCCATGCCGCGGAAGATATTGCCCGCGCCGATGACGATGGCGATCTCGACGCCGGCCCTGGCCGCCTCGACGATCTGGGCAGCCATGGCCGCGAGGAATTTGGGTTCAATGCCGAAGGACTGGTCGCCGGCGAGCACTTCGCCGGAAACCTTGAGCAGAATGCGCTTATAGGAAGCTTTGGCCATCAGCGCCTCTCGCCGGCAGGTCGCGCAAGCCGAATCCCGCGCGATACCGGGACGTTAGATGCCATTCGGGCAGGCTGGATACCAGCCCGCCCGCTGATTTTTCTGCCTAGGCGGAAGGCTGCTGCGGTACGCCCGAGGTCGCGGCAACTTCGGCCGCGAAATCCGTCTCGCCCTTCTCGATGCCCTCGCCGAGCGCGTAGCGGACGAAACCGGTCACCTTGATCGGTGCTCCGGCCTCCTTTTCGGCCTTCGCCACGACCTCCTGAACCTTGCTTTCGCCGTCGATGACGAAGGTCTGCGCGAGCAGCGTCTGCTCTTCGTAGAACTTGCGGACGCGGCCTTCGACCATCTTGGCGACGACCTCGGCGGGCTTGCCGCTTTCCTTGGCCTGCTCGGCGAAGATCGCCCGCTCCTTCTCGACGACGGCCGGATCGATATCCTCCGGAGAAACCGAGAGCGGATTGGTGTTGGCGATATGCATCGCGAGCTGCTTGCCCAGGGCCAGAAGGGCCGCCTTGTCACCGGTGGATTCGAGCCCGACGATCACGCCGAGCTTGCCCATTCCAGGCTTCACCGAGTTGTGGACGTAGGAGCCGACGGCGCCGTCCTTGACCTCGATGACCGCCGAACGGCGCAGGTTCATGTTCTCGCCGATCTTGGCGATGGCGTCGGTGAGCTCCGCCGCAACCGAGCGGCCCGTGCCCGGGAACGGCATCTCGGCCAGCTTCTCGGTATTTCCGCCCGCATCCGCTGCCAGCTTGGCGACATTGCCGACGATGGCCTGGAACTGCTCGTTGCGCGCAACGAAGTCCGTCTCGGAGTTGACCTCGACGATTGCCGCACGGGTTCCTTCGACGGAGACGCCGACGAGGCCCTCGGCCGCGATACGGCCGGCCTTCTTGGCGGCTTTGGCCAGACCGCGCGTGCGCAGCCAGTCGATCGCCGCTTCCATGTCGCCCGCGGTTTCCTCGAGGGCCTTCTTACAGTCCATCATCCCGACGCCGGTGGCTTCGCGGAGTTCTTTGACCTGCTGAGCAGTGACTGCCATTTGGATCACCTTTCATGCGACCTGGAATCCAGGTCGCGCCTATCGATTTGAAAATGAGGCTGCCGTAACGACGGCCGATTACTCCGCGGCGGCGACTGCCGGCTCTTCCGGCGCCTGTTCCGAGGCGCCCAGATCAGCACCGCGGCCGGCGGACGAGCGCGAAATGCCGTCGATCGCCGCACGCGAGACGAGCGAGCAATAGAGTTCGAGCGCGCGCGCCGCGTCGTCATTGCCCGGGATGGGGTAATCGACGGTATCGGGATCGGAGTTGGAGTCGATGATCGCAATCACCGGAATCCCGAGCCGGCGCGCTTCCTTGATCGCGTTGGCTTCCTTGTTCGTATCGATGACGAACAGCAGGTTGGGCAGATTGCCCATGTCCTTGATGCCGCCCAGGTCGCGGTCGAGACGCTCGCGCTCGCGGTCGAGGAGCAGGCGTTCCTTCTTGGTGAGGCCGCCGGCCATCTCGGAGCCTTCGGCGAGCTGGGCCTCGAGCTCGCGGAGGCGCGCGATCGACTGCGAAACCGTCTGCCAGTTGGTCAGCGTGCCGCCCAGCCAGCGCGAATTGACGAAGTACTGCGCACTGTCGCGCGCGGCCTGGGCCACCACCGGCGCCGCCTGGCGCTTGGTGCCGACGAACAGGACGCGGCCACCGTCGGCGACCGTATCGGAAACGAGCTGCAGGGCGCGGCTCAGCATCGGCACCGTCTGGCCGAGGTCGAGGATGTGAATGTCGTTGCGCACGCCGAAGATGTAGCGCTCCATCTTGGGGTTCCAGCGGTGCGACTGGTGGCCGAAATGGACGCCTGCTTCGAGCAGCTGGCGCATGGAAAAGTCGGGCAATGCCATGAAAGGCTCCTTTACCGGTTTTGCCTCTGCGGGGCAGGAAGCGGGGGTTACCGCCACCGGATGGACGTCACGAAGACGGCCGGCTCCGCATGTGAATTACGCCCGGGAAATGCTGGACGCGCGGCGCATATAGGGGAAATGCCGGTGCAGCGCAAGGCGCCGCCATTCATCGCCGGTTCAAGGACGCTGGCCCATTTCTCCTTCGAACACCGGAGATTCTCATGGTCCGCGCCCTTGCTTTCACCGCCCTCGCCGCAATCCTGTTTGGCGCCCAGCCCGCGTCTTCCGCCGAGACCTTCGTGGTCGAGGGCGAGGAGCATTGCGTGGTCAATGTCGCGTCCTGGGACCGCCTGAACGTCCGCGATGAACCGTCGGCCGGCGGCGATATCGTCGCCAAGCACCGCTACGGCGACTGCGGGATCGTGGTGACCGGTGGTCCCGTGGGGAACTGGTATCTGGTCGAGGACGGCCACTACGAAGGCTGGGTCAACGGCAAGTACATCTCGATGGTATCCCCCGCAATGTACTGCGTTACGGGGGTTGCGGGCGACGACGTCCTCAACCTGCGCCGCTGGCCCTCGACCGTGTCGGAAGTCATCCACGAACTCGCTCCCGACCAGTGCGACATCGCCTTTCTCCCTTACGCAGTGGGCAATTGGCAGAAGGTCCGCGCGGATGGTTGGGAGGGCTGGGTGAACCGCAATTATGTCAGCGGCCAATAGCG
>JBIQKK010000031.1:19756-24445 GCA_044506585.1 Hyphomicrobiales bacterium
TCAGTTCAGCCGGACGTCCACCACGCCGTCGAAGCTCTTGATCGCGCCGGCGAGCGCCGGGTTCACCTGCCAATTGTTGCCGATGTCGATCTCGTAAAGCCGCCGCCCCTGCTCGCGCGCAACGACGAACTTGATCCGGCCGTTGCCGCCGGGCTTGAGCTGCTTGCGGATCGGTTCGAGGCCCTTGATGTCGTCGACCTCGATCTCGAGGAATTTGCCGACCTTCTGCGCCGCGTCGTCGAGCAATTGCAGCGTCTGGATACGAAGGCTTACGCCGTCGTCCCGCTCCTCGCCTTCTACGCCGACGATGACGTTGGCGCCCGACTGCAGCATCGGCCCGAATTTCTGCACGTCCTCGGAAAAGCCGATGACCTCGTAGCTGCCCGAGGGGTCCGAGAGCGTCACGACCATCATCGGAGTGCCCTTACGGGTCCGCCGGTCCGAGCGGCTGACCACCGTCCCGGCAAGCTTGCGCGCGCTGCCGCCGCGGTCGCGGACCTCCGCCTCGAACTCGACATAGGATTTGACCCCAAGCGCCCCGAACAGGTTCGAATAGGGATCGAGCGGGTGTGCCGAGATGTGGAAGCCGATCGCCCCGCGCTCACGGTCGAGCTTTTCAGCCAGCCCCCAGGGCTCGAAGTTCTGGGTCAGCCGGATCGGCTCGGGCGTGTCGGACGCGAACATGTCCATGATGCCCTCGGCGGCGTTGGTGTTGGTCCGCTGCGCGGTCGCAATGACCATGTCGATGGCGGCGAAGGCCTGCTCGCGCCTGGGCACGAGGCAGTCGAAGGCACCGGCGTTCACCAGCGTCTCGAGGGTGCGCCTGTTGATGATGCGCGGATCGACACGCGTTGCGAAGTCGGCGAGGTCGGCGAAGGGTCTGTCCCCGCGCGCCTCGACGATGTGTTCGGCGACCGCCTGCCCCACGCCTTTGATGGCACCGATGGCGTAGAAGATCTTGCCGTCGCGGGCGGTGAACACGGCATCCGACGTATTCACCGACGGCGGCACGATCTCGATGCCGTGCTTCTTGGCGTCTTCGCGGAATTCGCTGAGCTTGTCGGTATTGCCCATGTCGTAGGTCATCGACGCCGCGATGAACTCCTGGGTGAAGTGCGCCTTGAGGTAGGCCGTCTGGTAAGTGATGAAGCCGTAGGGCGCCGAGTGGGATTTGTTGAAGCCGTACTCGGCGAACTTGGCGCAGGCATCGAAGATCGTGCTGGCGAGCCCGCGCTTGATCCCGTGATGGGTTTCGGCACCGGTCAGGAAGCGCTCGCGTTGCGCGTCCATCTCGGCCTTGATCTTCTTGCCCATGGCGCGGCGCAGCAGGTCTGCTTCGGCCAAGGTATATCCCGCCAGCGCCCGCGCGATCTGCTGCACCTGTTCCTGATAGGTGATCACGCCATAGGTCGGCGCAAGGATCGGCTCGAGCAGCGGGTGAAGGTACTCGACCTCTTCGTCGCCACGCTTGCGCGCGCAATAGGTGGGGATGTTCGCCATGGGACCCGGCCGGTAGAGCGCAACGAGCGCGATCAGGTCCTCGAAGCGGTCCGGCCGCATGTCGACGAGCGCCCGGCGCATGCCCGGACTTTCCACCTGGAACACGCCCACGACGTCGCCCTTGGTCAGCTTCTCGAACGTCGGGGCGTCGTCGATGGGAATGTCGGCAAGGTCGAATTTGGTGCCGTTGCGGTTGATCATCTTGACCGCGTTGTCGAGCACGGTGAGCGTCTTGAGCCCCAGGAAGTCGAACTTCACCAGTCCGGCCGGCTCTACCCATTTGAGGGAGTATTGCGTGACCGGCATGTCCGAGCGCGGGTCGCGATACATGGGCACAAGCTCGGTCAGCGGGCGCTCGCCAATCACGATGCCGGCGGCGTGCGTCGAGGCGTGACGGTAGAGCCCCTCAAGCTTTTGCGCGATCTCGATCAATGTCGCGACCTGCTCGTCGCTGTCGCGCATGGCCTTGAGCTGCGGCTCGATGTCGAGCGCCTGCGCCAGCGTCACGGGGTTGGCCGGGTTCGCCGGGATCAGCTTCGAGATGCGATCCACCTGCCCGTACGGCATCTGCAGGACGCGCCCGACGTCGCGCACCACCGCGCGCGCCTGCAGTGTTCCGAAGGTGATGATCTGAGCCACGTGGTCGGCACCGTATTTGCCCTGCACGTAGTCGATGACCTCGCCACGCCGGTCCTGGCAGAAGTCGATATCGAAGTCCGGCATCGACACGCGGTCGGGATTGAGGAAGCGCTCGAACAGCAGGTCGTAGCGCAGCGGATCGAGGTCGGTGATTGTCAGTGCATAAGCGACCAGTGATCCAGCGCCCGAGCCGCGCCCCGGCCCGACAGGAATGTCGTGCGCCTTCGCCCATTGGATGAAATCGGCGACGATGAGGAAGTAGCCCGGATACTTCATCTTGATGATGACCCCGAGCTCGAACTCCAGCCGCTCTTCGTACTCGGCGGCGGTCACGCCCTCGACCATGCCGGCCGTCTCGAAGCGGCGCTTGAGGCCCGCATGCGCTTCGACGCGAAGGCGCTCGGCCTCCGCTGCCATACCCTCTTCCGGCGTCTGGTCCGGGGAGGCCGCAAAACGGGGCAGGATGGGGCCACGTGTCAGCGGCCGGTAGCTTACGCGCTGGGCGATCTCCACCGAGTTGTCGAGGGCTTCCGGGAGGTCCTTGAACAGTTCCGCCATCTCGGCGCGGGTCTTGAAATAGTGTTCGGGCGTCAGCTTGCGCCGCTCGGTCTGCGCCACCACCGAGCCCGCCGCGATCGCGAGCAGCGCGTCGTGCGCCTCGTAGTCGCCGCGGGTTGCAAAGAACGGCTCGTTGGTGGCAACGAGCGGCACACCGCGCCGGTAGGCGTAATCGATGAGCTTTTCTTCCGAGACGATCTCACTCTGGCGGCCGTGGCGCTGCAACTCGACATAGAACCGGTCGCCGAAGAGATTTCGGAGCGCCTCGAGCCTGTTCTCGGCCTGCCCGTCCTGGCCCGCGGCGAAATAGGGATCGATGGCCCCCTCGGGCCCGCCCGTGAGACAGATGATGCCGTCTGTGTTGCCCCGATCGAGCCAGTCCATCTGGATGGCGGCCCGGCCCGTTTCGCCCTCCAGATAGGCGCGGCTGACGAGGCGGCTGAGATTGGCATAGCCGGCTTCGTTGGCCGCCATGAGAACGAGGCCACCCTTGCCGAAATCACCGCGGGCGTGAACGCGGTCATAGATGCGCTCCGCGGGCGTTTCAAAGTCCACCACCAGCTCAGTGCCGAGAAGAGGCTGGATCCCCTTCCCTGCCGCCTTCTCGGAAAATTCGAGGGCGCCGAACAGGTTGTTGGTGTCGGCAATCCCCAGCGCCGGCTGCTTGTCCGCCTTGGCGAGGTCGAGCAGCGAACCGAGCTTCAGCGCTCCCTCGAGCAGGGAATACGCCGAGTGGATATGGAGGTGAATAAATCCGGGGCCAGCCATCTATCGGTCCTACGCCGGGGCTCCAGAGGGAGCCACCCGGCGTCCGTTCAATCCACAGCTCAGACCACGAGTCGGCTGGCGACATCCATCCACGTGAGCAGGCCCACGGTGAACCCGACCAGCGTCACCATCGCCATCGCATCCTTCACAAAACCGAGCATGTCGTCCTCCGTGGTTGCTATAATGTTCTTATATGTTCGGCTTTTGTTCCAGTCCAGCAACAAGCGTGTAACCGTGAATCAATCGTAAATGGTGGGCCATGGAGTGGACACCCCACTGCCGCCTACTGGGCCTTGCGCTATAAGGAGCGACCAACCCGGAGGGAACGATGACTCAAGCCGAGAAGGCCCGCAGGTTCCGCGCCCTGCATGAGCGCAATAAACTGTTCGTCATTCCCAATCCGTGGGACGCCGCGAGTGCCAAGCTTCTCGCCTCGCTGGGTTTCGAGGCGCTGACGACGACCAGCGCCGGGACTGCATTCCAGCTGGGCCGCCCCGACGGCGAGGGAAAGGTCAGTCGCGAGGAGACGATCGCCAATGCGCGCCTGGTTGCCGGGGCCGTCGATCTCCCGGTCGCGGGAGACTTCGAGAACGGGTTCGGGCCCTCGCCCGAGGATGCGGCCGAGACCATCCGGCAGGCCCATGCGGTCGGCATCGTCGGTGGGTCCATCGAAGATGCGAGCGGCAATCCGGAGGAGCCGATCTACGATTTCAACCTCGCTGTCGAGCGCGTCCATGCGGCGGCGGAAGCCGCCCGGAAGCTCGACACTGACTTTATCTTCGTCGCGCGCTCCGAGAACTTTCTGCACGGCCGCCCCGACCTGGACGACACGATCCGGCGGTTGCAGGCCTATGAGAAGGCCGGTGCCGACGTCCTCTTCGCGCCGGGCCTGCCCACGCTCGATGCGATCGCCACGGTCTGCCGCGAAGTGAGCAAGCCCGTGAGTGTCGTGCAGGCGGCGAAAAACGCGGCTTTCAGTTTGTCGGAGCTCGAGGCGGCGGGCGTCCGCCGGGTGTCGACGGGAGGCGCCCTTATCCGGGCGGCGCTCAGTGCGGTGCGCGAGGCCGGGGTCGAACTGAGGGACGAGGGCCGGTCGACCTACCTTGATCGCATCATGACGACGGCCGACGTCAACGCACTGATGCGGGGCTAGAGGGTGATGGGCTGAACCAGCCCGTCCCTGAGCGTCACGATCCGGTCGGCGCGACGCGCGAGGTCGTGATT
>JBIQKK010000031.1:24545-26990 GCA_044506585.1 Hyphomicrobiales bacterium
TCACGATCCGGTCGGCGCGACGCGCGAGGTCGTGATTGTGGGTCGCGATCAGGCCGGCGGCGCCTTCGTCGCGGATCAGCGCCTGGAGTGCGCCGAACACCAGTTCGCTCGTTGCGGGATCGAGGTTGCCGGTCGGCTCGTCGGCGAGGATGACGCGCGGATGGTTGGCCGCGGCGCGGGCGATGGCCACGCGCTGCTGCTCGCCGCCCGACAGTTCTGCCGGGCGATGCGTGCCCCGCGACCCCACGCCGAGGAGGTCCAGCAATTCGCGGCTGCGCGCGTCGGCCTCGCCGCGCGCCCTGCCGGCGATGAGTTGCGGGATCGTGACGTTCTCGAGCGCGGTGAACTCGGGGAGCAGATGGTGGAACTGATAGACGTAGCCGATGGTCGTCCGGCGCAGCAGCGTGCGGGCACGCTCCGAGAGCCTGGCGGTTGGCGTGCCCATGACTTCGATCTCGCCTGCCTGTGGCCGTTCGAGCAGGCCGCACAGGTGCAGCAGCGTCGACTTGCCCGCGCCGGACGGTGCGACGATCGCGACGAGCTCGCCGGACTGGACCGTAAGGTCGGCGGCTTCGAGGACCCGCACCAGCGTCTCGTCCTTGCCGAAATGCCGGTGGACGCCGGTGAGCCTCAGATGGGGTTCACTCATAGCGCAGCGCCTCGACCGGATCGTACTGCGCCGCGCGCCAGGCGGGATAGAGCGTTGCGAGGAAACTGAGGCCCAGCGCGAGCAGCGCCACGACCGTCACCTCGCTTGCATCGATCCGCGACGGCAGGCTCGAGAGGAAGAAGACCTCGGGGGGGAAGATCGGAATGTTCGTGAGGCCGGAAATGAAGGCCCGCAGCGACTCCGCGTTGGAGGCGACGATCACACCCAGGATCAGCCCGATCACCGTTCCCGCAAAGCCGATGGCAAAGCCGGTCATCGAGAAGATGCGCATGATCGAGCCGCGGGTCGCGCCCATGGTGCGCAGGATGGCGATATCGCTGGCCTTGTCCTTCACCAGCATCACGAGGCTCGAGATGATGTTGAAGGCGGCAACGAGAATGATCATCGAGAGGATCGTGAACATCACGACGCGCTCGACCTGCAGCGCCGAAAAGAACGTCTCGTTGCGCTGCTGCCAGTCGTAGAGGATCAGCGGCCGGTCCACATCGGCCTGGATGCGCTGCCGGACGGCACCGACATTGTCGGGATCGTCGATGAAGACCTCGACGGCGGTCGCCTCGTAGCGGCGCTCATAGGCCGCGTCGATCTCTTCGTCGGTCGCGTCCGGGGCCGGTTCCTCGAAACCTTCGCGCAGCACGTCGTCGAACATCTTGAAGTAGGTCTGCGCCGCCTGCATGGGCATATAGACGTAGAGGCTGTCGAACTCGACCATGCCGACGTTGAAGATGACGTTGACCGGGAACGAGCGGATCTGCGGCGTCTTGCCGAAGGGCGTGTTGGCCCCGTTGGGGTTCACGATGGTGATCGGGTCGCCGATGGTGAGGCCGAGTTTTTCGGCCAGCCGCTGGCCGATGGCGACGCCATTGCTGTCGTCCCACTGGTCCCAGCCGCCCATGACGGGAGCATCGCGCAGCAGCGTCAGCTTTTCGATCGAGGAGGCCTCGATGCCGCGCACCGAAACGCCGCTCGACTCCTGCTGTCCGGACGCCAGAGCCTGGCCTTCGACATAAGGGATCGCGAACAGCACGCCGTCGACCGTCTCGAGCTTCAGCGCGGTCTCGTCGTAGTCGGTGAATTTCGCATCGATCGGGTAGACCGTGAAATGGCCGTTGAGGCCGAGAATCTTGGTGAGGAGCTCGGCGCGAAAACCGTTCATGACGCTCATCACCACGATCAGCGTTGCAACGCCGATGGCGACGCCGATCAGCGTGAGCCATGAGATGACCGAGATGAAGGCTTCCTTGCGCCGCGCCCGCAGGTAGCGCCCCGCCAGCATCCATTCGAAGCGCGAGAACGGTCCGGCCGTGGCGGCCGGTTCGGCCGGGATGGCGCTCAAACCTTGTCCCGCCTCTGCGGTTCGACCAGACCCTTGAGGCGCGACACCGCCGCGTCGATGGGCAGCGTTTCGCGCTCGCCGGTCTTGCGGTGCTTGATCTCGGCCTGCCCCTCCTTGAGGCCCCGCGGCCCGAGGATCAGCTGATACGGAATACCGATCAGGTCCGCCGTCGCGAACTTCGCGCCCGCGGGCTGGTCGCGGTCGTCATAGAGCGTATCGAGCCCGGCCGCATTGAGTTCGCCGTAGAGCTTTTCGCAGGCTCCATCGGTCGCTGCGTCGCCGGCCTTGAGGTTGATCACGACGGCTTCGAACGGCGCCACGGGCACGGGCCAGATGATGCCGTTGTCGTCGTGGCTCGCTTCGATCACCGCCGGCACGAGGCGGGTGGGCCCGATGCCATAGCTCCCCCCATGCACCATGATCTCCTTGCCGTCCGGAC
>JBIQKK010000031.1:27090-28352 GCA_044506585.1 Hyphomicrobiales bacterium
GTGGGCCCGATGCCATAGCTCCCCCCATGCACCATGATCTCCTTGCCGTCCGGACCGGTCACGGTTGCCTTCATGGGCTCGGAGTACTTGGTGCCGAAGTAGAAAATGTGGCCGACCTCGATGCCGCGCGCCTTGAGCTGCTTATCCTGGGGAACCTCGGCGTTGAACTTGCCCTCGTCGACCATTTCGTCGGTCGCCGCGTAGAGCGAGGTCCAGTCCTTGAAGATGGGCGTCAGGTCGCTGCGGAAATCGATGTCGATGGGGGGGATCGGCTTGTCGACGAGATCGGCGTGGAGGAACACCGCGCTCTCGCCGGTCTCGGCGAGCACGTGGAACTCGTAGCTCATGTCGCCGCCGATGGGGCCGCTGTCGGCGCGCATCGGAATGCCGACGAGACCCATGCGGTGAAAGGTGCGCAGATAGGCAACGAACATGCGGTAGAAGGCCTGCGTCGCCCCGTCCTTGTCGAGGTCGAAGGAGTAGGCGTCCTTCATGAGGAACTCGCGGCTGCGCATGGTGCCGAAGCGCGGACGCACCTCGTCCCGGAACTTCCACTGGATGTGGTAGAGGTTGAGCGGCAGATCCTTGTAGGAGTGCACGTAGGTCCGGAAGATGTCGGTGATCATCTCCTCGTTGGTGGGACCGTAGAGCATGTCGCGCTTGTGCCGGTCCTTGAGCCGCAGCATCTCTTCGCCATAGGCGTCGTAGCGGCCCGATTCCCTCCACAGGTCCGCCGACTGCAGCGTCGGCATCAGGAGTTCGATGGCACCGGAACGGTTCTGCTCCTCCTCGATGATCCGGACGACCTTCTGCAGAACCTTGAAGCCCAACGGCAGCCAGGAGTAGGAACCGGCCGCCTGCTGCTTGATCATCCCGGCCCGCAGCATGAGCTTGTGCGAGACGATCTCGGCCTCCTTGGGAGACTCTTTCAGGAGGGGCAGAAAGTACCGGCTGAGACGCATGAAGACTCCTCGGAAAACCGCACGAATCTGGGGCTTTCGGCGCCACAGTCAAAGCGCATCGTCCCGGCCCTGTCCAGCCTCGCGCCGGCCGCAAAAAGGTCGCAGAAACTAGGTGACAGCCCTGATCCTTGTTGTTACGGTCCCCCGCAATCAATTACAGGCAGCACCCAAGCTGCCGGACGTCGACAACGTCAAGGGAGGAGCGTTGGCCGCCGCTTCACAGCGTGCCTAAGACCAGCGTATTGTCGATCAACTCCATCGGCAGGGCTTCGCGCCCTGCTTTTCTTTTGGGCAGCTGGA
>JBIQKK010000143.1:0-4004 GCA_044506585.1 Hyphomicrobiales bacterium
AGGTGCCGCCCTGGCCGTGGGATATTCGATCCCGGGAACCTACTCACGTAGGTGGGCGCCGTGTGTCCGAACCCACGGGTCCGGTCAGGGACAGCTCCCTTAAGGATCGATAAGGCCCCGGGGATGTGATGATCCGCACGCGCCGGGCAGCACATGCAATATAGGTGCTCCGGCAGGGAAGGGCAAACGGCCTCCTGGCGGGGTCGGACTTCCTAGGCCGCGGGTGCTCCGGTTTCGTCGATCGCCTGGGCGATGGCCTCGATCTTGCGGGCGGCTTCGTTCAGGCGGCGGGCGAATTTCTGCTCGAGCTCTTCGGCTTCGAGGGTGACCTCGCGGCCGGCAGTGGTGAGGTCGGCGATATCCTGCTTCAGGGCCTCGATCCTGTCCTCGGACTCGGCGAGCTCATCGAGGACGGCAATGCCGGCCATGACGACCAGCCGGTTGTCGCCGATCTCGCCGAAACTCTCCTTGAGGCCCAGGACGGTGCGGTTGAACCGCTCGGCCAACTCCATCAGGTGCTGCTCCTGGCCATCTTCACAGGCCATGCGAAACTTCTTGCCGTCGATCTCGACATTGACCTCAGGCATCGCGCAGCACCTCGTTGACGGTCTCCATGGCGACGACGAGGCGGCGCGAGACTTCGGCGGCGCTGTCGTCCAGGCGCCTGGCCCTGGCCGAAACCTTGTCGAGCTCGCTCGCGAGCCTAGCGCGTTCGTTCATCAGCGTGCGGGTGTCGGCTTCGATGCGGGCATGGGCGCGCATGCGGCCATTCAGGCTGCGCACGCTCGCCTCCAGCCGCTGCAGGGCGCGGTCGAGCCGTTCGGCGGCCGCCTCGTAATTCACTTCGATGTCCGTCATTCCCACGTCCGCAGATCAACCGACTCCCGCCGGCCAGTATAGACCTGCTGTCATTGACAGGAAGTCCGAACCTGTTAATGCAGGTTCCCGCTTGTGGGCAGCGCAAAACCTCAGGAAAAGAGCGGATTTCATGACCAATTCCAAGACCGCCAACGAGATGGCAAACGCCATCCGATCCCTCTCGATGGACGCGGTGGAGAAGGCCAATTCAGGCCATCCGGGCCTGCCCATGGGCTGCGCCGACGTCGCGACGGTGCTGTTCACCAAGGTGATGAAGTTCGATCCCGCGCATCCGGAATGGCCGGACCGCGACCGGTTCGTGCTTTCCGCGGGCCATGGCTCGATGCTGCTCTATTCGGTGCTGTATCTGCTCGGCTACGAAGATGCGACGATCGACCAGCTCAAGAATTTCCGCCAGCTTGGCAGCAAAACGGCCGGTCATCCGGAGTATCATTTCCTCAAGGGGATCGAGACGACGACGGGCCCGCTGGGCCAGGGTGTTGCCAACGGCGTGGGCATGGCGATCGCGGAGGCCAAGCTGGCTGCCGAATTCGGCAACGAGCTGGTCGATCACCATACCTGGGTTCTGTGCGGCGACGGCTGCCTGATGGAGGGTATCAGCCAGGAAGCGATTTCGCTGGCGGGGCACCTCAACCTCAACAAGCTGACGCTGATCTGGGACAACAACGGCATCACCATCGACGGCAAGGTGTCGAACGCGGATTCGACCGATCAGCTGAAGCGGTTCGAAGCGAGCGGTTGGAACACCGTTTCGATCGATGGCCACGACCAGGCGGCGGTCGAGAAAGCGCTGCTCGATGCGCGCAAGTCCACCCGGCCGCTGCTGATCGCCGCCAAGACCACGATCGGGTTCGGGGCGCCGACCAAGCAGGGCACCGAGAAGGTGCACGGATCGCCGCTCGGGGCCGAAGAACTGGCCGCGGCAAAGCGCGAACTGGGCATCGACTATCCGGCGTTCGAGATTCCCAAGGACACGCTGGAGGCATGGCGCGCGGCGGGCAAGCGTTCGGCCAATGCGTTCGGCGACTGGCAGGGCAGGTTCCTCGCCACCGAACAGGGCAAGCGCGACGAGTTCGCGCGGCGGATCAAGGGGGACCTGCCGAGCGGGCTGGCGGCGGCACTCGAGGCCTATAAAGCGAAGCTCGCGACCGACAAGCCCAAGGTCGCAACGCGTAAATCGAGCCAGATGGCGCTCGACGTGATCAATGCGGCAACGCCCGAGACGGTGGGTGGTTCGGCCGACCTCACCGGCTCGAACCTGACCAACACCAAGGACACGCTGCCCTTCACCGAGACCGACCGGCTCGGCCGCTACATGCGCTACGGCATTCGCGAGCATGGCATGTCGGCGATCATGAACGGCATCGCGCTGCATAAGGGGCTCATCCCCTATGGCGGCACGTTCCTGGTGTTCACCGACTATGCGCGCCCGGCGATCCGGCTCAGCGCGATCATGGGACAGCGCGTGATCTATGTGATGACGCACGATTCCATCGGACTGGGCGAAGACGGCCCGACGCACCAGCCGGTCGAGCATCTGGCGGCGCTGCGGGCGATCCCGAATTTGCTGGTGCTGCGCCCGGCGGACGCCGTGGAAACGCTCGAATGCTGGCAGATCGCGCTCGAGAGCACGGACCGTCCCTCGATCCTGGCGCTCAGCCGCCAGAACCTGCCGGCACTGCGTACCACCCATGTCGCGGAGAACCTCAGCAAGCAGGGCGGCTACCAGATCGCAGGCGACGACAGGGCCGATGCGGTCATTTTCGCTACCGGCTCGGAAGTTGCCATCGCCATCGACGCCCTGCCGCAGCTCAAGGACAAGGGCATTTCCGCCAAGGTCATCTCCGTGCCGTCAGTGGAGCTTTTCCTCAGCCAGCCGGACGCCTATCGCGCCGATCTCATCGGTACCCCCAAGGCGCGGGTCGCGATCGAGGCGGGCATCGAGATGGGATGGGGCAAGCTTTTGGGCGAGAAGGGCAGGTTCGTGGGCATGCACGGTTTCGGCGCTTCGGGCCCGGCCGAGCAGCTTTACGAGCACTTCGGCATAACGTCCAAAGGCGTAGTTGAAGCGGTCACCGCGCAGTTGTAAGACCCGGGAACCTCCTCCCCGCATCTCCTAAGGATTCATCATGGTACGCGTCGCTATCAATGGTTTTGGCCGCATCGGGCGCAATATCCTTCGCTCGATCATCGAAGAGGGTCACAAGGATGTCGAAGTCGTCGCCATCAACGACCTCGGTCCGGTCGAGACCAACGCGCACCTGATCCGCTTCGACAGCGTGCATGGCAAGTTCCCCGGTACGGTGACGGTCAAGGACGACACGATCGACGTCGGCCAGGGGCCGATCAAGGTGACGGCGGTCAAGAATCCGGCCGAGCTGCCGCACAAGGATCTGGGGGTGGACATCGTCCTCGAATGCACGGGCATCTTCACCAGCAAGGAGAAGGCGTCAGCGCATCTCACCGCGGGCGCCAAGAAGGTGATCGTGTCGGCACCGGCGGACGGGGCGGACTTCACAGTCGTCTACGGCATCAATCACGACAGGCTCGCCAAGGAGCACATCGTGATCTCGAACGGCTCGTGCACCACGAATTGCCTCGCGCCCATGGCCAAGGTGATGAACGACTTCGTGGGTATCGAGAAGGGAATGATGACGACCATCCATTCCTATACGGGCGACCAGCCCACGCTCGATACGATGCACAAGGATCTTTACCGCGCGCGCGCGGCCGCGCTGAGCCAGATCCCGACCTCGACGGGTGCGGCCAAGGCCATCGGGCTCGTGTTGCCCGAGCTCAAGGGCAAGCTGGACGGCATCTCGGTGCGCGTGCCGACGCCGAACGTGTCGCTGGTCGACCTGAAATTCGTGTCCAAGAAGAACACGACACCGCAGGACGTGAACGATGCGCTGATCGCCGCCTCTGAAGGCGCGCTCAAGGGCATCATGACGTTCACGCGGTTCCCGCTGGTCTCCAGCGACCTCAACCACGATCCGCATTCGTGCACGATCCTGCTCGACCAGACCAAGGTGATGGACGGCAACTTCGTCAACATCCTGGGCTGGTACGATAATGAATGGGGCTTCTCGAACCGCATGGTCGATGTGACCAAGGCGTTCGCGGCC
>JBIQKK010000144.1:0-3995 GCA_044506585.1 Hyphomicrobiales bacterium
AGGTGTCAGCGGGAGGCTTCGGAGGGCATGGGATACTCGTCCGCGTTGAGTACCCACCCGGGTTTGCTCGAGAAGTCGACGCGCGGTGGCGAAAAGATGTCGACGAGAATGTTGTAGTTCTCAAGGGCCGCCGAGGTGTGCACGACCCCGGCCGGGATGATGGTGACGGACGGCGCGCCGCACGTTTCGTGCTCGTCCTCACGCCAGTTGCTCATGTCGGTTGTCCACGGCCAGCGCAGGTGATGAGTATACTTCCCGGCGAGGATCAGTGAGCATTGCTGGAAGTCGTCGTGGTGATGCGGGGACATGGCCGTCGTCTCGCGGGGTGCGAGTCGCGGCTCGAACCAGTTGACCATGAACGTCGTGCACCGGAAGAGCCGGCCGAAGCGCCCCTCCTGCTTCGGCACGTCGATGCCGTAGACGCGGATTTTGTATCCTGCGGGGGGCGCCGGCCAGGGCTCGAACGGCGGAACGTTTGGATCGGGCTGCGCATAGGAGGCCGAGTTCGAGCATTTCGCCGCCAGGTCCGCAGATTGCGTGGTGAATAGATGCACCACTGTTCCTTTGGTCTTGACTTCGATGCGACTATCCCCCGGCGGCATGATGATCAGTGCCTCGCCCTTCGCGGTCTTGGTCTCGGTGGGGGTCGTGAGAATGACCTCGGTCTTCTCGTCACCCAGCATGATGACGTACTCGTCGACCTGTCCCTTGCGCTCGAAAGTCCAGCCGGGCTTTGCTTCGGTAACGGCCACCAGGAAGTTCTGGCCGCGCGTATACCATGTGCTGCCATTAGCGCTCGTCTCGTCGGGCTTGGTCTCGTAGTGCTTGCCGTAGTCGGCAGATGCGAACGAGGTCGGCACCCGCTTGGCGCTGGAGGACGCCATGGTCGAGCGCAGGTCGTTTGATGAGTACATCGGGTGTTCCTTGTCTTGTCGTTGAAGAACCCCGGGCAGCACGCAGGGAGGATTGTGTGCGCCGCCCGGGAATAGATTCGCGCGTCTGCGCGATCTGGCGCCGCGCTAGTCCGCGTTCACCCCGGTACGTTCGGCGATATCGGCCGCAAGCTTCATGGTGTCGACCTGAAGCTCCATGAACTCCTCGGGAGAAACCGGCGTTGCGACCGCGCCCGAACGTGCCATCAATTCGACGAAGGCCTCATCGCGGAGCGCCTCGTTGATCTTGGCGTTGAGGAAGGTGACGATGTCGTCAGGCAGGCCCGCGGGTCCGTAGATTCCCCACCAGCTCTGGGCGTCCTGCATCCCGTCGAAGCCTTCTTCGGCGAAGGTGGGAGCGTCTGGAGAGCCGGACGGATAGTTGTCGTCGGCGTAGGCGAGCAGCTTGAGATCACCGGAGTCGATCTGCCCCGCTGCGCTGGCGATCGTGGTGATCACCATGTGCAGCCGTCCGGCACTGAGATCGAGCAGGGCGTTTGCGAGGCTCGGATAGACCACCGGCTTGATCGTCGTTCCGGCGATATCGTTGAACATCTCCGCATACATCTGCTGCGGGGTACCGACGCCCGTGTTTCCGTAGAAGGTATTGTCCGGGTGCGCCTTGGCGTAGGCGACGAATTCGGCAACCGTGTTGACTCCCAGCGACGACGGAACGACCAGCGTCTGGGGCGAGGCCGCAAGCATCGCGATCGGGGTCAGATCGGTGGTGGGGTCGAGATCGAGATTGCGGGCCACCTTCATGGTCGCGATGCCCGTTGGCGATTCCAGCAAAGTGTAGCCGTCGGGCTTAGCCCGCGCGACGAAGTCGGACCCCGTGAATCCGCCGGCGCCTTCCCTGTTTTCAACGATCACGGGTTGGCCAAGACTTTTCGTCAAGAGGTCGGCAAGCGTACGCGTGAAGGTATCGTTGCTCGCACCCGGCCCGAACGGCACGACAAAGGTGATCGGTTGCGACGGATAGTCCTGCGCGTGGACGGCTACGGGCAATGTCGCGAGCAAGAGAGTAGCTACACCGGCGACTGAGCCGATGAGCCTTCTGCGATTGATGGTGCGTTCCCTGTACATTGGTTCCTCCCTGGTTTGTCTTGGGTTCACGTTGTTCACTCACTCGTCCTCCACAAAAACCTTCTCACGCCGCTTGGCGATTGCAGGTAGACTGGCGAGAAGCAGCACACCCGCCGTGATCAGCAGGAGCGTCAGGCTGATGGGGGAACGGAAGAAGACAAGGAAGTCGCCGTTGGACAGCACCAGCGCGCGGCGCAGATGGTCTTCCAGAAGCGGCCCCATCACGAAGCCGAGCAGGAGCGGCGCCGGTTCGCAGCCGAGCCTCCACAGCAGATAACCCAATAGGCCGAACGCCAGTAGGATGTAGACATCGAGCACCTGGCTCGTCATCGAATAGACGCCGATCGTCGAGAAGGCGACGATCGCGGGCACCATGAAGCGATAGGGAATCTTGAGGAGCGCGACCCAGAGCCCGACCAGTGGCAGGTTCAGAACGACCAGCATCGCGTTGCCGATCCACATTGAGGCAATCACGCCCCAGAACAGAGCGGGCTGTTGGTGGACCACGTTAGGCCCGGGCGCGATGCCCTGGATCATCAGTGCGCCGGCTAGCAGCGCCATCAGCGCGTTGGAGGGAATGCCCAGGGTGAGCATAGGGATGAACGACGTCTGAGCCCCGGCATTGTTAGCCGATTCCGGCCCCGCGACACCTTCGATGGCGCCATGTCCAAACCGCTCCGGAGTTTTCGAGATCTTCTTCTCGAGCGCGTAGGAGGAGAACGCGGAGAGGATCGACCCCCCACCCGGCAGCGTACCCAGCAGCGAGCCGAGCACCGTGCCGCGCACGATCGGGGCAAGCGAACTCATCAATTCTTGCCGCGTGGGAAACACGCTCTTTACCTTGATCGCTGCGCCATGGCTCTGGGATTGACCGCCGACATTGCGCATGATTTCGGCAATGCCGAAGACACCCAGGGCAACCGCGACGACCGGCAGGCCGTCGGTTAGCCGGGGGTCACCGAAAACGAACCGGTACTGACCGCTATAGATGTCGGTGCCCACAGTACCGAACAGCATTCCGACGACGATCATGGCGATCGCTTTGACGACCGAGCCATGCGCGAGAGCGGTCGCCGTGAACACACCGAGGACGATGAGCGCGAAATATTCCGTCGACCCGAACTGCAGCGCTACTCGCGATAGCGGAACGGCGAGAACGGCGATCAGCAGTGTCGCGAAGGAGCCCGCGGCAAACGAGCCCAGCGCGGCAATGGCGAGCGCCGCGCCACCCCTGCCCCTTTGGGCCATCGGATACCCGTCGAGGGCCGTCACCGATGACGAGACCTCTCCCGGCAGGTTGATCAGGATGGCCGTGGTCGAGCCGCCATATTGCGAGCCGTAGTAGATGCCCGCGAGCATGATCAGCGACGCCTCGGGGCCGAGGTAGTACGTGACCGGCAGGAGCATCGAGATCGTGGCTGTCGGACCAACGCCGGGTAGCACACCGATGATTGTCCCGAGCAGCACGCCCAGGAAGCAGTACATCATGTTGACCGGATCGAGAGCCGCGCCGAATCCGGTGGCCAGATTGGTTAGCAGATCCACCTAGTGTCCCCCGAGCCAGGGGCCAAGGATCGGGTAGCGAAGCGAGAGGCCGACGACGAACACCAGCAGGCAGAATGCCGTTATGCCAGCACTGAGGAACAGTGCCATCAGCGGCGTGGTCTTTCCGGTCGAGAGCGCCGCGAGGAAACACGATACGAAAAAGGTGGGGCCGAGGCCGAGACCTTCGACGGCCGCAGCGAAGAACCACAACGATACGGACAGAAGGGCGATGCCGCGCCACGGGACGGGCGTAGTTTCTTCGCGACTGCTGCGATAGCCCAGCAGGATCACTACCACGCCGAGCAGCGAAAGCAGCGAGCCGAGGATCATAGGAAAATAGCCGGCGCCCATGTTCTGCGGCGTGCCGATCTTGAGGGTCGCTAGCGTGTATACGATGAAGCTGACGCCGAGACCGATGAACAGCGCCCCGGC
>JBIQKK010000032.1:0-4478 GCA_044506585.1 Hyphomicrobiales bacterium
CGTCAGATCGACTCGATCAGCGAATCGATGAAGCTCTTGTCCTGCCCGTAGGACGGAGTCTTGCGGCCCTCGATGGTGATGACCTTGCCGTCCTTGGCCGAATAGACGGCCTTGTCGGCCACACGGTTGTTCTTGTCGAAATAGATCGCGAGCACCGTCCGTTCGCGCACACTGGTCATGCCGAACGCCGTCTGGTCGACCTTGGTCTCCACATAGTACCAGGCAACGCCCTCGTCGAAGGCGTTGGTCGTCATCGGCGAGCCGAGCACCACCACCACGAGGTCCTGGCTCTGGCCGGGCCGGATCTGCGCCATGGCGTCCTGGGAGATCGCATAGCCCTGGACTTTGGAGGTCGAAAGCGCAAGGCCGGACCCCATGCTGCAGGCGGAAAGGCTCAAAGCCAGGAGGCCCGCCGCCGCCACGGAAACAAGCAGTGGGGCAGTTTGGCGCTGGGGCATGGGTTTGACTTTCACGTTGCCTCTCGAATAGACCCGGGGCTCTCGACGGAGCGCCGCTTGTTTAGCGAGGAAATCCGATCGCTGGCAAGCCGCCGCGGCCGGTCGCACCAAAGGCGCTGTGGAGCCTTACGCCCATGATTTTCAATCTTTTCGGCAAGCCAGCGGTCCCCCCCGACGCAGTGGATGAAGCCTATCGTTCCATTGTGGCGCAATCCCGGCAGGTGCGCTTGTACAGCGAGTGGGGCGTGCCCGACACGGTGACCGGCCGCTTCGACATGGTCTCGCTGCACCTCGCGCTGCTGCTCCATCGTCTGAAGGGCGAAGCCGGCGCGCGGGCGTTCACCCAGGCCCTGGTCGAACTCTTCTTCAAGGACATGGACCGCACCGTCCGTGAGCTCGGCGTCTCCGATCTCGGCGTCCCCAAAAAGGTGCGCAAGATGGGCGACGTCTTCTACGGTCTGCTCAGTGTGCTCGATCCCGTCCTCGACGCGGCCGACCCGGCCGGCCTCGAGGCGCTCCTCCTGCGCAACGTCTACGACGAGCCGCACCCCGGAGCCGCGGACCTCGCGGCCTATCTCATCGATCGTTCCCGCCGGCTCGCCGCCGAGCCGGTTGCTGCACTGACCTTCACCAAGGGGGTGGCTGCGTGACCGGGGGCGAGCGCATCCGGCTCCAGGACGCCACGATCCGCCTGGACTCGATGCCTCCGGTGGGCCGCGACCTCGACGTCGTGCCCGGTGCCGAGGAACGCGCCGCCATCGCGCGCCAGCTCGGGATCGACGCGGTCAACACCCTCGGCGTCCACCTGCACGCCGTACGTTTTCGCGGCGGCTTTCGCGTCACCGGACGGCTCGTGGCGGAGGTGAGCCAGGCGTCGGTCGTCACCCTCGAACCGATCGTCCAGCAGATCGCCGAGCCCATCGATCGAATCTTCCTGCCGGGTGGCGAGAAGGCGTACGCCGGGCCCGCCAACGCCGAAATCTTCGTCGACCTTGAAGGCGACGACCTGCCGGACCATTTCGAAGGCAACGAAGCCGATCTGAGCGAGCTGATCATCGAAACGCTCGCCCTTTCGGTCGATCTTTATCCCCGCGAGCCGGACGCCAGCATCGAGGACACGGGATTTGAGCCCGATATCGATAAGTCCTCGCCCTTCGATGTGCTCAAGGCATTGAAACCCAAGGAAGACTAAGCCCGGCAGGCCGCACTTGCACCCTTGAAGCGATTGGCTAAGGTGCTGTGGTCCTCGCGTTTGCGGGCCCCAACGGACATAAATGGCAGATACAATCCGCATTTCCGTCGACGCCATGGGCGGCGACGTCGGCCCGCAGGTCGCTATTGAAGGAGCCGCGCTCGCGCTGCGCGAGCTGCGCAACTCCTCGTTCCTGTTCCACGGCCGGGAAGCCGAGATCACGCCCATCCTCGACAAATTCCCCGACCTCAAGAAGGTCAGCCGCGTCCTCCATTGCGACAACGTCATCTCGATGGACGAAAAGCCCTCGCAGGCCTTGCGAAAGGGCAGGGGCAACTCCTCGATGTGGCTGGCGCTGCAGGCGGTCAAGGACGGCGAAGCCGATGTCGCGATCTCGGGCGGCAACACCGGCGCCCTGATGGCCATGTCCACCTTCTGCCTCCGTCCTATCGAAGGCATCTCCCGTCCCGCCATCGCCGCCATCTGGCCGACCCTGCGCGCCGACATCATCGTGCTCGATGTGGGCGCGACCATCGGCGGCGACGCCAAGCAGCTCGTCGACTTTTCCATCCTGGGCGCCGCCCTCGCGCGTGCCCTGTTCGACATGGAAACGCCCTCGATCGGGCTCCTCAACGTGGGCACCGAAGACATGAAGGGTCATGACGAAGTGCGCGAGGCAGCCGCCATGCTCGCCAACGCCAGCGGGGCCGGCTTCACCTATCATGGCTTCGTGGAGGGCGATGATATCGGCAAGGGCACTGTGGACGTCATCGTCACCGAAGGCTTCACCGGCAACATCGCGCTCAAGACGGCCGAAGGCACCGCGCGCCAGATCGGCAACTATGTCCGCACGGCCCTGAGGGCCGATATCTTCTCGATGCTTGGCGCGCTCATCGCCGGCAAGGCGTTGAACACCCTGCGCCGCAAGCTCGATCCCCGCAACGTCAATGGCGGCGTCTTCCTGGGGCTCAACGGCATCGTCATCAAGAGCCATGGCGGGACCGATGCAGTGGGCTTCAAGAGCGCCCTTGGTCTGGCCTACGAGATGGCGCGCAGCCGTCTCATCGACAAAATCTCCGAAGGCATGCAGCGTTTCCCGGCATTCCCCGCGGCGCCCAAGCCCCTTCCCAGCGACAGAGAGGCGAAACCCGCGTGACCACATTGCGGTCCATCGTGCGCGGCGTCGGCAGCTACCTGCCCGAGCGCATCATCACCAATGACGAGCTGAGCAAGACCATCGACACCACCGATGAGTGGATTCAGCAGCGCGTCGGCATCAAGCAGCGCCACGTCGCGGCCGAGGGCGAGTTCACGTCGCATTTGGCCCTCCACGCCGCCCGCCGCGCCCTCGATGACGCCCGTCTTTCGCCCGCCGAGATCGACCTGATCATCGTCGCGACGACGACCCCGGACCTGACATTCCCCGCAACCGCGGCCATCGTACAGCGCGAACTCGGCATGCATCACGGCGCCGCCTTCGATATTCAGGCCGTATGCTCGGGTTTCGTCTATGCGATGGTGACCGCCGATTCCTATCTCAAGAACGGGATGGCCCGTCGTGCGCTGGTGATCGGCGCCGAGACCACCTCGCGCATCCTCGATTGGACAGATCGGTCGACCTGCGTGCTGTTCGGCGACGGGGCAGGGGCTGCGGTCCTCGAGCTGGGCGGCGATGGCGAGCGCGGCATCCTCGCCTCGTCCCTCCGTTCGGACGGTCATTTCGTCGACAAGCTCAGCACCACCGGCGGCCCTTCGACCACCCGGACCATCGGCCACGTCACGATGGAAGGTAAGGAAGTCTTCCGCCACGCCGTGGGCAAAATCACCGACGTCGTCGAAAATGTCCTCGCGGCAACCGGCTATACCGTCAAGGATCTCGACTGGTTCGTGCCGCACCAGGCCAACCGGCGGATCATCGAGGGCGCCGGCGAAAAGCTTCATATTCCGCCTGAAAAGGTCGTGATCACCGTGGACCGGCACGCCAACACCTCGGCGGCCTCGGTCCCCTTGGCTCTCACCGAGGCGGTCAAGGACGGCCGGATCAAGCGCGGCGATCTGGTCATGATCGAAGCCATGGGCGGCGGCTTCACCTGGGGCGCTTCGCTGATCCGCTGGTGATCGCCGTCCGCGCGTTCTGGTTGCCTTAATTGTTTACGGGGGCTAGTCTTTCTTATCTCGGGGCGGGCGCCTGACGGGACTGCGGATCCAGTTGGCGGAGGGGAGAAGCGATGGCCCAGAAGACAGTCACTCGCGCAGACCTTGCGGAAGCGGTCTACGAGCAGGTGGGCTTATCGCGCACCGAGTCGGCGCAGCTGGTAGAGCGATTCCTCGCTCTCATCGGCGACGCCCTCGTCGCCGGCGAAAACGTAAAGCTCTCCTCTTTCGGCTCTTTCCAGGTCCGCTCAAAGAACCAGCGCATCGGCCGCAACCCCAAAACCGGCGAGGAAGTCCCCATCCTCCCGCGGCAGGTTCTGGTGTTCAAACCCAGCAACGTGTTGAAATCCAAGATCAACAAATCTATGGTTCGCGCTGGAAAATAAGCATTTCTAGCGCAAAGGATTCGGGATGGAGAAGTCTCCCGACGCCTTCCGGACAATCTCAGAAGCCGCCGACGAGCTCGATTTGCCGCAGCACGTCCTGCGCTTTTGGGAGACGCGTTTTTCGACCATCAAACCCCTGAAACGGGGCGGCGGACGCCGCTACTACCGTCCCGAGGACGTGCTGCTCCTCAAGGGCATCCGCCACCTGCTCTACGACCAGGGCTTCACCATCAAAGGCGTCCAGAAGATCCTCAAGGACCACGGTCCCCGGCACGTTGCCGCCATCGG
>JBIQKK010000032.1:4578-9034 GCA_044506585.1 Hyphomicrobiales bacterium
CTGGAGCTGTTGGCGTTCGTCTCGACTGGGTACCCAGTTGCGGCAAGCCCGCGCCGTAGAAGTTCTCGCACCGCAGCGGCGCGACTGGGCATCCTGTTGCTATAGCGGAAGTCGTCCAACCGCCTGAGCTCAGCGTCCTCCAGCATGATCTGCAGACGCTCACCCCGCTGAAGTGCGTTACCCTTGCCGGTCGTTTCGGTCATATCCTTCGCGCCCCGGTGGCGCTACTCATTTGGTGCATGATTAGCCAAATGCCACCTTTGCTGACAATGCTCAATCACCGAATTGGTTGCATTGCCCTAATCTCGTTTTTCCTCGACTCCCCATCCAAACAGCCCCACACCGTAAGGGTGAAAGGCAGTTTGTGATGACAGATGATGAAGGGGGCAGGACCGTTGGTTCCGTCCTCATACTGGAAGACGAGGCACTCGTGTCTCTCCTGATGGAGGACGCGGTCCGCGACCTGGGTGCCAAGGACGTTCACGTCTTCTCCAACGTTGAGGCGGCGCGCGACATCGCCGAGCACGGTGACGTCGACTGCGCGATCCTCGATATTCGGATGCAGAACGGAACCAGTCGCGAGATCGCCGATATCCTGAGCCGGCGCGGCGTGCCGTTTCTGTTTTCGACCGGCTCCGGCCTCGAATCTATCCCGGCCGAATACCATGACCGCCCACTCGTCTCGAAGCCGTTCGGGGACGACGATCTTCGGGCGGGAGTCTTGGCGGCCCTCGCCTCGGCCGAGAACGCCGACGGCTAGCGCCTCCTCCAGGGTTGCGCCGTTCAGGCCAACCGACTAGATAGGCGCGGAGTCGGGGTGTAGCGCAGCCTGGTAGCGCATTTGTCTGGGGGACAAAGGGTCGTCGGTTCAAATCCGGCCACTCCGACCATTCTCTCCTCGTGCGGCCGACGCTAACCTCCGACCTTCGGGAGGAGGCACCGCATGCCGAGACTGAGGATTATTCCGCTCGTACTGGCCTTCCTCGCGCTTCAGGGGCCGGCCGCGGCGCGCTGGGCCGACTGGCCGCCCGGACCAACGCCCCCCGAGCTCGAGATGATCGTCCGTTCCGCCTACACCGCAGCGGTAGCCTATGCCCGGCTCAACACCAATTATTTCAGTCGGGACGACGAATTCGGTCCGCTGCATGATGCAATAGCGGAGCGGCTAGCTCGCGACGGGCATGCGGATGTGGTGGTACCGTCGAGCCCTTTCGCCGACCTCCAAGCCGCCTCGATCTGCACGTTTGAAACAGTCGAGCTCCGCTACATCCTCAATGCATTCGGCGACGGCATCACGCTTACGGCCACCTCGGACTTGCGAACGCTCAGTTACCATTACGATCCCCATGAGGGCGCGGAGATTGTGATAAGGCCGGCGCAGGCCTGTTTGGAACGTTGACCGGTCTACACCAGGGCCGACAGCCGATCGCCTTCCCCCATCCGGATCGTGCGATAGCCCGCCGTCACACCCCAGATCAGGCCGGCGACTAGGTAGAAGTGCCGCCAATGGTCGAGATCGATAATTGCGGCTTCCACGGACAGCGGCAGGAATACCGAGATCAGCGGTATGAGAAGGAGCCGGTTTGGAGATGACTTGACGACAAAGCTAAACCCCCGCCAAAGCGTCGTTCCAATGAGCAGGATGAAGGCAAATCCGCCACCCCACCCATAAACGTGGAGGACGTTCAGGTAGCTGTTGTGCGGTTCTTCTTTGATCCGCAAATTGCGAAACTCCAGGGGGCCGATCCCCAGCGGGTTATCGATCGCGAGCTCCAGCGCATAACCCTGTCGGCCAAAACGACCTGTCTCGCCCTCGTCGTAATTCTGGGCCGTTGCCCGTACTTCGAAGAGCCGCTGCACGGATGGGATGGACAACAGGCCGCCGATCGCGACGAGGATGGCGAGACAGCCGAGAAGCGCGATAATGAGCATGCGCACCTTCTCACGGGCATGAGCGACGAACACGAAGCACAGCACGTAGACCATGGCGGACGACACCGCGAGGTGACCCCAGGCAGCGCGCGAGAAGCTGGCGAAAACGCCGACCATGATGATCATGAACGCCACTCCCGCCCAGGCAGCGCGTCGCGGCGAACCGAGAAGCACTCGCTGCAACGCATACATCGCAGGCAGGATCAGGAAGGGTCCGAAAACGTTGGGGTCGTTGAACAGCGCCTTGGCCCGTCCGTAGAGGGTCAGGATGTCTCGGCCGGGGATGAGTCCGAGATAACCAAGAGTGCCAAGCACCGCCGAGAACACTGCGGCGGCGGTGTAAGCACGCACAATGAGCCGCATGCGCTCCTGCGGTGCTTGCGCAACGTAGCTTGCCACCCAATACGACGTGAAGAACAGAAAGATCGTAACGATCTGAAACAGCAGAGCGGTCGTCAGCGGCGTAAACGTCGCCTGGAATGCCCCGATCAGTGCAAAGGGGATGAAGAAAAGCCAGAGGACCAGCAGTCCCAGCGTCTCCCGGTGAAACGCGAAGCTGGCGGCGAACAGCGACACTCCGAACGCCACAAGGAAGCTCAGTTCGTAGGGCGACGGTTCAGTGACAACAATGCTGCCCGAGAAGACCCACAGCGCCACGGTCCATTGCAGCAGTCTTGCGAGCCGGGCTTGGAGATAAACGCCGCCACGCGCCCCTGCCGTTCCCAGGCTGGCGTCGGCGACGGCCATGTCAGTAGGCGTTCTCGGTCTTGGCGAACAGCGTGAGGGGCGTCATGATCACGATGTAGAGGTCCAGCAGGATCGACCAGTGCTCGATGTAGTAGAGGTCGTGCTGCACGCGCTGCATGATCTTGTCGACCGTGTCTGTCTCACCTCTCCATCCGTGGATCTGCGCCCAACCGGTAATGCCGGGCTTGACCTTGTGGCGGGCAAAGTATCCCTCCACCGCCTCGTAATAGAGGATGTTGTCCGCTTTGGCCTGGAGGGCATGCGGCCGCGGGCCAACCACCGAGAGCTCGCCGCGCAGCACGTTGAAGAACTGCGGAAGTTCATCGATCGACGTTTTGCGGATGAACTTGCCCACGCGCGTCACCCGCGGATCGTCTTTGGTGACTAGTTTGCTGGCGTTCTCGTCGGCCATGTCGGTGCGCATCGACCGGAACTTGTAGACCTCGATCAGTTCGTTGTTGAACCCGTGCCGCTTCTGCTTGAAGAACACAGGTCCCTTGCTATCGAGTTTCACCGCAATCGCCGTCGCCAGCATGACGGGAGACAAGAGCAGCAATGCGATCAGCGCGACTGACTTGTCGAACAGCCATTTGAAAACAAGATTCCAGTCCGAGATCGGACGGTCGGCCATGTCGAACACGGGAACGTCGCCGACATAGGAATAGGCTTTGCTGGTGAAACGCAGCTTGCTCATATGGGCCGAGAGCCGGATGTCGACGGGCAGCACCCAAAGCTGCGTCAGCATCTCGAGCACACGCTTCTCCGCACTGAGCGGCATCGAGACGATCACGAGATCGACACGCGTTTGCCGCGCAAATTCGAGGAGATCGGCAACCCGGCCAAGTTTCGGAAGGCTTGCGACCGACTCGGGGGAACGTTCGTCGTTTCGGTCGTCGAACAAACCAAGCAGCCGCACATCCGACCCGGCGCTCTGCAGGATGGACTCAACGAGAATCTCGGCGTCGTGGCCGCCGCCCACGATGACCGTCCGGCGCTTGAGCCGTCCCTCGCGCGTCCACTGCAATACGATCTGCCGCAACGACAGGCGGAAGACGATGAGCACGATCCCGCCGGAAAGATACCAACTGACCAGCCAGACACGAGACACGAGTTCGGAACTCTTGAGCAGGAAGGCTGCCGTCATCAGCACGACGAACAGGAACGACCACGCAGCGAGCACACGGGCCGTCTGTGCCAGCGCCGTGCGGTACGCCGCAATCCGATGGGTCCGTGCAGCGTTGAAAAGCACGTTAGCGACCAGCGTGGTCAGCAGAATGGTCGGCAGATAGATCGACTGTTGGCCCGGCTCGACATAGATGGCAAAGATCGCGAAGCCGAGTGTTGCGAGCAGCAATGCCTCTATGGCCTGCGCGATGCCGATGATGACAGCACCCGAATAGCTGGCCTCCATCGGTGCGGCGACGATCGCCTGGGCCTCTGGGCCAAGTTCCCCGGGCGCCCCCGCGGATTTCCGCGCGACGTGATCGAGGACAGCCTGTTTAGCGTCGAGACGAAACATAGGTAAGCAATCCAGCAGTCAGACCGTCTGGAAGATAGGGAGCAAGGGGTGAAGACCGAGTGAAAGACAACCCTACGCTTGATGCCGATCCCGCTTGGATTGCCGCCTTTTGAGGAGCTCGCGGTAGAGCGCCTCGATCTGGTCCGCCATGTGGGCGATGGAAAACCTCGGGCGGATGAATTCGAGCCGTTCAGCGGCCTCGCGCGCCGCCTCGTTTGGATCGTTCAGGCTGCGCTGCATGGCCGCGCCGAGCGCCCG
>JBIQKK010000032.1:9134-27757 GCA_044506585.1 Hyphomicrobiales bacterium
AGAATGCGCAGGGGTTCGCCGGTCACGGCCTCATAGCCAGCGTTCGGAGATGACGATCGTATCGCCGGGGTAGATCGGGAAATCGAGATCGACCACACTCTTCTGCATCACCTGGCCGGCCTTGCGATAAATCGTTGCCCGCTGCCGGTTCGCCGTATCCGTGTATCCACCCGCCGTCGACACCGCGGCCCGGATTGTCATCCCAGAGACATAAGCGAACTGCCCGCCGGTGCGGACGGCACCCTGGATGAAGAAGGGCCGGTAAGTGTCGATCTCCACGGCAACATCAGGATTGCGGATATAACCATCGGCCAGTGCCGCAGCGATAGCGGCGGCCGTTTGCGCGGTGGTCCGTCCGGCAACGGCGATTTGGCCGATCAAGGGCATGGAAAGCGTGCCGGCATCATCGACTTTGTAGGTACCGGAGACCGTCTCGTCGCCATAGACTTTGATCCGGAGCAGGTCGCCCGGCCCAAGCGCATAGGCCTGGCGCGTTTCGAGAGAGTAGGTTGTCGTCCTGCCGTTG
Source organism: Hyphomicrobiales bacterium (assembly GCA_044506585.1). GTDB lineage: Bacteria > Pseudomonadota > Alphaproteobacteria > Rhizobiales > Devosiaceae > Devosia_A. Next base: position 9,661 of record JBIQKK010000032.1, read on the forward strand.
AGCGAGCACCCAGCCAGCGGCAACAAGAGCACGACAAGACAAATCAGCCAGCGCATGGAAATCCGACACCCAGAGTCGTCGGCAGTGTCGGGTGCGCATGGTTAACAATGTGCTTACCCGCACTTGGAGTCCGGGCGATTTGCGATCTCACTTAACCGATTGTTGACCACGATCCCGCGATAGTTCGGGCGACTGGGAAAGGTCACGTGATGAGTGTTGAGTCGGCGCCCGCCGAGGACTTGCGTATGGACGTCGGCGCGCTGATGAGCGCCTTGTGGGCGCGCCTGCTTCGGATCGTCATAGTAACTGCGCTGCTCCTCGCAGCGACATTCGTCGTGCTCATGTTCGTGCCGAAGATGTACGAGTCTTCGGCAAGCCTTCTCGTCGAGGACCGCAGCAGTATCTTCACCCAGGCCGCCACGACCGGGGGCAGCAGCGCAACTGGAGGCGGAATCACCATCGATGCGCTGATGTCGAGCCAGATTGAGCTCGTCAAATCGCGCGACACGTTGTTGGCCGTCATCGATAGCGAAAAGCTGCGGTCCGTCTCCGAGTTCAATGGCGGCGCAGTGAATCCCTTGACCATGGTGCTGCGCCTTCTGGGAAGGAAGACCGAGGCCAAGAGCGTCGATGAGCTGGTACTGCAGAACCTCAACGAGCGCTTGACCGTCATTCGGGAGCGGGACTCTGCCGTCATTTCGATCTACGTCCGCTCCGTCGATCCGCAGCTCGCAGCGCGGATAGCGAACGCCATTGCTGCCGAGCACGTAAAACGCCGCGCGCAACAGTCCCTCGCCGATACGGCGGAAGCGACGGTGTGGCTCGAGCAGCAGATCGAGGACCTCCGCGCGAAGGTCGAGGCGGCCGACACTGCCGTCGCGCAATATCGCTCCGATAACGGCATCTTCACCGGTAGCAACGGCACGACGCTGCCCGATCAGCAAATTTCTGATATCGGCCGGCAAATCACCGACGCGCAGGGTAGGCGCAACACGGCCGAGCAGCGTGCCGCATTGATCCGCTCGCTGCTCAAATCCGGACAGCCGGTCGAAGGCGTCGAAGATGTGCGCGCGAGTCCGGTTGTACAGTCGCTGATGCAATCGCGTGCGACGTTCCAGAGCACCCTTGCCGAGAAGCTGGCCACGCTCCTGCCGGCACATCCGACGATCAAGGGTCTTAACGCGCAGATCGCACAGGTGAACGCGCAGATCAACGCCGAGGCCAAGCGGATTGCCGATAGCCTTGCGGCGCAAGTGACCGTCGAGGACGGCCTCATTGCATCACTCAACGACGACCTTGCCCGCGCCAGGCTTGCCGCCTCCACACAGACCAAGGACACGGTCACGCTGGACAGTCTTACCCGTGAAGCGAAGGCGCAAAGGGATCTTCTGGATTCCTATTTGATCCGCTACCGCGATGCTGCGAGCCGCACCGACGCGGGGTCGGCTTTACCCGACGTTCGCATCATCACGCAGGCTGCACCATCCGTTTCTCCTGCCTCGCCCAAGACGACACTCATCCTGGGAGCCGTCGGATTCGTGGCGCTCGCGTTGCAGGTCGGTATGGTTCTGTTTGGAGAGCTGATGTCGGGACGGGCGGTATACGACCGCAACAGCCTCCGGCAGTTCGAGCCTGTCGTGCAGCCCGAGGACAAGAATGAGTTCGCTGGCCAAGAGTCGCTCAACGACGACGGCGGTGAATTGGACCTTGCCGATATGCCCGAGCCTGTCGCTCCACCTCAACCGCCGACGATCGAAGTTTCGGCCAGTCCCGACATCGCGGCGATCGTGGGCAACCTGGCGCTCGGACACGCTCGGATTGTTCTGCTGGCTGCGGTCACCGAGTCAAGGGACGCGGCTATCGTTGCGGACCTGCTGGTGAGCGAAGCGCTGCAAAAGGGACTGAGCGTTTGCCGCATCGATGCCGGTAGCGGTCGTCCCTCCGGTCTACCGGGGCTCACTGATCTTTGTGCCGAGCGGGCCAGTTTCGGCGACGTCGTGCATCGCGTGCGCGAGGGTTTGGCAGACGTGCCTTGGGGCGAGATGCCAGTGCTCGATCGCCGGTCGATGCGGCCGCTGACTCTCGTCGAAGCGCTGGCCGACATCTACGAGGTGGTCATCGTGTCGACCGGCCGTCTCGGCATCAACTCGACACTGCCACTGTTCGCCGGAGCACGAGGGCGTCTGGTCATGGTTCGCCAGGCACGTACTCCGCAGGGAGTTGTCGATACGTTGAGTGCTGATGCCGCGAGCCTTGGGTTTGAGACGGTCGACAGCGTCATCGTCCCAGAGCCAGAAGTCGCCGTTGCCTGATGGGCTCACTGCGTTATGCGGCGATCGCCGGGATGTTCGAGGCCCTTTGGGCAAGCCAGCTCACCCACATCATCCGGGCGACGTCTCGTGCCCGGGGGGTCATCTTCACGTTGCATCGCGTGCTCCCCGAAGATCCGGCAGACTTTTCACCTAACTCCATCCTGCAGGTGAAGCCGGACTTCCTCGACTTCGCCATCCGTCGCATGCGCCAGCTCGGATATGACATCGTAGATCTAGGCGAGGGGCTTCGGCGCATTGAATCCGAATTTCCCGAAAGGCGCTTCGCGGTCTTCACATTCGACGACGCCTATCGCGACAACCTGAAATACGCGCTGCCGGTTCTGCGACGGCATCAGTGTCCCTTCACTCTCTACGTCCCGACGGCTTTGGTTGACGGTATCGGAGAGGTCTGGTGGCAAGCCCTCGAGGACATCATTGCTCAGCAGGACGCGATCGCTGTGACGGAGGGCGGGGAGAACGACTACTTGCCCACGGCCACTCTTGCGGAAAAGCGCGCCACCTACGACAAGCTCTATGCGCGAATGCGAGCGATCCCGGAGGAGGAGCGCGTCGCCCTGATCCGCGATCTCGCTGGCAAATACGACTTCGATCTCGCTGCGCATTGCCGCGCGCTGATCATGGACTGGCAGGAGTTGCGGACCTTCGCGAGCGATCAGCTTTGCACGATCGGAGCGCATACGGTGCACCACTACGAGCTGGCCAAGCTCTCCGAGGATCAGGCCCGCAACGAGGTCGAGCTTTCGGTGAAGGTGATTGAGGCCCAGTTCGGCAAGCGGCCGATCCATCTGAGTTATCCGATAGGAGGGTTGGCATCCGCTGGAGCGCGCGAATATGCGATGGCAAAGGAGCTCGGCCTGCGCTCGGCAGTTACGACGATCCCCGGCGCAATCTATCGCCGTCATCGCGACGGACTTCACTCCCTCCCGCGGGTCTCACTTAACGGCAACTTCCAGCACCGCCGTTATGTCGACGTCTTCGGCGCGCCTGCGGTATTCTCAGCACTGCCGCGTTAGGGACCGGAGGACCTCAATCCGGTCGCGTCATCCACCGGATTACGATGGCGGCGGGGACGAACCACAGCATTCCGAGCGCTGCAAAAACAAGGATGGCCGTCCAGCCTGGCATGCGGGCCATTGCATCGCCAAATATCCCCGCCACGACCAACGGGTAGGCGATCAGCAGCACGATGATCCCAATCGTGCCTACCAGGCTTCGCGTCTTTCGGGTCATTGCCTGCGTCATTCCTCGCGGTTGCGCCCGGGAGAGCGTGGGGCTATTCCCTCCGCGCTTTCCTTCTTCCGGTCAATGCCGTGGTTTCTCTCACAGCCGCCGAATCCGTTGCCAATCCTGCGCCAGACCGGCTGCGCCCAGTGCGCATCTGGCTCTACGTCATCGCCCTGATGGTGCTGGCCATGGTCGCCGTTGGCGGACTGACGCGCCTAACCGAATCCGGCCTCTCAATTACAGAATGGAAGCCCATCACCGGTATTATCCCTCCACTTACCGAGGCTGATTGGCAGGCCGAATTCGAAGGCTACCAGCAGATTCCGCAATACCAGTTGCTCAACAGGGGGATGACGCTCGAGGAATTCAAGTTCATCTACTTCTGGGAGTGGCTACACCGGGCTCTGGGACGGATCATCGGCGTGGTCTTCGCCGTGCCGTTTCTAGTGTTTCTCTTCCAGCGTCGCTTCACCTGGAACCTTGCGGCACCGTTGGCCGGTTTGTTCGTTCTCGGCGGTCTGCAAGGCGCGCTTGGCTGGTGGATGGTAACCTCCGGGCTCACAGAGCTCACCAGCGTCTCGCAATATCGCCTCGCCGCTCATCTGACGGCCGCGCTGTTGTTGTTCATAGCGTTGATCTGGGTCGCGCGGCGAATGACCCCGGACAGGCATCTCGCTCCAGCCAGCGATCGGTCGGCGGCATTGATCCTGCTGCTGCTGTTGGTCCTGCAGATCGGGGCCGGAGCCTTTGTCGCCGGTCTCGATGCCGGCAAGGGGTACAACACGTGGCCCTTGATGGACGGGGCCCTGGTCCCCGAGGGCCTGGGCGCGATGGATCCCTTGTGGCGCAACCTCTTTGAGAACGCGCTCACGGTGCAGTTCATTCATCGCACCATTGCCTACGTGATCGCGCTCTACGTCGGTGCGCTATGGATATGGCAGCGAGGGCAGGGCGGATGGCTCCCCCGGATCGCGCTGCTAGTGCTCCTCCAGGTGGCGTTGGGTATAGGCACGCTGGTTCTCCATGTGCCCCTCGCCCTGGCGCTCGGCCATCAGGCCTTGGCCTTCATGCTTGCAGGCGCGATCACGGCATGGCTCGCCGATATGCGTTCGCGTCAGAGCCTCGCGTAACGCCCGAAAATCTGAGGCTTCTTGCTCAGGTAATATAATACCAAAACGATAAGCGACTGAAATTGCTTATAGATTAGAGTGCGCTTGACGGCATGCAAATCCCTGCTAAACACCGCGCACGAAAACCGGCGGCCTCCGCCAAATTTCTAAGGAAAACTCGATGTCGACTTACACGGCCAAGCCGGCTGACATCACGAAGAAGTGGGTGCTGATCGACGCGACGGATCTCGTCGTTGGCCGCCTTGCTTCGATCGTGGCGATGCGCCTGCGCGGCAAACACCTGCCGACTTATACGCCCCATATGGACATGGGCGACAACGTCATCGTCATCAATGCCGAGAAGGTCAAGCTGACGGGCAACAAGCTCGATCAGCGCAGGTTCTTCTGGCACACCGGCTTCCCCGGCGGCATCAAGGATCGGACGCAGCGCCAGTTGCTCGACGGCCGCTTCCCCGAGCGCGTGCTCGAAAATGCCGTCCGCCGCATGATCCCGTCAGGCCCGCTCGGCCGCCAGCAGATGAAAAATCTGCGCGTCTACGCCGGCGATGTGCACCCCCATGAAGCTCAGTCGCCCGAAAAGCTCGACGTCGCTTCGATGAATTCCAAGAACGTGAGGGCCGAATAATGGCCGAAACCATCAACTCGCTTGAAGAGCTCGGCACCAGCGCGGCCGCTCCGACCCAGCCCGCCGCTCCTGTTTATGTGCAGAAGCTGGACAAGGAAGGCCGTGCCTACGCCACCGGTAAGCGCAAGAACGCCATTGCCCGCGTGTGGATCAAGCCCGGTAACGGCAAGATCACTGTCAATGGCAAGGACTATGACGCCTTCTTTGCCCGTCCGGTCCTCCAAATGATCCTGCAGCAGCCGATCGTCGCCGCGGCCCGCAAGGATCAGTACGACGTGATCGCGACGGTCTCGGGTGGTGGTCTCTCCGGCCAGGCCGGCGCAGTCCGTCACGGCATCAGCCAGGCGCTGACGCACTACGAGCCCGAACTGCGCGCCGTGCTCAAGAAGGGCGGCTTCCTGACCCGCGACAGCCGCGTGGTGGAACGCAAGAAGTACGGCAAGGCCAAGGCCCGCCGCTCGTTCCAGTTCTCCAAGCGCTAAGCTTGCGCGCAGATGGAATTCGAAGGCCGGGAGGGATCCCGGCCTTTGCTTTTTCAGACATGCACCTCGTCGTCGTCGGCCCGTCGCCTCTTGCGCCGCACGATGACAACGAGGCTCAAGTGAAAGCCCAGCACAGCCAGAATGACGATCCAGCCGGGCACCGGGCCGAGGCCGGCATTGTCGCCGATCGTCTGCAATGACATTGGAGCGTCCTGCACGGCGCCATCGGAAGCGAGTTTGGGTGAGGTAATCTTCAGTACCCACCCCAACAGCAGGATCGCGTACATCCAGATGTAGTTGCGCCTGAGGCGCCGGATCAGCGCCGTTCCCAGATCGATGCGAAATCGCGGATGGCGCAGATCTTCCGACAATGCGGCGAGCCAAGGTGCGCGCCCGGCGTCGGCCGCCGTCGCCGAGAATGCCGGCGCGAAATAGTGCCGCTCGAACTGGCGTACTCGTATCCGGTACACATCATAGAACCGATAACGCCTCGCCTCGACATAGAGCAGCAGCGTGATGAGCAGCATGGCAAACAGCAGCACGCCGTGATGCGAGCTTGGTGTCGACAGCGATACCGAAAGTAGCGCCGCAACCACCGTAATGGCCCAGTTGCTGGTGCGGTCCAGGCGATCGCGCCAGCTGCTCATGCGAGCAATTTCGGCGCGATAGTAGTGGACCATCGCCGTCGCTTGCTCGCCTGTGCTTGCAGGGAGACCAGGCTGAAGGGGCACAGAAGCTGCCATACAGGCGCTATGGCCGCATGCGGAAAAAGGTTCCGGGACCGGGAAAATATCTTTGTCTTGGCGACCGTATCACGCTCATGTTCGTTGTCGGCGGGCAAGAGGGCTCCATGACCACAGCGCAGCTTCTGTCATTTGCCGTCATTGGCGCCATGATGGCGGCCTTCATCTGGGGCCGCCTGCGCTATGATCTTGTCGCGGCGCTGGGATTGCTGGCTGCCATCGCGGTAGGCGTCGTCCCTTTCGATCGGGCCTTCAGTGGCTTTGCCGACGACATCGTCATCATCGTTGGCAGCGCACTGGTCGTAAGCGCGGCCGTTTCACGCTCCGGCATAATGGAGCTCTTGCTCCAACGCTTCGCGCCCAACCTCAGCGCGCCGCGCCTACAATTGATCGTGCTGGTCGCCGTCGTCGCGGCGCTGTCGGCATTCGTCAAGAACATCGGCGCGCTGGCCATCATGATTCCGATCGCTTTCCAGTTTGCGCGGCGGTCGAACGTTTCTCCGTCGATGTTCCTGATGCCGATGTCGTTTGCCGCGCTGTTGGGTGGACTCATCACGCAGATCGGCACCTCCCCGAACGTGATCGTCAGCCGCTTGCGTAAGGACTTGACGGGCGAGAGCTTCCACATGTTCGATTTCACGCCGGTCGGCGTAACGCTTACGATAGCTGGAATCGCGTTTCTGGCGCTGTTCTATTGGCTTTTGCCACAACGGCGGCGCGAGGGGCTCGACGTCGCCGAAGTCCTCGAGATCCGCAACTACACCACCGAGGCCATTGTCGGGGAGACCTCGACCCTCATCGACCAGACCGTCAGCGATCTTCAAAAGCTGGGCGGCGGACGCGTGATGGTCACCTCCATCGTTGGCCCCGACAAGAAGAAGCGCCGGATTCCGTTTCCCGACGCGACGCTGAAGCTGGGCGATCGGTTGTTGCTCGAAGGCGAGCCTGAGGCCCTCGACAAGGCGGTAGAGCAGGGCGGTCTCACATTGTCCGATCGGCAAGCTGCAGCGAACGCCAATGACCTCACCTCAATCGAGGCCATCATCGGCCCGTCATCAAGTCTCATTGGTCGTACCGCGCGCGAGTACGCCTTGTTCGAGCGAACCGGGCTGAATCTCCTGGCGGTCAGCCGGCGCGACAAACGCTTTCACGAACGTCTGAGCCACATCACATTGGAGGCGGGAGATGTTGTCATGCTGCAGGGGCGCACCGACGAAATCGGCGAGCAGCTGCGACTGCTCGATTTGCTGCCGCTCGCCGAGCGACAGCTCAAACTGGGTATGGCACGAAACCGCATCCTGCCGCTGGTCATCCTCGCAATCGCGATGGCGCTCACGGCGTTCGGCATTCTGCCGGTGCAGGTGGCTTTCTTCGGTGCAGCGGTAGCCGTCGTGGTGACCGGGGCGTTGCCACTGCGCGAACTCTACGTGCAGGTCGACGGGCCGATCCTCATCATGCTCGCAGCTCTCATTCCCGTCAGTGACAGTCTGCGGCAGACCGGAGTCACGGACCTGATCGCAGGCATGCTTTCGGATGTAGCAATGGGCCTTCCCCCGATGGCGGCGTTGGCTCTCATCATGCTCGCCGCAATGGCCGTGACGCCCTTCCTCAACAATGCTGCGACGGTTCTAGTCATGGCGCCGATAGCGGCGACTTTTGCGAGCGACCTCGGGCTTCGCCCCGATGCATTCCTCATGGCGGTTGCGATCGGGGCAGGGTGCGATTTCCTCACGCCCATCGGACACCAGTGCAACACTCTCGTCATGGGGCCGGGCGGCTACCGGTTCGGTGACTATTGGCGGCTCGGCCTCCCGCTCTCGCTGATTGTCCTTGCGGTCGGCGTTCCGGCCCTCGGCATGTTCTGGCCCATAACGTGACCGGCCGCCCGCTGGACAAGTCCGGCGCCCGACCCTAAGAGGCAGACATGGCTATGCGCAGTTTCACCGCCGCACCATTGGGAGTCGTTGCCGCGCGCGCAGCGACCGCCCCCGCTCGTTAGCTCTCTCCAGGGGTCGCCAACGCGACCGGAGAGAGCGGAAAAGTCGAGCCGGGGCCCTTAACCAGCCTCAAACCATAATTCGGCGACAATCCCCGTCTGATCTGCGCATGAGCCGCACGGCGGGATCGCCAAGCCTCTTCGAGGACGTCATGAACGAAGATTTCCATCGTATCCGCCGCCTGCCGCCTTACGTTTTCGAGCACATCAATCCCATCAAGGCGAAGGCCCGCGCCAACGGTGTCGACGTCATCGATCTCGGCATGGGCAACCCAGACTTGCCAACTCCCGATCACATCGTGGAGAAGCTCAAGGAGACGGTGAAGGATCCGCGTACCCACCGCTACTCTTCATCCAAAGGCATTCCCGGCCTTCGAAAGGCGCAGGCGAGCTATTACGGCCGCCGCTTCGGCGTAAAGCTCAACCCCGACACGCAGGTGGTCGCAACGCTCGGCTCCAAGGAGGGCTTCGCGAATATGGCGCAAGCCATCACCGCACCCGGCGATGTGGTTCTGGTGCCTAACCCAACCTATCCGATCCATTCCTTCGGATTCATCATGTCCGGAGGCGTCGTCCGCTCGATGCCGGCTGAGCCCAATGAGGACTTCCTTCGGTCTCTCGACCGGGCGGTGCGCCATTCGATCCCGAAGCCCATCGCGCTTGTTCTGAATTATCCGGCCAATCCGACCGCCTACACGGCCTCCCTCGATTTCTACAAGGAAGTCGTCGCGTACTGCCGGGCGAACAGCATCTTTATCCTGTCCGATCTCGCCTATGCCGAGATCTATTTCGACGATGAGGTGCCGCCCTCCATCCTTGAGGTGCCGGGCGCCATGGACATCGCGGTCGAATTCACCTCGATGAGCAAGACCTATTCGATGCCCGGTTGGCGTGTTGGTTTCGCCGTTGGCAACGAGCGACTCATTTCGGCCCTGACCCGGGTGAAATCGTATCTCGACTATGGTGCGTTCACCCCGGTCCAGGTCGCGGCTGCCTCGGCGCTCAATGGTACCGACGAGGTTGTCGCCGAAGTACGCAACATCTACCGTGAACGCCGCGACGTGATGGTCGAGAGCTTCGCCCGCGCGGGCTGGCCGATCCCGTCGCCCAAGGCGACGATGTTCGTGTGGTCGCCGATCCCCGACCAATACGCGCATCTGGGTTCTCTCGAATTCGCCAAGCTCCTGATCCAGGAGACCGGCGTCGCCGTCGCTCCGGGTGTAGGTTTCGGCGAATACGGCGATCAATACGTCCGGCTGGCGCTCGTCGAGAACGACCAGCGCATTCGCCAGGCCGCCCGTAACATCAAGAAGTTCCTGATGGGCGGTAAGGCCGGACAGGGCAACGTCGTACCGCTGACGGCAGCCACGGGAAACTAGGACGCCAGTAAATCCTATTGACGAATAGGCGATCTCCTAGCATGGAGGCTGGGAGAGGAGCCCTTATGTCCGATATTCAGTCGTTTCGCGAAGCTGTCGAAGCTTTCATCACCTCGCATGGCTGGACGGCTACCCGCTTCGGCCGGCAGATCGCGGGAGACCCGTTGTTTGTCTTCGATCTCAGGGAGGGGCGCGAGCCCCGGTCGGAAACGCGCGCCCGTATCCTCAAGGCCATGCAGGAGCAGGCTGAGACGCCGGCGGCTCCCCCCTTGCGGATTGGCGTGGCCGGCTTGGGCAACGTCGGGGCGACTCTGGTGCGTAACCTGCAAAAAGACGCCGACGAGCTTACGCGCAAGATCGGCCGCGCGATCGTGGTCACGGCAGTCAGTGCACGTTCGCGCTCGCGCGACCGGGGTATCGACCTGTCGCAGCTCCAATGGTTCGACGACCCCGTCGCACTGGCCAAATCCCCCAATATCGACTTGTTCGTCGAACTCATGGGCGGGGAAGACGGCCCCGCCAACGCTGCGGTTCGAGCCGCGCTGGAGATAGGCCGGCCCGTCGTGACCGCCAACAAGGCGCTTCTGGCTCGCCATGGTGTGGCCCTCGCTCGCCTTGCCGAGGACAATGGCGCCCCGCTCGGGTTCGAGGCTGCGGTGGCGGGTGGCATCCCAGTCATCAAGACCTTGCGCGAAGGTCTTGGCTCGGCCCGCATCGCGCGCGTCTACGGCATCATGAACGGCACCTGTAACTACATCCTGTCGCGCATGACCGGCACAGGTGGGAACTCCGTCGGAAGCAGCTTCGCCGAAGCGCTGAAGGAGGCGCAGGACCTTGGCTACGCCGAGGCCGATCCAACCTTCGATGTGGGTGGCTTCGACACCGCGCACAAATTGGCCATCCTGACCTCGCTCTGCTTCGGATGCGAGATCGCGCCCGACGAGATATTCGTCGAGGGCATTACGTCCATTACTCAGGCGGACATCCGGGTGGCCAGCGATCTGGGCTACAAGATCAAGCTGCTCGGCATTGCCCAGCGATCGGCCGACGGGATCGAGCAGCGGGTCCATCCGACCCTGGTGCCCAAGACTTCCGCCATTGCGGGGGTTGACGGCGTGCTCAATGCGGTCGCCCTCGAAACCGATCATGTGCACGAGCTCCTGCTGGCGGGCCCGGGGGCCGGCGGAGCACCTACCGCCTCCTCGGTCCTTTCCGACATTCTCGATGTCGCCCGCGGCTCGCGGGTGCCGCCCCTCGGCCTGCCGAGCCAGGAACTTGTGCCCTACCGGCAGGCTCCCATGAAAGCGCATGAGGGCGGCTACTACATCAGACTAAATGCCAAAGACGTGCCGGGCGCCTTTGCTGCTATCGCTGCGCGCATGGGAGCGGCGGGTATTTCCCTCGAAAGTGTCATACAGCGGCCGGACCTGCGTGTTACAGACGCACCATCGGACGAGGGCCTGCGCACAATCGTGCTGCTCACCCATTCGACGATGGAGCAGTCCGTGCGCGAAGCTCTCGCCCTGATCGATGCCGATGGGTTCATTGTCGGCAACCCCCAGCTCATTCGCATCGAGGCCCTTTGATGAAACTTGCCGCCCCCGACGACGCCTCGCCCGCACTTCATCGCAACCTCACCCTGGAGTTGGTTCGGGTCACCGAGCGCGCCGCGATCGCCTCCGCGGCCTGGCGTGGGAAGGGCGATGAGAAGGCTGCCGACCGGGCCGCGGTGGAGGCCATGCGGACCGAGCTTGGGAACATTTCCATCGATGGCCGGATCGTCATCGGCGAGGGGGAGCGCGACGAGGCGCCCATGCTGTTCATCGGCGAAACGGTCGGCAAGGGGCAGGGGCCCGCGGTCGACATCGCGGTCGACCCGCTCGAGGGCACGACGCTGTGTGCCAAGAACCAGCCCGATTCCATCTGCGTGCTCGCCATGGCTGAACGGGGCGGCCTGCTCAATGCGCCGGACGTTTACATGCAGAAGATCGCGATCGGCGCCGGCTATCCCGAAGGCACCGTCGACCTCGACATGAGCCCACGCGAAAACATCACGTCCCTGGCCAAGGCCAAGGGGGTCGCGATCGAGGAGATCACGGCAGTGATGCTCGACCGGCCACGCCACGCGGCCCTGCTTGAGGAACTGCGGTCGACGGGCTGCGCCATCAAGCTGATCAGCGATGGCGACATCGCCGGCATTATTCACGCAGTGAATACGGACGAAACGGGCATCGACATCTACATCGGGTCGGGCGGGGCCCCCGAGGGCGTCCTTGCGGCGGCCGCACTGCGTTGCATCGGCGGGCAGATGCAGGGCCGGCTGATGCTGGACACCGACGAGAAGCGCGAGCGCGCGGGACGCATGGGGATCACCGACGCCAACCGCAAATACAGGACCGACGAACTCGCCTCGGGCGATGTGCTGTTCGCCGCAACCGGGGTCACCGATGGTTTTCTGCTGGACGGCGTCCGCTTCAGAAAGAATGACGTGCGGACCTCGACCGTGGTGATGCGCAGCTGGAGCCGCACCGTGCGCTGGATTACGGCCGAGCATCACCGGTAGGGTGTCGGACCTGCCGATTGCTCGCGTCCAACAATGGCCGAACCCTTTTTGAACGTTGCGCGCTCCGTGACCGGCCGGACCTGGGTGGACCGGCTGGACGAGGCGCAATTGCGTACGGCGCAGGCGATAACCCAACGACTCGGGGTCAGCGAAATCGTCGCCCGCATCATCGCGGGACGCGGTGTCGGCATCGATGAGGCTGCCGAACACCTCAACCCCACAATCCGCGGGCTTATGCCCGACCCTTCGACCTTGGCCGACATGGACCGGCTTGCGGCGCGGCTGGTCGAGGCCATCACCAACAACGAGAAGATCGCACTGTTCGGCGACTACGACGTCGATGGCGCCGCGAGCTGTGCGCTGATGGCGCGGTACCTGCGTCATTTCGGGATCGAGCCGCAGGTCTACATCCCGGATCGCATCTTCGAGGGCTATGGCCCGAACATTGCCGCCATCGATAAGCTCATCGACAATGGCGCACGCCTGCTGATCACCCTCGATTGCGGCACCGTCAGCGACGAGCCCATCGCCCACGCCAGGTCCCGTGGTCTCGACGTGCTCGTGATCGACCATCATCTCAGCGATCACGACCTCCCCGTAGCGTTTGCCATCGTCAATCCCAACCGCGCAGACGACATTTCCGGCCTTGGTTATCTCTGCGCGGCAGGCGTCACCTTCATGGTCCTGGTGGCCGTCAACCGCCTGTTGCGCCAGCGCGGCGACACCGGCCAGCCCGACCTCATGCAACTGCTCGATCTCGTCGCTTTGGCCACCGTTTGCGACGTGGTGCCGCTGACCGGGCTCAACCGTGCGTTCGTCGTGCGCGGCCTTGAAGTCGCGCGCCACGGCAGTAATCGAGGCATTGGGGCACTGGCACTGGCAGCGCGGGTGACCGGTCCATTGAACCCCTATCACCTGAGCTTTCTCATCGGTCCACGCATCAACGCGGGGGGACGGATTGGCGACGCCGCGCTGGGTGCTCGACTGCTCGCGCTCGAAGACGAGCACGAGTCGCTGGTGCTCGCCGCGCGGCTCAACGATCTCAATGTCGAACGCCAGCGGATTGAAAGCCAGGCGCTGGAGGAAGCGCTGGCGGCCGCGGAGGCGGAGATCGCAGCGGGGGAAGGCCCTCCCGTGCTGGTCCTCGCCTCCGCCAATTGGCACGCTGGGATCATCGGCATCATCGCGGGGCGCGTCCGCGAGCGCTTTGACCGCCCCACGTTCATATTTGCCCTCCAACCTGACGGCACCGGCATCGGCTCGGGCCGCTCGATGCCCGGGGTGGACCTCGGTCACGCCGTGATCGACGCCGTGGAGGCGGGCCTCATCGTCCGTGGCGGCGGGCATGCGATGGCTGCCGGCGCTACGCTCAAACCGGGCCAGCTTGCGCCGTTCAGGGCGCATCTCAGCGAACGGCTGGGCGCCGCCGTGGGGACCGCACGGGCGCTGACGGCGATCAAGGTGGATGCCGCGTTGAGCGCCCGCGGTGCGACCGTGGCGCTGGTCGAAGACATGGAACGGGCCGGGCCGTTCGGCGCCGGTAACCCGCAACCGATCTTCGCCTTTCCGGCCCATCGCGCGAAATTCGCCGAAGTCGTCGGCGCGAGCGGGCACGTCCGTTTCCAGTTGACGGCCGATGATGGAGCCCGCCTGAAGGCCATCGCCTTTCGCGCAGCAAGCGCCCCCTTGGGCGACGCGATCCTGCGTGCCGGCAACGATGGGCGCCTCCATATTGCCGGCACGCTGGGGCTCGATCATTACCAGGGGCGGGCCGAGGTCCAGCTGCGCGTCGTCGATGCTGCCGAGGTCGCCTCGTGAGGTGTCCGGGGTTGCATATCGCCTTGTCGCGGCTAAATTATCGGGCGCCGGGCGGGCAAGCCGCTCCAACAACAGCAGATCGGCCGGTCGCCCTGGCGGAACGGCGGCAAACTCCGGATGAGCGTTATGGATAAGTCTGCGATCGACCCCAGGTTGCCGGCCCCCACGGTTTGGAGCCACATCAGTTCTGGCGTCGTGGCGTGGGTCGTTGAGCGGCTGGTTGGCCGTCCCAAGGTGGGCGCGGTGACCATTACATTCCCCAACGGCCGGGTCCGGACCTATGGCACGCCGGGCACCGGGCAGCATCCCAGTCTCGTGATCCGGAATTTCTCCATGATCCCGGAGACGCTGCGCCGTGGCACCGTCGGTTTTGCGCACGCCTACATGCGGGGCGATGTCGAGGTCGACGATCTGACGTCGCTCTTTCGCTATTTCCTGCAGAACCGCAGCGAGTTCCAGCCCAAGGAGGGCGGCTGGTTCGGACGCGCGGCCAAGGACATCGCCTACCATCTGAGCCGTGCCAATACGCTCGACGGCAGCAAGGAGAACATCTCCGAGCACTACGACCTCGGTAACGACTTCTACGCCGAGTGGCTCGACCCCACGATGACGTATTCCTCGGCCATCTTCACCGATCTCAAGAACCAGCCGCTCGAGGACGCGCAGCGCGCCAAATATCGGCGGGTCGCCGAAATGGCCGGCGTGAAGCCCGGCGAGAGCGTGCTCGAGATCGGCTGCGGCTGGGGCGGCTTTGCCGAGACGGTCGCCAAGGAAATCGGGGCGACCGTTTACGGCATTACCCTCAGCAAGGAGCAGCTCGCTTACGCCGAGCAGCGCATTGCACGGCAGGGCCTCGACAACCTCGCCACATTCCATTTCGAGGACTACCGGCTCACGCAGGGCGAGTATGACCATATCGGCTCGATCGAGATGATCGAGGCGGTGGGGGAGGAGCACTGGCCGAGCTACTTCAAGACGCTGGCGGACCGGCTCAAGGCGGGCGGCACGGCGGCGATCCAGGCCATCACGATTTCCGAGTACGATTTCGAGGGGTACCGGTCGAGCCCCGACTTCATCCAGCGCTACATCTTCCCGGGCGGCATGCTGCTCACCAAGAAGGCCATGGAGGAGCAGGCCAAGCGCGTGGGGCTCGTCCTCGAGCAGGTGGATACGTTCCGCCAGTCCTATGCCGAAACGCTGCGGCGCTGGCGGGAGCGGTTCCTCGAGCGCTGGCACACGATCAAGGCGATGGGCTTCGACGAGGAGTTCCGCCGCAAATGGGTGTACTACCTCAGCTATTGCGAGGCGGGCTTCGACGAAGGCACGATCGACGTCGGCATCTACCAGTACCGCAAGCCGCTCTAGGCCGCTGCATCCCGCCATTGCTGGGGCCGACCGGGCCGGCAGGCCCGGACAGCGGGGGAGGCACGTCATCCCGTCAGGCCGATGCCTCCGAGAATTCTGGTTTCGACCTGGCTGTCGAAGCCGGCGATCAGGGGGCGGCCCCTGGCGATGGCGGCCTGCACGGCCTCAAGCTGGAGCGAGGCGCGGTGGGCCGCCTGGTCGGTCCATGCTTCCGTGACCCAGAGGGCATCGGCATCGGTGGGGTCCTCGGCGACGATGTAGCTGAGGCAGCCCGGCATTGCGCCGTCCTCCTGGATGAGGACGGCGGCAAGCTCGGCGCGCTTGCCGGGGACGGCGCGGATCCGGCCGATCAGCCCATACATCAGAGCGCCTTCACCTTGATCTTCTCGGGCTTGTCCCAGGCGACGGCGTTGGTGAGCGGCAGGCCGAACTGGGGTTCCGAGATTTCGAACACGTCGCCGGGCTCGGTCTTGATCCCGTCGGCAAAGCTCAGGGTCGCGGTGCCGAACATGTGCACGTGGACGTCGCCCGGCTCGCGGAACAGCCGATATTTGAAGTGATGGTATTCGAGGTTGGCGATGGTGTGGGACATGTTGTCCTCGCCCGAAAGGAACGGCTTTTCCCAGATGGTCTTGCCGCCGCGCCTGATGCGCGAGATGCCCGAGACATTGCGCGGCAGCTCGCCCAGCCGGATCTCGGGGCCGAACGAGCACCAGCGCAGTTTCGAGTGCGCGAGGAACAGGTAGTTCACGCGCTCGGTGACGTGGTCGGAGAACTCGTTGCCCAAGGCAAAGCCGATGCGGAACGGCGTTCCATCCTTGCCGATGACATAGATGCCGGCCATCTCGGGCTCCTCGCCGGCGTCCTGCGCGAAAGCGGGGGAGGGGATCGGCGCGCCGGGGGCGGCGACGATATGGCCGTTGCCCTTGTAGAACCATTCGGGCTGGACGCCGATCTCGCCCTTGGCGGGCTTGCCGCCTTCGAGGCCCATGCGGAACATCTTCATGGAATCGGTCAGCGGCGCTTCGGCGGCCTGCTGGTTGGATTTGTGCATGGCATCGCGCGTCGAAGCGGAACCCAGATGCGTGAGGCCGGTGCCCGTGACATGCAGGTGCGAGGGATCGGGATGGTCGATGGGCGCCAGCATGCGGCCCTCGGCCAGAATGGCGGCCGGATCGATGGCCTTGCCCAGGCCCTTGTCGGCGACGAGCTTTTTGAGCTTGACCCCGTCGGCCGCCGCCTTGAGCGCGAGCGCGTAAACGCTGGTGGCATTCTTGACGATGTGCGCCTTGCCGCCGTCGATGGCGCCCACGGCGCGCTTGCCGTCGCTCTTGAGGAACTGGATCAGGTTCATGGACATCTCCTCCGCTGGCGGCCTTCATTGCCAATGGCCCGGCTGAACGCAAGTCCAATAGTATGATTTTGGGGCCGGCCGCATTCGGCTCTTCGTCGCAAGGCGGCAGGAACGACAAAGCCCGGCGGTGCGGTGCCGCCGGGCTCGACCGAGGTCCGTGACGACCTCAATCTCATGGGCGCGTCTGCCGCGCCTTATTCTTCGGCTGCCTCGTCGCCCTCGGGCCCCGCGAGCAGGGCTTCGCCCAACAGGCCCGAGCTCTCGCGCACCGCCGCCTCGATGGCGTCGGCGATCTGCGGATTGTCCTTGAGGAACTGGCGGGAATTCTCGCGGCCCTGGCCGAGGCGCTGGCTGTCATAGGAGAACCAGGCGCCGGACTTCTCGACGACGCCGGATTTGACGCCCAGATCGAGCAGCTCGCCGGTCTTGCTGATGCCCTCGCCATACATGATGTCGAACTCGACCTGCCGGAAGGGCGGGGCCAGCTTGTTCTTGACCACCTTCACGCGGGTCTGGTTGCCGATGACCTCCTCGCGCTCCTTGATCGCGCCGATGCGGCGGATGTCGAGGCGCACGGAGGAATAGAATTTGAGCGCATTGCCGCCGGTCGTCGTTTCGGGCGAGCCGTACATCACGCCGATCTTCATGCGGATCTGGTTGATGAAGATGACCATGCCCTTGGACTTGGCGATCGAGGCGGTGAGCTTGCGCATCGCCTGGCTCATCAGGCGGGCCTGCAGGCCCGGCAGGCTGTCGCCCATCTCGCCTTCGAGCTCGGCCTTGGGGGTGAGCGCGGCGACCGAATCGACCACCAGCACGTCGATCGCGCCCGAGCGCACCAGCGTGTCGGCGATCTCGAGGGCCTGCTCGCCGGAATCGGGCTGGCTGATCAGCAGCTCGTCGACCTTCACGCCGAGCTTTTTGGCATAGACCGGGTCGAGCGCGTGTTCGGCGTCGACGAAGGCCGCGATGCCGCCGTTCTTCTGGGCCTGCGCCACCACATGCAGCGCCAGCGTGGTCTTGCCCGAGCTTTCCGGGCCGAACACTTCGATGATGCGCCCGCGCGGCAGGCCGCCGATCCCCAG
>JBIQKK010000145.1:0-3943 GCA_044506585.1 Hyphomicrobiales bacterium
CGCTCGTCGTGAAGGTGAGACGCGATGGATCGCGGTCCTCGGCAACACGATGGAGATCGAAATGACCGTTTCAACCCTGTTCGACGATGCCCCCTTTACCTCTGAAGCCGCTTCGGCGCCCAACCCCGTGGGGGCCGCCTTTGCTGCTGCCGCCCGCGCCGTCGCTGCCTGGCGCGCCGATCGAGCTCGCCGCATCGCCCTCAACGACCTGCTGGCCATGGAGCCGCATCGCCTGCGCGACCTGGGCATCAGCGCCGACGAGATCCGGCACGCCCTCGTCCGGTGAACGCCACCCCAATTGAGGCGCCCGCCGCCACAATGTGCGGTCTATCTCTGGCCTCCCTGATTTGCGGAGGCGGGCATGGGCAACGGCACGGGCATCACGCTCGGCATCGTGCGGGGCATCAGCTATGGCGTGTTCGGGCCGCCCGCACCCTTCATGGATCAGGCGCGGGCGCTCGGCGCGCGCGTCGTGCGCGTCTACTTCACCTGGAACCAGATCGAGCCCGAGCCCGGCCGCTACGACTGGAGCGCGGTCGACGCACTGCTCGGCCAGCTCACGCCTGACGACGACGTCTGGATCACCGTCGTCTCCGCCTCGCGCTGGGCAACACGCCAGCCCACCGATTTCCTTCCGGCGTCGCCGCCGCGCGACAATGCGGCCTACCAGCTCTTCGTCGGTGCCCTCGTTTCCCATTGCCGCGGCGCCGTGCGCTACTGGCAGTGCAACAACGAGCCGAGCAATGCGGGCCTCTGGTCGGGCACGGCCGGCGACTACGCCGCGCTCGCCGAAAGCTTCGCACGCACCGTCCGCAACGCCGACCCCGAGGCCAGGATCGTGCTGGGCGGCTGCGGCCATGATGTCCTGACGACCCACGCCGGTGCCGCGCCGCGAGTCTTTTTCGACGAGGTCCTGACCAGGAGCCGCGACGCCTTCGACCTGTTCGACATTCACCTTTACGACGACCCGCGAAACATCCCCGCCCATATCGAGACGGCCCGCAACATGCTGCGCACGCACGATATCGACCGGCCAATAGTCGTCGGAGAGTATGGCGGCCCGACGCTGCTCGGCTTCCCCGAGCTCGAGCCCATCATGCAGCAGGTCATGGGCGAAGCTTTCGGCGGCACGGTGCCCTCGCTCGACAGCGTCGATCTCGCCAATCTGACGGACACGCCCGACCGTCTCGCCATGCGTGTCCTCTATGCCCGCATGGCCGAGCTGCCACCGCAATTGCAGATGTTCATGCAGGACTGTCCGCCCGCGCTCGAGGCGAAACGGCATCGCATCGCCTGCCGCGAGATGGTGACGCGCAACCTTCTCGCCCTCGCCGCGGGCATCGAGCTCACATTGTGCTGGAACCTCGCGCCCGAGGTGCCGAATTATCGCGATCGCTACAACCTCATGGGCTTTGTTTCCGACAAGCTCGCGCTCATGGATTTCGTCCATGGCAGCCTGACCCGGCGTGAACCAGCGGCCGACGCGTTCGCGCGGGTCGCGGCCCATCTCGCCAACGCCACCCACATACGCCGGCTCGACAGCGAGGAGGGCCTCGTCGTGATCGAGATCGCGCAGGAGGCGGGCTCCGTGCTGGTCTTCTGGCTCGAGGCGAATGCGTTCACGGGAGAAGACGAGCCACCGCGCCTCATCACCTGGCCGTGGGCGACGGGCATCGCCCACATCGTCGATATTTTCGGCTCTGCGCGGGACCTTGTGGTCGCCGACGGACAGCTAAGCCTCGGCGTGGGTGTCACGCCTTTGTGTGTCAGCTAAGGCTTCGCAGCAAGCCAGATCGTGTGGCGCGCACCCTTGCCGCCGTGGCGCTCGCGCACATGGGCTTGCTCCACGCGAAAGCCGGCACTGGCGAGCCTTGCCGTGAATTTGGCGTCCGGGTGCGCCGACCAGACCGCGAGTACGCCGCCCGAACGCAGCGCGGTGCGCGCCTTTGCCAACCCCGCGAGCGTATAGAGCCGGTCATTGCCGTCCCGGCTCAACCCTTCGGGTCCGTTGTCGACATCGAGCAGGATCGCGTCATAGCGCGCCTTCGCCGAGCCGATGAGACGGCCGACATCGTCCACCGCGATCGTGACGCGGGGATCGTCGAGACTCCCCGCAAAGATCGGGGCGAGCGGACCGCGCGCCCACTCGACGATCTCGGGCACCAGCTCGGCCACGGTGATCCGCGCGTCGGGCGGAACCACTCTCAACGCCGCGCGTAACGTGAAGCCCATGCCGAGCCCGCCGATCAGCACATGTGCATCGCGCCGCCCGGCGATCCTGTTCCAGCTCAGCGTTGCGAGATCTTCTTCCGACCCGCTCATGCGGCTGTTCATCAGCGGGTTGGTGCCGGCCATGATGACGAACTCGTCCCCGCGCTGCATGAGGCGCAGGGCCGCGCCTTCACCGGGGACCGTCGCGGTGCCGAGCAATGTCCATGGCCGCATGCTGCGCCCTCGCGGGGTCAGGCGCCCACGAAGCCCTTCTGCTTGAGATGGGTATAGGCCGCAATGATGGCGCGCAGCCTGTCTTCGGACGATTTATCACCACCATTGGCATCGGGGTGATGAATCTTCACCAGCGCCTTATAGGCCCGCTTGATTTCGTCGGATTTCGCGCCCGCCTTGAACCCCAGCGTTTCGAACGCCCGGCGGTCGTTCTCGTGCAGCTTGATGACGCGCTCGGGCGCGGGGCCCCGCGCATTGGCGCGTGCATAGCGCGCCCAGATGTGCAGCGGATCGGAGAAGCGCTTGGTCTGCGCGTTGGGGTCGCGCTTGGGCATGCGCGGGCCGGCATAGGCGCCCGGCTTGGTTCCCAATCCCCAGCTTGGGCGCCCGTCGGTCTGGGTGCTGGTATAGAGGTGCTTCTCGCGCTCGGCCTCGGTCATGTCGGCGAAGAAATTGAACGCGGTGTTGTAGTGCCGCACATGCTCCAGGCAGAAATGGTGGTACTGGCCCTCGAAGCGATGGCCCTTGGGAGCTTTGTATATTCCCGGCTGGTCGCATCCCTCCCACGCGCAATCGGGGACTTCGGATTGCGGCTCCGCCCGAGCGTGCCGCGGCTGGATGCGGATGCGGTCGAAAAGCTTGGAATCGATACTCATCAGTCCTAGTTACGTCGTCTGGGCCACCGGCGCCCAAAGAGGGTTACATCTATGCCTGTTCGCGACGCGATTGTTGCAAAACTTTCGGCGAAATTCGCCCCCACCTACCTTGAAGTGATCGACGAGTCGTCACGACATCAAGGGCACGCCGGTTCGCGTCCAGGCGGCGAGACCCACTACCGCGTTCGCATTGCCTCGCCGTCGCTGTCGGGCTCGCGCGTCGCCCAGCACCGCGCCATCATGGAAACTCTCGATGCCGAACTCAAAGGCGGCGTCCACGCCCTTGCCATCGAGATCGTTTCCACCGGTTCTCCACAGCCCCCGGCCGGCAATTCGTAAGGCCGGAAGCGAACGGGCCTCAAGGACTCATCTTTGCGGCCTTTGCATGGCCCCTGACTAGGTTGTGAGTTCCGTTCACGAATTCGCCCGCCGCTGTGGCAACCTTACCATTTTGCGGCGGAACTTCGGCCACCCCACGGCAACGCGCCGCAGTGCCGGCGAAATGTCGCCCCGCTGGCTTCCTAGCACTTGGTGTGCAGACAGCTTTCAGGAGGGCGCAATGAAGATGTCTCAGCAGCGAACCGTGCTGCCCGCATTCTCGTGCGTGGGGGTCACCATCTAGCCATCCGGCCAACGCCATTCCCTCTCTTCGCCAGAGAGGGATCGGGCGGACCTTCCAGGTCCGTCCCCGGCGTCGCCTCGTCCCCCGCAAGGGCGAGGCCCAGTGGTTCGTATTGTGTCGATCTGGATCCCGGTCGGAGGCAATTTCCGCTAAGTCGCGGCGCCGGGATGACGCCGGACCCGGGGCCCGCAGGCATCAGTCTGCGGGCCTCAGTCTTATG
>JBIQKK010000146.1:0-3900 GCA_044506585.1 Hyphomicrobiales bacterium
ACCGTGCTGATCGTCACTCGTCGCGGTAAACCTTTTCGCGGCGCTCGTGCATTTCCTGGGCTTCAAGGCTGAGGGTGGCGATGGGGCGGGCGTCGAGGCGGGCGATGCCGATGGGATCGCCGGTTTCTTCGCAATAGCCGTAGGTGCCGTCCTCGATGCGCTTGAGCGCGGCGTCGATCTTGCTGATCAGCTTGCGTTGGCGGTCGCGCGTTCTCAGCTCGAGCGCGCGGTCGCTCTCGGACGAGGCACGGTCGGCCATGTCCGAGTGGTTGGTCGATTCTTCCTGAAGGTTTTCGAGGGTCTCGCGGCTCTCCCGCAGGATGTCCTCTTTCCAGGTCTCCAGCTTGCGCCGGAAGTATTCCCGCTGACGCGGGTTCATAAAGGGTTCGTCTTCCGTGGGCCGATAGTCGGCTTCAGCTACTGCACTGCGTGCCATTAGGACTCAACTCACCATCCCCGAGTTGGCGCCTTATAGTTTGACGCCCATGCGCGGGCAAGCAGTGGTTTTCGCTGGCGGATCGGGCGTCGATCGAGGCCGGGGCGGGCCTCAAAGAGCCGGATAGCGGCCGAATTTGGCGAGCTCGACGCGCGCCCTGAGCTCGATGTCGTCGAGGACGCCGTCGAGTTCCGGCAGGTTTCGCTCCCGCGCCTGCCCGATCAGCACCATGAGCTGGTTGAGCCGCCCCTCGGAAACCTGCCCCAGCAGCAGGTCGGCCTTGATCAGCTCGAGCGTATCGAGCAGCGCATTGCCGCGCCGGACGGCGCGCTTTTTGGCGAGAAGGGGATCCTCGACCGCCTGGAGGGCAAGGATCGCGTCGATGCCGGCCGTCTGGGCTACCGCCTGCGCGGCGGCCGTGCGGGGCGCCGAGGGCTCCTCGGCGACGAAAAAACCGCCCGAGCCGGAACGGCTGACGCCGCTGCGGGCGCTGACATTGCTCGATCGGGCTGTGTTTTCGATGCGCACGGGCGCGACTCTGGTCCAGGCAAGATCGCCTGCCCGGCAAAATCTGCCGCCATTCGTTAACAGGACCTTAAGATGCCCGGCAATTGCTGCATCTCATTGCCTGCCGGAGGGAGCTTTTCCCAGGCAATTCAAGCCTTTCGCGACTTGGCACGATCTTCGCTTTGTGAACGCCGAGACGTGGACCGTGGGGACGGGACACCAATCGGGGACTGGCAATGACACATCGGGCACTCAGGCAGATATTGGCGGCGGCCCTCGCGGCGGCGGCGCTCGCGGGGCTGATCCTGCCGGCGGCCGCGGCGACGGCGCGCATCAAGGATATCGTCGACATCGAAGGCATTCGCGACAACCAGCTGGTCGGCTATGGCCTCGTGGTCGGTCTGGCCGGCACCGGCGACAGCCTCAACAACTCCCCCTTCACCAAGCAGAGCCTGCAGGCGATGCTGGAGCGCCTCGGCGTCAACACCGCGGGCGAGAACATGCGGACCGCCAATGTTGCGGCCGTCATGGTGACGGCGAACCTGCCCCCCTTTGCGACGCAGGGCTCGCGCCTCGATGTGAACGTATCCTCGCTCGGTGACTCATCGAGCCTGCAGGGCGGGACGCTGCTCGTAACGCCGCTGCTCGGCGCCGACGGCGAAGTCTATGCCATCGCGCAGGGCTCGGTGACGATCAACGGCTTCAGGGCAGACGGCGACGCGGCGACGATCGTCTCCGGCGTACCGACGACGGGCCGCATATCGTCGGGCGGCCTGATCGAGCGCGAGATCGGCTTCGTGCTCGGCGCGCAGCGCGAGCTGCGGCTGGCGCTGAAGAACCCCGATCTCACCACCTCGCGCCGCATCGCGCTTTCGATCAACGACTTCATCGGCGTGCCCTGCGCAACGCCGGAGGACGGCTCGACCGTCCGCGTTGTGCTGCCGCGCAACTTCAACGGCAACATCGTGGATCTGCTGACCGACGTCGAACAGCTGGTGATCGAAACGGACCAGCCGGCCAAGATCGTGATCGACGAGAATTCCGGCATCATCGTCATGGGCAAGGATGTGCGCGTCTCGACCGTGGCGGTGGCGCAATCGAACCTCACGGTGACGGTTGCCGAGACGCCCGGCGTCTCGCAGCCCAATCCGTTCAGCGGCGGCGATACCGTCGAGGTGCCGCGCACCGACCTCAATGTCGACCTCGTCAATTCGGACCTCGCCATGGTGCGGGAGTCGGTGAGCCTGCAGGAGCTGGTCGACGGGCTCAATGCACTGGGCATCAATCCGCGCGACCTCATCGCGATCCTCCAGGCGGTGAAGGCCTCGGGCGCCCTGCAAGCCGACATCGAGGTGCTGTGATGAGCACGATCCCGCTGCTCAAGGTCGATACCTCCACTCCCGGCTACGAAAAGCTGCGGCAACAGGCCGTCGACCTTGAAGGCGTGTTCCTCAACACGCTGATGAAGGAGATGTTCTCCTCGATCGATACGAACGAGGAGAATTTCGGCGGCGGGTTCGCCGAAGAGACATGGCGCGGCATGCAGGCGGAGCAATTCGCCACGGCGCTGGCCGAAAAGGGCGGCATCGGACTCGCGGACCAGCTGGTCGGCGACCTGCTGCGGCTTCAGGAAGCAAGCAACTAGAACGAGGGTTCATAAATGTCCGCCGCACAACGCATCGCTGCCCTCGACGACCTGCCGGCCCGCGACCTCATCGCCTTCACCGAAGGCACCCTGCGCGCTTTCGTCGATATCATGAGCCAGGAGACGACGCTGCTGCGTGCGGGCAGGCATCGCGACGCCACCGTGCTGGGTGCCGAGAAGACGCGGCTGGCCCAGGATTATGTGACCTACTCGCGCGCCGTGCAGCGCCAGATCGAACGCTTGAAGGCGGAGGCGCCGGACGAGGTGGGCATGCTGCGGCTCGGCCACGAGCGCCTCGCAACGCAGATGGCCGAGAACCTCAAGGTGATCGCCACCGCCCGCGATGTCACCGAGGATCTGCTGACCGACGTCGCCCGGCAGGTGGCGAAGGCGGCAAAGCCCAATACCTACGGCGCCGCCGGCCAGCTCACCCAGCCGCACGCCCCCAGCGGTGGGATCGCCATCAACAGGGCGCTCTAGACAGTTAGAATTTGATTCAAATCCGGTCGCCCGAAGTCGGGAACCGGGAAGGCGGCGACTGCATTTTGATCCGTCACCGGAAGCATCCGGTTCAGCGTCGGATTGGAATATGGTCGCCAGGATCGCACCATCGCCGATCACTACAGCCGTTGCCGTTGGCGACGCGCTGACGCATGGCGCAGGCGCGGGCGTGCCCGTCGGGCCGCAATACGGCAATTCCCGCAACCAGCAGCAGTTCGAGCAGACGCGCGTCGCGCAGAACACCACGGCCAATGTGCCGGCACCGCCCTCCCCGGTCGGCGAGGCCTTCGCGGCCGCGGTGATTGCGGGCCAGTTGCCGCCCCGGCCGGCCACGCCCGAGCAATTGCGCCAGCGCCTCGGTTCCGCCTGGCAGCCGCCGGGATCCCCGCTGCGGTTGATGGACCGCAACGCCTGACATCTCGCGAATAGCCCCGAGCCTGCGCGGCTGGAGCCATCGCTTCAGCGGATGAGCGCGCGCAATGGCTCGTGTCAGTGCGATGAAAAGTTCGATCGAATTGTACTGAGCCGTTTAAGGCCTTCTTCCGGCCGCTGGAGCAGGTTCCGTCCGTTGCCTCAGGAAGAGGCATCGACGTGAATCACCACCCAGAAAGGGATGCGAAAATGTCTGATATTACCCTCTCCAAAGCTGTTCGTTCGAACCTCCTCAACCTGCAGAGCACGGCCAGCCTGCTCAGCAAGTCGCAGGAGCGTCTGTCGTCCGGCCTCCGCGTCAACTCGGCGCTCGACAACCCGACCAACTTCTTCACCGCGCAGGGCCTCAACAGCCGCGCCAACGATCTGAGCCAGCTTG
>JBIQKK010000147.1:0-3889 GCA_044506585.1 Hyphomicrobiales bacterium
ATCTTCCAGCGCACCCTCGGCCGCTCGACGCGGATCTCACCACCCGAGCCGTGCCAGTCGTCGGCTCCGCCGAAGTAGTGCTCCAACTGTTTGTAGATCGCCAGCGTCTCGCCTGGACGGTCCGGGCCACCCCAAAGCCAGCGTTCGTCACCCGTGGCCTGCGCCCACAAGGTGTAATCGCTTGCCTGCCCGCGCATGTGAATCATGGCATTGATCGACGAGCAGCCGCCGATCACGCGTCCCCGCGCGTAGATGATGCTGCGGCCGGCCAGACCCGGGTCCGGCTCGGTCGTGAAACACCAGTCGGTGCGGGGGTTGGCAATGGTGTACAGGTAACCCACCGGCACCTTGATCCAGAACCAGTTGTCCTTGCCGCCGGCTTCGATCAAGAGCACCCGGTGGTCAGGGTTGGCGCTGAGCCGATTGGCGAGCAGGCAGCCCGCACTGCCTGCTCCCACGATGATGAAGTCGAATTCGACGACGGTGCTCATGTCCGGCACTGTTCCTCCGTCGCATGGGATGTGTCCTCGTGTGCGGTGACCGTATCAGCGCCTTACGAGTGCGGGGCCGAGTGCGCGGGTATTGCGCGGCCAGTGGCGGGCGATCGTTGGGCGGCAAGGTAATCCGCAGTGGATGCGGTGTAGTCAGTCTTGATCTTCGTCGCGTGCTTCCTCGCGACGGCGCGCGGCTTCGATCACCTCGGGCGGGACGGGACGCTGCAACCAGGCTCGTATCCGTAACAGCCCGCCGGCGATGGTGCCGACGGCGAGCACCGCAACGAGGATCCAGAGCGCTGTGGACATACCGCAATTGTCCGCCTGCGACCGGCGTGTTCGGGCGGATTCGGACAGGACGTCGCTACAGGGCTCGGCAGGTTCTGAGGTAGCTGAGAAACGATGCCTGTAGGCCCGTCACGTGCGTCTCGTGCAGGATTTCGCTGGTGACGGCTCGGCCGCGGGAGGTGAGGCGATGAAGAATGGTCGCCGTATTCATCGCGAGGTTTCGGTAGATGGTGAGGTCTCCGAGAAGCTCTCGGTCGTTGAAGGTCACGTGCAGCTTGGTGGCAGGCTGGCTATCGCCCATCGCCTGGAGCTGGGCGAAGACCTGGCTGTCTGTAGCGACGACGCCGGGGCTTCCCGCTCCGACGCTCTCGAAGAGGCTGGTGCCGTTCAGCCAGGCATAGAGACTGAAAAGTCCGCCGTAGGAGTAGCCGAAAAGGCCGTGACCGCCTGTGGCGGTGCCATATTCGCGCTCGATCCGCGGGTGCAGTTCGGTGGTGAGGAACTTCAGGAAGAGGTCGGCGTGGGTGTCGCGTAATTCGGCAAGGTACGCATCGGCTTCCTCGCGTGTCCTGACGCCGGCTTGCAATCCGAGCTCCACGGCATCGATGAGCTCCTTGGCGATGGGCTCGCCGGGCGGCACGAAGTCTCTGTTGCGCAATCGGTCCCAGTGTTGCGCATCCTCACCCGCGTAACCAACGCTGACTTGGATGTAGGGCTGGATCCGTTGCATGGGATCCATCTGGGTGACGATGAGGGGAGCCGTCATGCCCACAGCCCAGTTCCCGTCCAGCACATACACGACAGGCGCCTGCGTCGTGGTGCGGTCGTAGCCCGGTGGTGTGGTAACCCAGAGACCGTAGTCATGCCCGCCGCTGGAACGCATTTCGAAATAGTCGGTGTCGGCGAGACAACCTTGCCACATGGGGCTCATCAAGGGCCTTTCACAACTCGGCCGGGCTCGCGGTGCGGCGCCCTCAGCAGAGTTTATCCATTGGATAATTCTTATCCAATGGATAAACTGTAGACGTGGTCTTGTCAACCGCGGAACGCAGAGGCGACGCACGCGGCCGTCTCCTGGCTCGCCTTGTCGATGCCTTCGAGGGCTCCCTTCCCTCACCGGAGATGTCGCTGCGGGAGGTCGCCACCCGGGCCGAGACCAGCCATGCCCTGCTGCGGTACCACTTCGGGTCGCTCTCAGGCGTCTTGGCGGCCATGCTCACGGTGCAGCGGTCTCGGGACAACGAGGCGCTTTTGAAGACCGCCCAGCAGGGAACCTTTGACGATCTCGTCGTGGCGATCTGGCGCGTCTACACCCGCCCGGAGCAGCTGTCGCGTGTTCGCGGCTTCTTTCACGTCGTCGGACTCGCCGCATACAGCCCGGGGGAGTTTCGTGAGTTCATCGACTCGCTGGATGACCTGACCGCGATGCTGGCATCGCTCGCGCAACGCGAAGGGCACGACACCGATGAAGCGCTGAGCATGGCCACCGTCGCGGTCGCGGCGATTCGCGGCCTGCTCTTGCAAAAACTTCTGACCCCAGCGGTGCAATCGCAGGACGCAGTCGACCTGATCCTGCGCATGAGCAAGCGCTGACGCACATTCGGGGCTTTGGGGCGTTGGCGCGGTCTGTCGCCACTCGAGCCCCCCGAAACCATTCCGAATCAGCATTTTCAGCAAAGGCTTTCCGGGTGTCGCCGACCGCCACACAGAACGAGAATGCGACCGTTGTCCGGCCACTCGACAGATGGATTAGGAGGACCGGCAACGGTATTGGTGTCAGACGCAGGTGGACGTCTACTCATCTTATGAAAGCGTAATTGTTACTGGCAAAATTTCGTACAAGTGAGTGCGTGAGCCGTGCCTGTGGGGTCTACGATGCCGTGCGCACCAAGGCCTTTGTAGTTCGTCGCGGCGCCATCATTTCCGAGGTGAAATGGGAGGCAGTCCGACATGGCGGTGCTTATGCTTAGAGCACAGTCGATCAGCTAACCGGCGACGGGAAGTGTGAACGGCCGGGTACTGAGGTTACCGACTAACGGGTTTCGGCAACGCAAGGAGTTTGACATGGCGGCCCGGGGGCTCAAGGCGCTCAAGAAAATCATGCAGACAACATTTGATCCGAAGCTGGTGATTCCGGATGAAGTGAAGGTGACAGAACTGACCGGCGATGACAGTTTGGCCAGGAAAGATCTTTGTCAGCATCCGATTCCTCCTGGCTCCCTGATATGGAAGTATTGGGGGCG
This sequence comes from Hyphomicrobiales bacterium, assembly GCA_044506585.1. Taxonomy (GTDB): domain Bacteria; phylum Pseudomonadota; class Alphaproteobacteria; order Rhizobiales; family Devosiaceae; genus Devosia_A. Next base: position 3,026 of record JBIQKK010000147.1, read on the forward strand.
TCTCGACGTTGCATTTTTCGGTAGCCCGGTCATGGGCCCCATTGCGGGGGCGTGGCCACAGATGGGTCAAGCGACCTCAGGTTCTGTACTTTTCACCGGTGACAGTTCGTTCGGCGCCCGCGCCAAAATATATAAGGAGCGGACGCGGAGATCCCGGGAGTACATTTATGGCGCGGTCTACGACGCGCCGGAAGAGGCGAAGAAATACGGACTGAAGATTCGGAATATGCACAAGCCTGTCAAAGGCGCTCTGCATGACGGTACGTATAATGCCTTGAATGCGGAAACTTTCTATTTTGCGCATGTGACGTTCTTCCATTATCTGCTGATAGTGATCATCGAGCAGTTGTACTTCGAGGGATCCATGCCAAGGGCGGTGAAGCAGCAGATATTCGAGGAGTCCAAGGAGTGGTACAGCCTACTGGGCGTGGACGATCGCTCGCAGCCCGATACGTACGAGGATTTCGAGCGGTATCTGGACAACATCGAACGTAATCGTTTGGTGAAATCTCAGGTAACGCAGGTCATGCTGGAACAATTTATGGAGCCCCGGCTGGCGCCGCGGTGGTGGCCCACAGTCATGAAGAAGCTGGTATGGCCATGGTGGGCAGCGCGGCGGCAAGTCGTCGTCAATAGCTATCCGCCCCACGTGCGTGAGCTGTTCGGTTTGGAGTGGACTCCCGAGGACGAGGAGATTTCTCGTCGCTTTATGCACATGTATCGGCGGTTCTATGCGGTCGTCGGGCGTCTGCTCCCGCTGAGGTTTTTATACCTGCCGATCGCGGTGAGCGGATTTGAGCGGGAGGGGATCGACCCACGCAAAATCACCCTGGAGTCCGCACAGCAAGCACTCCGGGAAAGTCG
>JBIQKK010000033.1:0-20435 GCA_044506585.1 Hyphomicrobiales bacterium
GGGAGAAGGCCGACACACGACCATCGTGGAGTGCGCTCAGTTCATCGGTTCCAGCCGCTCGCCGACGAAAGTACACGTCTCGCCCATATTGTCGGTGTTCTTGCCCGAGATGGAATCGCCGGCGAGCTGGAAGGACCAGTCCTGCTTGAAGGTCCCCCCCGTTGGCATCTCGTAGCGCAGCGAGAACTTGCCGCGCTTGCCGTCGAATGACCCGCCGATGATCTGGCGTTCGGGCCCGTTGACGTAGCCGGTGACGGTCGCCTTCGTGGCTCTTTCGATGATGACGAAGCTGATCACGTGGTCGCCGCCCGGGCACTCTTCGTCCGTCTTCCAGCCGCCAACGAAATCGCCTGCGAGGACCGGAGAGGAGACCAGCAGCATGGATGCGGCAATAGCGAGTAGTTTCACAGCAATTAGACCCCCACAATGAGGCTGACACTTTAGGGGGCTAAGTCCGATCGCGGCAAGGGCGCTAAACAAAAGGCCCGGATCGCTCCGGGCCTTTGCGCTATTTGCGTGGTGCTGGCGAGCTACTCGGCCGCCTGGCGGTTCGCGTCTTCGTCGTTTGCCGGCTTGGAGATGGCCGGGGCGGCGGGGGCCTCGTCGACGACCTCGACCACTTCGCCCTCCGGTGTCACGGCCTGGCGCCGCACGGGGAAGACCATGCGGAAGAGGCGGCCGGGCAGGTGCCAGAGGCCGATGAAGAAGCGGGCGATCTGGTGGCCGGCGACCTTGGGTGCGACGATCATCACGGGAACCATGACGAGGGTCAGCGCCGTCGAGACGAAGAGACCCGAGACCAATGCCGCCGACAGGTGGATGAACCAGGACCCGGCGAGGCCACCGACGACGATCTCGCGGCGGATGAAGTCGAACTCGACGTTCAACGCCATCGGGATCACCCCCAATGCGGTCACGGTCGCGGTGAGAAGCACCGGACGCACGCGCTGGCTCATGGTGATCAGCATCGCCTTGATGGGCTCGACGCCATCGTCACGCGTGTAGTGGTTGAAGGTATCGGTCAGCACGATGCCGTTCTTCACCACGATGCCCGCCAGCGCCACGATGCCGAGACCGGTCATGATGGCCGAGAACGACATGCCCGTAACCATGAGGCCGAGGAACACACCCGCGAGCGACATGATCACCGTCGAGATGGTGACGAACACCTGCCAGAACGAATTGTATTCCAGCAGCAGGATGAAGAAGATCAGGAACATCGCCATGCCGAAGGCGGTGACGATGAAGGCGTTGGTGTCGCCGATCTGCTCCTCGGCACCACCGAAAGCCAGATGCGTCGTCGCCGGAATGGCGCCTGCCGCAACCTGCTCCTTCTCCCACTGCTTGACCAGTTCGACCTTCTGGTCGGCGGGCACGCCCGGAAGGAGGTTGGCGGCGACGTTCATCGAATAGACGCCGTTGCGCCGGCTGAGGTTTGCAACCTTGGGCACGGCCTTGCGCTCGATGAAGTTGCTCACCGGCACGAGGCCCTGGGCGGTCGCGATCCTGAGCGAGTCGAGCGCGTCGAATGTGCGCTCGTCCTGCGGCAGGCGCACACGGATGTCGAGCTCGTCGGTCGCATCGTCGGGACGATAGGAACCAATCCGCACGCCGCCGGTGACGAGCTGCACATAGGGGCTGAGCTCGCGCACGCCGATGCCGTACTTGGCGGCTGCAACGCGGTCGATGGTGACCTGCCAGTCGATGCCGGGGGACGGCCGGCCGTCCTCGACGTCGATGGTGTCGCCGAGGTCGTTCTCAACGAAATTGCGCAGCCGTTCGACCACCGGGAGGAGGTCGGCATAGACGGTGCTCTCGACGCGAAGGTTGATGGCCTTGCCCGCGGGCGGACCGTTCTCCTGCGCCGCGATCTGCACCTCGAGGCCGGGGATGTCCTTCACGGCTTCACGGATATCGGCGAAGATTTCGTTGGCCGTGACGCGCTCGTTCCAGGGCAGCAGCTGCAGGTTGAAGCTGCCGATGGTGTCCGGCGGCGCCGCACCGCCGAAGCCGTCGCCACCGCCAAAGCCCATCACGGAGTCCTGGATGCCGTTGACGTTGAGGATCTTGGCCTCGACTTCCATCAGCAGGTCACGGACCTCGATGGGTGAATAGTTGCCGCGCGCGATGACGTTCACGGTACCGTATTCGGGCTCGGAAGCGGGGAAGGCTTCGCTGCGGACGTTCGCCATGCCGTAGGCGATGAAGATCCCAACAACGATCGCGAACCCGATGGGCAGGGTCACCAGCGGATAATGCAGCAGGCGCGACATGAAGCGGACATAGATGCCGGTGAGGCCGCCGACCTTCTTCATGTCGAACTTGTCGGGATACATGACGATATCGGCCTTGGCCTTCTCGACCGGGTCGACATGCGACTTGGCGATGAACGAGCCGATGATCGGCATGAAGACGAGCGCCGAAAGGAGCGAGGCGCACATCACCACGATGACGATGATCGGCAGGTAGCTCATGAACTTGCCGATGATGCCCGGCCAGAAGAGGAGCGGGATGAAGGCCCCCAGGGTGGTGAAGGTGGCCGAGACCACCGGCACGAACATCTTGCGCGCCGCGAGGATGAAGGCCTCTTTCTTGCTGATGCCTTCCTGCAGCTTTCGCTCGGCATACTCGACGACCACGATGGGATCGTCGACGAGCACGCCCACCGCGAGCACCAGCCCGAACATGATCATCATGTTGATGGTCATGCCCAGCATGTTCACGACGAGGAAGGCGATCATGAACGAGATCGGGATGGAAAGGCCGATCATGATGGCGGCGCGCCAGCCCAGGGTCGCGACGCAGGTGATGAGCACGAGAGCAACCGCGGTGAGCACGGCGGCTTCAAGCGAGCGGAAGAGCTGCTTGGTGCTTTCGGCCTGGTCGAGAAGGAAGGAGTGCTGCACACCCTGCGGCCAGTCGGCAGTGACCTCGGTGGTCACGCGGCGCACTTCGTCCGACACCGTGATGACGTTGGTGCCGAGCTTCTTGATGACGCCCAGCGTGATGGCGGGTGAGCCGTTGACGTTGGCGTAGGTCGTCGCGTCCTCGAAGGTGCGCGTGATCGTTGCCACGTCTCCGAAGGTGACGACGGTGTCGCCCACGGTCTTGAGCGGCAGGTTGTAGACGTCCTGCGCCGTGGTGATGAGGCCGGGGACTTCGACGTTGAACGAACCCTGGCCGGTGTCGAGCGTACCGCCCGCAACCACCATGTTGTTCTTGGCGAGCGCGTCGAACAGCTGGGCGGCGGTCAGGTTGTAGGCGTCGAGCCGGTTGAGGTCGATGGTGACCGCGAGGACTTCGTCGCGCGAACCCGAGATCGAGACCGACTGCACGTCGGGAAGCTTTTCGAGTTCTTCCTGCAGGGCTTTGGCGTTCTGGACCAGCGCGCGCTCGGGCACGTCGCCATAGACGGCCACGTTGATCGAGGGGAAGCCCGAGAAGGAAATCTCGTTCACGGTCGGCGTCGTGGCATCGGTGGGCAGCTCGCCGCTCACGCCGTCGACGGCGGCGCGGATATCGGAGAGGGCCTTGTCGCCGTCGACGTTGACGTCGAATTCGAGAAAGACGGAGGCGTGCCCGGTGGTCGAGGTCGTGGTGTAATTGACCAGGCCCTCGACTTCCTTGACGCGGTCTTCGATGGGCTTGGCGAGCAGGCGCTCGGCGTCAGCGGGCGAAACGCCGGTCTGGCTCACCGAGACGTAGAAGTACGGAATGTCGATCGCCGGGAAGCTCTCCTTGGGCAACGACATGTAGCTGATGCCGCCGGCGAACAGCAGCAGGGCCATGACCGTGAGGACGACCCTCGGCATGCGCAGGATGCGCTCAAGGAAGTTCATCATGTGGCAGCGGGCTCCCCGTCAGCAGTCTTTGCATCGACGATCTGGCCGGGCTGGACGAACTCCTGTCCGACGGTAATCACATTGACCTTGAACGGCAGGCCCACCACCCAGACACCGTCGCGGGTGTCCTTGATGATGGTCACCGGATGGAAGGCGACCTTGTTGCCGCTCTCCACGGTGCGGACGCCGAGGACGCCATCGTCGTCCAGCGTCAACACCGATTGCGGCAGGACGTGGACCGGTGCCGTACCGACATTGACGACGGCTTCGGCGGTGACGCCGTCGCGGAGGCTCCTGTCGGGGTTGGGCAGATCAATCTCGATAGGGAAGGAACGGGTCGCATCGTCCGCCGTGGCGGAGATGTAGGTGACCGTGCCTTCGGCCTTGTCGCCCGTGATGGTCGTGACGTCTGCCTTGAGGCCGAGCTTGGCGTAGCTGATGCGGGCCTCGGGAACCGAAGCGATGAACTGCATCGGGTCGAGCTGTACGACGGTCGCGCAGGGCTGGCCTGCCGCGAGCATGGTGCCCACGGTCGCAAGCGGATCCTGCACGACGCCGTCGACGTCGGTCTTGATGGTGGTGCGTTCGAGCTCGAGCTGCGCGTTCTGCAACGCGGCCTGGGCACCCTTGAGCTGCGCCTCGACAGCGAGCGTGGTGTTGGCGGGCGCGACGCCCTTCTTCACGAGCTCGAGGTTCGAATTGTAGGCGGTCTGCGCCTGATCGAGCGCGGCCTGCGCCTGGTCGACGGCGAGCTTGCGCGCCCCCTGGTCGAGCACGCAGAGCGTGTCGCCGGCCTTCACCGACTGCCCTTTGGTCACGGGGACCGACTGCACGGTGCCCGACGTCTGCGCGACGACGCTGACCGAGGACTTGGCCTTCGTGCGGCCCCGCAGCGGAACCTCGATGGGCATGTTCTTGGCGGTCACGATTTCGATGCGGACCGAGCGCGGCTTGCTCTCGCCGCCGCCGCCCGGCTCGGAGTTGCGCTCGGCAATGGTGAGATGCGGGTCGACATGCCCTTCCTGCACGGCATGCTCGTTGATGCCCGACTCCTCGATCGCACTGGTGAGGGGGCCCTCGCCGCCATCGACCAGCGAAACGATCGGCCGCTCGCCATTGCCTGGACCTTTGCCGCCGGTGACGAGAACGCCGGTCGCCATCCAGACGGCAAGCGCAAGAACAATGATCAGCGCGACGCCGTATGAGTAAATTGCACGCATTGTGGGGAAATGCCCTCTATTCCGCGGCAGCGGCGGCATCGGGCCGCGCCATCGCAATCAGTTCGCCCATGTGGGCTTCGATATGGTCACGCGCGAAGGTCATACAAGATCGGCCGTAGTCGATTATCCAGCGATCGGCGGGACGGTTATGGTTGCTCGCGAGCCGGTCCATCTCGGCGATGGCGCGATCCAGCGCGGCGAGTCTTTCGGTGAGTCGCAATTGCACCAGCGATTGCGGCAGTTCATCAGCGAAGCGTGCGAAGAGCAGGAATTCGCTGCGGTATTCGTCTTCGCCAAGCTGCTCGAACAGCGAGTTGACGAACTCGCGGCGGCCCAGCTCGGTGATGACGTAAATCTTCTTGGCGGGCTTGCCGTCCTGCTGCTCGATCCGCGAGGTGACCAGCCCGTCGGCTTCCAGTTTCTGCAGCGCAGGATAAATCGCGCCGAAGCTGGCATCGATGAAATAGGAATATTCCCCTTCCACCGAGAGCTTTCGGATCTCGTAACCCGTTGATTCGCCCTCATAAAGGATGGCGAGGCAGATGGTACGGACGTTCACGACGCAATTCCCTGTCGCATATGCCGGACAAGAATATGCCGGGCCTATATACGCACACCGGATTCACTACAAGCGCGTCGCGCGCATGTAAGCCATGCGCAGTTAATGCGGTCTTGTGACGATCAGGCGGTGCCGAGGGCTTTTTGCATGGCGGCGGCGCCGCGCTGGGCGAGCTCGGGGCTGGCGGCCGCGAGGAAGTTGGGGTTGAGGTGGTCCCCGCCACGCCCGTAGGTCATGGGTTTACCGTCGAGGAAGACGACCGCTCCGCCTGCGGCTTCGAGGATCGCCTGGCCGGCGGCGGTATCCCACTCGCAGGTGGGGGTGAAGCGGGGGTAGAGCTGCGCGTCCCCGCGGGCGAGCAGGCAGAACTTCAGCGACGAGCCGACCGACACGTCCTCGACGATCTGGAAGGAGTCGCAAAAGGTGCGGAGGGCCTCGTGGCCGTGCGAGCGGGAAGCGACGACCTTCATGGGATGGTTGGGGTTGGTCCGGATGGGGCGGCGATCGTTACGGTAGTCGATCTCGAACGCGCCGTCCGGGCCGCCGATATAGGTTGCGCCGGAGGCGGGGGCGAGGATGACGCCCTGCGTCGCGCGCCCCTGCTCGATGAGCGCGATGTTGACGGTGAACTCGCCATTGCGCTTGAGGAACTCCTTGGTGCCGTCGAGCGGATCGATGCACCAGAAGCGGTCGCCGGGCGCCGGCTCGTCGCCATTGGAGACGCTCTCCTCGGCGAGGTAGGGCAGGCCGCTCGTCGCAAGGATATTGAGGATGGCCTTCTCGGCGCGCTGGTCGGCGAGGGTCACCGGGGATCCGTCGAGCTTATGGTAGACGTCGAACTCGTCGAGATAGACGTCCATGATCTCGGCGGCGGCCGCCCGGGCAGCCTGAAGCATGAGATCGATGAGCTGGTCGGCCATGGCACCGTTTCCGTGAGTTGCCGGGGGTTTAGGTCGGCTGGGGCGTCGTGTCTATCGACAAATCCCATGCGGGCCGGGAAGATCGCCGCATGAACCTCGCCGATGCCCGGGCGCTCGACCGCGCCGACCCGCTTGCCCTGTTCCGCGACCGCTTCGCGATCCCCGAAGGCGTCATCTATCTCGACGGCAATTCGCTGGGTGCACTGCCGAAATCGGTCGCGGCGCGGACCGCCGAGGTCGTCGGCCAGCAATGGGGCCGCGACCTCATCACCAGCTGGAACGTCCACGACTGGATCGACCTGCCACGGCGCGTGGGCAACAAGATCGCGCCGCTGATCGGGGCAGCGCCGGGGACGGTCATCGCCGCGGATTCGACGTCGGTCAACATCTTCAAGCAGCTGGCGCTCGCGGCCGGGAAGGCGGGGCCGGGCGCGATCCTCACCGAGGCCGACAATTTTCCGACCGACCGCTACATGGCGCAGGGCTTTGCTGCGATGGCCGGGCGCGAGCTGCGGGTGGGCGACCTCAGTGAGATTGCGAGTGATGTCGCCGTGGTGCTGGTGACCGAGGTCAACTACCGGACCGGCGCGCGGCACGACATGCGCGAGGTCACGGCGCGGGCCCACGCAGCGGGCGCGCTGGTGATCTGGGATCTCTGCCATTCCGCCGGGGCGTTTCCGGTCGATCTCACGGGGGCCGACGCCGATTTCGCCGTGGGGTGCGGCTACAAATATCTGAACGGCGGGCCGGGTGCGCCGGCCTTCGCCTATGTTGCCCCGCGGCATCTGCCCGGGCTGTCGCAACCGCTCACGGGATGGCTGGGGCACGCGGCGCCGTTCGAGTTCGCGGCGGAGTACCGGCCGGCCGAGGGGATCGACGCGCTGCGCGTCGGGACCCCGCCGGTGATCTCGATGAGCGCGCTCGACGCGGCGCTCGACGCTTTCGAAGGTGTCGACCTCGCCGCGGTGAAGGTGAAGGCGGACGCGCTGTTCGATCTGCTCGCGGGCGAAATCGAACAGCGCTGCGGGGATTTCGAGTTGCTGACGCCGCGAGATCCGCTAAGGCGCGGCACGCAGGTGTCGCTGCGGCACGAACAGGGTTACGCGATCATGCAGGCGCTGATCGCGCGCGGAGTGATCGGGGACTTCCGCCAGCCCGACATCATGCGGTTCGGACTGACGCCGCTCTATCTGCGTTTCGAGGACGTCTTCCGCGCGGCGGAGATTCTCGCGGAGGTGATGGCGGCGCGCGCGTGGGACCGGCCCGAATTCATGCGCAAGGCAAAGGTCGTGTGACCGCGCGCTACGGCGCCATGAGGTCGTCGAGTTCGCGATAGTCGGGCAGGGTGGTGTCGATCGCAACGCCGTTGCGCAGCACCACGCGGTCCGATTGCGGACGGGACAGCAACTCCGTCCAGTCGCGGGCCCGAAACAGAAGCAGGTCGGCGGGCGCACCGACCGCGATCCCGGCGCGATGGCTGAAGCCGGCGATCGCGGCTGCATCGACGCTCACACTGCGTGCCCACGACCACGCGCTGTCCAGCGGATGATCGAGATGGAGGATGCGCGTGCCCTCGCGCAGCACCTCGAGCATGTCGAGATCGCCATAGGCGTAGAAGGGATCGCGCGCGTTGTCGGAGCCGAGCGCGACGGGGACCCCGGCGGCGCGAAACTCATGCACGAGCGTGGCGCCGCGGCGCATGGGCGTGACGCTACCGGGGCTGCGATCCTGCAGGTAGAGATTGCACATCGGCAGCGAGACGATGGCGATGCCGGCGCGCGCCACCTTGTCGATCGTGCGCTTCTGCGTTGACTCGTCCTGGGCCGCGAGGGCGCAGCAATGCCCGGCAACGGCGCGCCCGTCATAGCCGGTCTCGATGAGGGTATCGGCGAGGTCCTCCAGCGCGTGCGATGCGGGGTTGAGACTCTCGTCGGCGTGAAGATCGAGATCGAGGCCGAATTCGCCGGCCTTCTCCGCCACCTTGCGCATGGCCTCGCGGGACTGCCCGAAATCGCGCACAGCGCCACCGAGTATGCCGCCGAGCGCCTTCGTGATCCGGGCCGCGTCGTCGAGCGCCGCTGCATCGAGGAGCGTGTCCGGGCCCAGCAAGGTGACGGCCTGCAGTTCGATGCGGCCCACCCATTGGTCGCGCAGCTCGCCGAACACCTCCCATATAGAACGATGATCCGGAGGATCGGCATTGAGATGGGTACGGATCGCGACGGTGCCGTGGGCATAGGCCGCGCGCAGGGCGAATTCCATCCGGCGCTTGATGTCGGCGGGGGACACGCTCTCTCGCCTGTCCTCGATCATGGCGATACGGGCGCTCTCCCAGGTGCCGTCAGGATTGGGCCGGCGGGTCCAGATATGCGCCTTGTCGAGATGCGTATGGATGTCGGCGAAGGCGGGAAGCACGAGGCCACCATCGAGGTCGCGGCCCTCGCCGGCAACGTGCGGCGCGAGATCGGCGATCCTCCCCTCGACGATAGTAATATCCACGCGCTCGATATCACCGCCGGGACGCCCCATCAGGGCTGAGGGCACGGAGGCGTTGCGCAGAGTGGGCATCAGTTCTCCCGCCGCACGGCGCTCTCGTGCCAGCGATGGAGTGCCAGCCAGGCGATCAGCGACGTCAGCCCGAAGATCGCGATGCCGGTACTGGTCAACAGGATCAGCGCGGCGAAGAGGCGCGGCATGTTGAGCCGGTACTGCGATTCAAGCAGGCGGAAGGCGAGACCCGCGCCTTGTCCCGCGCTGCCGGCGGCGAATTCGGCGACCACCGCGGCGATCAATGCGAGGCCGCCGCCAATCCTGAGGCCGGCCATGAAGTAGGGCATCGCGGCGGGGATCTTGAGGTGGACCAGCGCCTGGAGGCGCGAGGCGCCATAGAGGTCGAACAGGTCGAGCAGGTTGTGATCGACGCTTTTGAGGCCCGCGACCATGTTGGAGAGGATGGGGAAGAACGCGACGAGGAAGGCGCAGACGAGCAGGGCGGTCTGCGTGTCGGTGTAGATCAGCAGCAGCGGCGCGATGGCGATGATCGGGGTGACCTGCAGGATCACTGCATAGGGGAAGAGCGCGAGCTCGATCCATTTGCTCTGGACGAGAAGGATCGCCATCGCCACGCCACCCACGAGCGCCAGCGCGAGAGCCGTGAAGGTGATCTTCAGCGTCACCAGCAGGGCGGGGAAGAGGATCGCGCGATCCTTGTAGAGCGACTGCGCCACGTCGGCCGGGCTCGGGAGGATGTAGCGCGGGATCTGGTTGAGGGTGACGACCAGGTGCCAGGCGATGACGGCGAGGACGATCATCGCCAACGGAACGGCGACACGCAGGACGTGCTCGGTCCGCGATATCCGCGGCGGGGCGGCTGGCAGGTCAGTGCCGGACATCGCCGCCCCCAAGCTCGATGGCCTGTTGCAGTGCGCGTGAGACCCGGTCGGTGGTCGCCCGGTAGTCTTCGGACGTGCGGTAGTTGGCGTCGCGCTCCGCATGGAGGTCGACGTCGAGCTCGGTGTGGACCTGGCCGGGCCTCGGCTTCATCACGACGATGCGGCTCGACAGGTAGGCGCTCTCGAAGACCGAGTGCGTGACGAAGATCACCGTGATGCCGGACTGGCGCCAGAGGCGCAGCACGTCGTCGTTGAGCTTCTGGCGCGTGATCTCGTCGAGCGCGGCGAAGGGTTCGTCCATCAGCAGCAGCTTGGGCTGGGTCACCAGCGCGCGCGCGATGGAGACGCGCATTTTCATGCCGCCCGACAATTCGCGCGGGTAGGCGCCCGCGAAGTCGGCAAGGCCGACGGCCTCGAGCGTTGCGGTGACGCGCGGTTGGGCGGCGGACCTGGCCACGCCCTGCAGCTTGAGCGGCAGGTACACGTTGCCGGCGACCGTGACCCAAGGGAGCAGCGTCGGCTCCTGGAAGACGAAGCCGATCTCGCCCTGCGGCAGGCCCTTGCTGTCGAGCCGGCTGGCGGGCCAGTCGATGGTGCCGGAACTGGGTACGCTCAGGCCTGCGATGATGCGCAGGGCCGTCGACTTGCCGCAGCCCGAGGGGCCGAGCAGGCTCACGAACTCGCCGCGCTTCACGCTGAGCGACATGTCCTTGAGCGCCAGCGTGCCGTTCGAGAAGATCTTCGACACGCCATCCATGACAACGACCGTCCCTCCGGAGGCCCGGCGGACAATGCTCGAGGACTCGGTGAGAGGTTGCTCTGTCAATGGCGATCTCGTGGGACGCGCGGCAGCGGACGCGCCGCGCGCGCTAGATGATTACTTCGCGAGCTCTTTGCCAAGGCCGTGGCAGACGAGCTCGGTGGAGTAGGCCTTGGTGATATCGACATCAGGCGAGAACAGCCCGACATCCACGAATTGCTGATAGGCCGCCTGCCAGCGTGCATCGGTCATGCAGCCGATCCCCTTGTCCGCCGCATCGCCCGAAACGACGATGCCGTACTCCTTGAGTTTGCTGAGGCTATAGGCGAGCTGGCCGTCGGTCATTTCCGGATTGTCGGCCTTGATCAGCGCGTTGGCCGCGCTGTTGTCGCCGTAGAGGTAGTTGTACCAGCCGATGATGGAGGCTTCGACGAAGCGGCGGGCGATGTCCTTGTGCTCCTCGTACCAGGGCCGCATCACCTCGATGGTGGTGGCGTAGGTGAGGTAGCCATTGTCGGCGAGGAGGAACACCGCGGGCGCCCAGCCGGCCTCATGCTCGATCTGGTACGGCTCGGAGGTCAAAAAACCCTGCTGGATGGCCCGAGGGTCGGCGATGAACGCCGCCGAATTGAACGTGTAGGGCTCGTATTTCTCGTCGGCGAACTCCGGATTGCGCCGCTGCAGCCAGCGGAAATAGGTGATGTAGCCATCCTTGCCGAGGATGTATCTGCTGGCGCCCGCGAGGTCGTCGAGCGTCTTGAAGCCGGCATCGGGGTGCGCCAGCAGCACCGAGGGGGATTTCTGGAAGATCGCCGCGAGCGTGAGCGTCGGGATTCCTTCCTGCGCCGCGTCGAACGCCTGCACCATGCCGCCCATGTAGAACTGCACCTGGCCGCCCGTCAGGAGCGCCCGGTTGGCGTTCTGCGGACCGCCGGGGCGAATCGTGACCTTGAGCCCGTACTTCTCATAGGTGCCGTCGGCGACCGCCTGGTAGTAGCCGCCATGCTCGGCCTGAGCGAGCCAGTCCGTCCCGAAGGTGACCTCGTCGAGGGCCGCGGCCCCGCTGGTAAAAGCCGCGATCGCCGCGGCAGCGAGCAGTCTAATGCTGGTCTGCATGCTGTTCCCCCTAGTCCCCGACAATTGGTGCACCGGCCTGTCAGGGCTTCGGCCGACCAACGCCCTGCGGCGTTGCACTCCGATTAATTCAGGCGGGGTGACGAAAAGAAAGCCCAAGTTTGGATCGGCCGTCCAATTCTACCAAATAGTTGCGACGACTTTGTTTTTGCGCGGGGCAGGGCGCAAGGACTGGCGCCGAATCCGGCGCTCTTGGCTGTTGATCGCCCGCTTGATTGCCGCTAAAAGCCACCCCGAACGCGCAGGGGCCGGCGTACCGAGGCCCCATTCTCGCGGCGTTCCACCATGCGCGACGGCCCGGCCCGGCATTGGGGAATAGTTCAACGGTAGAACAGCGGACTCTGACTCCGTCAATCTTGGTTCGAATCCAGGTTCCCCAGCCAGCGCCTGCCCCCACGCTCGTGACCATTTCGTAATCCCCTCGCCATTGCATCGCCCCATTTCGTGCCCATTTGAGCACTCGAAGAGTCGGGGGCGTGCCCCCGGCGGGATGTGGCGGCGTCGAGCTCCTTCCCACCAACCCCCAAATCGTGCCGGTGCTGCCGGCCCTTATAGGATTGACGATGACACGCACCCTCAAATGGGCGGCCGCCCTGTGCTTTGCCGCTTTCTCCGTCGCACCGGCGCTGGCGGCGTCCGCGACCCCCGTCGGCTCATGGGAAGTGACCTCGGGCGAGGCCCGTTACCGGGTCACCGCCTGCGGCGATGGCGGCGAGCTTTGCGCCAAGCTGGTGTGGCTGCGCGACGACCAGCGCACCGACAAGAACCTCGCCGTGCTGAACAAATATGTCGTGCGCGGCGCCGAACAGACCGACGGCAATGAATGGCGCGGCAACCTGGTGTTCGACGGCAAAGCCTATGACGGCAAGATGACGCTGGTGAGCAAGAACTACATGACGCTCAAGGGCTGCTCGGGCATCATCTGCCAGACCTACCAGCTGACCCGGATCTGACCGGCTGTCCCGGCAATTTCCGAGCGCCCCGGCTTAACCCCCGGGGCGCTTTGCTTTTGACAGGCCGCGGCGGGCTGAACTAGGGTCGCCGTGACGTATGAAACATCTGCGCCCGGGCGCTGCCGGCTTCGGCGGGCGACCGCGCAGGAAAGAGACTTCCGTGGTCGAAGATGATCGACCCGCCGCCGCAGACGCGCCTTCGGGCGCGCGCGAGGCCGAGGCCGGGGCGCCGCGGCCAGCCGCACCGGAGAGGGCATTTGGCCCACGGGGCGCTGCGGACAGGCGGGGCAACGCCCCCACGCCATGCCGGCGGACGCGCGGGCCGGTTTATGCCGCGCTCGACCTCGGCACGAACAATTGCCGCCTGCTGATCGCCCGCCCGCACGACCGCAGCTTCCGCGTGCTCGACGGGTTCACCCGCATCGTGCGGCTGGGCGAGGGGCTCTCGGCCACCGGCCGGCTTTCGGATGCCGCCATGGAGCGCACCATCGAGGCGCTCAGGCAGTGCCGCAACAAGCTGCGCGAGCACGAGCCGGCGCGGATGCGGCTGATCGCGACGGAAGCGTGCCGCGCCGCCAGCAACGGCGCCGAGTTCGTGGCGCGGGTGAAGGCCGAACTGGGCATGGACCTCGAAATCGTCGACCGGCAGACCGAAGCCTCGCTCGCGGTGACCGGTTGCGCCGACCTGATCGAGGAGGCGAGCGCGGGCGCGCTGATGTTCGATATCGGGGGCGGTTCGTCCGAGCTGGCCTGGCTCGATTTTCGCGGCGGCCGGCCGCGCCGGCAGGGGCGCATGTCGGCCTCGATCCGCTCGTGGCAGTCGCTGCCCGTGGGGGTGGTCTCGATCGCGGAACGCTTCGGGGGCGTCGACGTCACCGGCGAGACGTTCGAGGCAATGGTGGCCTATGTGGCGGGCCATCTGCGCGAGTTCAAAGGACGCGGGAAGCTGAAACAGATGATCGCCGAACACCCGGTGCATTTGATCGGAACCTCCGGCACGGTGACGACGCTCGCGGGTCTGCACCTCGGGCTCGAGCGCTATGAGCGCCAGAAGGTCGATGGACTGTGGATGAGCCGCGGCGATGTGGACGCGACCATGAAGGCGCTGCTGGCCATGAACTTCGACCGGCGCGTGGCCCATCCCTGCATCGGCCGCGACCGCGCGGATCTGGTGCTGCCCGGTTGCGCGATCTTCGAGGCGATTCGCCGCGAATGGCCGACCGAGCGCGTGCGCGTGGCCGATCGCGGCCTGCGTGAAGGCATATTGATTTCGCTGATCGATGAGGACCGCGGCAGCTCGCGCCGTCAAACGATGGGACGGCGCTGATGGTCAAAACCACCAATATGGGCGGCGGCACGGGCCGCAAGTCGGACCGCGACCTCAAGGTGCGGGTGAAGACCAGCAAGGGCCGCAAGATCGGCTCGACGCTGTGGCTGCAGCGCCAGCTCAACGACCCCTATGTGGCCAAGGCGAAGGCCGAGGGCTATCGCTCGCGTGCCGCGTATAAGCTGATCGAGCTCAACGAGCGCTATAAGCTGCTGCACAAGGGGCAGCGCGTGGTGGATCTCGGCGCGGCGCCCGGTGGCTGGAGCATCGTTGCGGCGCAGATCGTGGGAACGACCGCCGAAGAGCCGCGGGTGGTGGGGATCGACTTTCTCGACATGGACCCGATTGAGGGCGTTATCCTGCTCAAGAAGGATTTCAACGATGCCGATGCGCCGGACGCGCTGATCGAAGCGCTGGGGGGCCACAAGCCGGACGTCGTGCTGTCGGACATGGCGGCGCCGACCACCGGGCACCGCGCGACGGACCATCTCCGGATCATGCAGCTGGTGGAACTGGCCGCCGATTTCGCGATCAATGTGCTGGCGCCGGGCGGGACGTTTGTGGCGAAGGTGTTCCAGGGTGGCACCGAGCATGAGCTTCTGCACACACTGAAACGGCATTTTACCACGACGCTGCACGCCAAGCCCCCGGCCTCGCGGCAGGGGAGCGCCGAGAGCTATCTCGTCGCCAAGGGGTTCAAGGGCTAGGCCCGCTCAGTGCCCGCCGGCACCGCCGCCGTGGCCGCTGATGTTGCTGCCGGCAGAGCGGGGGAGGCGGGCGAAGACGATGACGGCGAGGAAGCCCACCGCCGCGATCACATAGAAGGCGCGGTGGAAGTCGAACAGGGTCGATGAACCGCCGTGACTCTGCCGGAAGAGTTCGAGCGCACTGCCACCGAGCGCCACGCCGAAGGCGAGGGAGAGCTGGATGCCCACCTGGCTCAACACATTGGCCTGGCCGGCGTCCTTGTCCTCGACATCGGCGAAGTAGAAGGCGTTGGTCGAGGTCCACCATACCGACTGGACGAAGCCGGTCATGACGAGAAAACTCATGATCAGCCAGACCGGGGTCTGCGGGGCGTAGAGCCCCATGCCGATGACCCCCAGCAGCGTGCCCACCGTCGACCAGATCAGCGTCGTGCGAAAACCGATGCGCTGGATGATCGGTTCGGCAACGAACTTGGCCGTAAAGGCGCCCACGGCACTGGCGAAGGTCACGGTGCCGGTCTGGAACGGATTGAGCCCGAAGCTCAACTGCAGCATCAGCGGGAAGAGGAAGGGCATGGCGCCGGTGCCGAGCCGGAAGAGCGTGCCGCCGATCATGGTGGCGCGAAAGATCGGCAGCCGGAAGACGCGCAGATCGAGCAGCGGAAATTCGGTGCGCCGGTAATGCCAGAGATAGGCGAAGGCCGCCAACGTGCCGGCCGCGAGTGTCCCGATCCCGAAACTCACCGGCAGAGCGGGCAGGGTGATGACCGAGATGCCGAACACCCAGCCGGCAAAGGCGGTGCCTGCGAGGCAGAAGCCGACGAAATCCATCCGCCGCGGCTCGTTGCGGTGCCACTCCGGCAGGAAGATGCCGACCAGCACGATGCCTATGATGCCGATCGGCACATTGATCAGAAAGATCCAGTGCCAGCTGAGATAGGTGGTGATGAAGCCGCCGATGGGCGGCCCCAGGATCGGACCGATCAGGCCGGGGATCGAGAGCCACGCCATCGCGTCGACCAATTGGTTGCGCGGCGTGGCGCGGACGAGGACGAGGCGCGCGACCGGCGTCATCATCGCGCCGCCCACGCCCTGCAGGAAGCGCGACAGCACGAAGGTGAGGAGCGAATTGGAGGCGGCGCAGCAGACCGAGCCCACCATGAACACGACGATGGCCCA
This sequence comes from Hyphomicrobiales bacterium, assembly GCA_044506585.1. GTDB lineage: Bacteria > Pseudomonadota > Alphaproteobacteria > Rhizobiales > Devosiaceae > Devosia_A. The sequence continues at coordinate 15,994 of JBIQKK010000033.1, forward strand.
GCGAAAGACCGTGCGGGCGCCGAACCTGTCGGCCATCCAGCTCGAGATCGGGATGAAGATCGCAAGCGCCACGAGGTAGGTCGTGAGCGCGAGCTTGAGCGCCACCGGCTCGGTGCCGATGTCGTGCGCGATCACCGCAAGCGACGTCGCAATGACGGTGGAATCCATGTTCTCCATGAACAGGGCGACCGCCAGGATCAGCGGTACGATCCGCGAATTCATCAGACGGCCGTCTCGGACTTGGCGGGGAGGGGCGTGGGCTTGTGGCCCGACATGTGCTGGCCCGCGTCAGGCGGCAGGCGGGCAAAGAAGATCGTGCTGATCGAGGCAACCGCCGCGACGCCGAACCAGGCGATGTGGAAATCCCCCAGGGTCGGCGGTCCCCCGTGCATGGCCGAGGCGACTTCGAGCAGCCCGCCTCCCAGGGCGACCCCGAGCGCGACCGATATCTGCTGCAGCACGGCGGTGATGGCGGTGGCCTGGCTCGCTTCGGCCTCGTCGATATCGGCGTAGCCGAACACATTGAGGCCGGTGAAAAAGAACGACCGCATGAGGCCGCCGATGAACAGCAGGAACATCAGCAGCAGGTGCGGCGTCTCGGGCGTGAACACGCCGTTGATGGCGAGGAAGACGCTGCCGAGGATCGCGCTTGCCGTCAGCATGCGCGGGAAGCCGAAGCGCGCATAGAGCCGCTCGGCGACGAACTTGCTCAAGATCGCGCCGAACGCCGAAACGAAGGTGGTCAGCCCCGATTCGAAAGGCGACAGCCCGAAGACGAGCTGCAGCATCAGGGGCATGAGGAACGGGAATGCGCCGATGCCGATGCGAAAGAACATGCCGCCCAGCATGGCCGTGCGGAAATAGCGGTTCTGGAAGAGCCTGGGATCGAGCAGTGGAAATTCTGTCCGCCGCGCGTGCCACAAATAGATCAGGCCGGCCACGGCGCCTGCCGCCATGGCCCCATAGCCCGCGGCGACGGGGATAGCGGGCAGGCTGACAACGGACAGTCCGAAGATGGTTCCGGCGAAGGCGACCGAGGTCATCGCGAAGCCGGGGAGGTCGATGGGACGCGGGGTGCGCGGCTCGGGGGGCGGCAGGAACTTGGTGGCGGCGATGATGCCGATCACCCCGATCGGGATATTGATCCAGAAGATCCAGTGCCAGCTGAGATAGGTGGTGAAGAAGCCGCCGACCGGCGGTCCGGTCAGCGGGCCGATGAGGCCGGGAATGGTGAGCCAGGCCGTCGCCGCGACCAGCTCGTTGCGTGGCGTGGCGCGCAGCAGCACGAGCCGCGCGATGGGCGTCATCATCGAGCCGCCGACGCCCTGGAGGAAGCGCGACATCACGAAGGTTTCGAGCGAGTGCGAAAACGCGCAGCAGATCGAGCCGACCATGAAGACCGCGATGGCGGCACGGAACACGCTGGTCGAGCCGAACCGGTCGGCCATCCATCCGGAAAGCGGGATGAAGATCGCGAGCGCCACGAAATACGCCGTCAGGGCCAGTTTGAGCGCGATGGGGCTGGTCCCGATATCCTCCGCGATGGCGGGCAGGGAGGTCGCAATGACGGTCGAGTCCATGTTTTCCATGAACAGCGCGACGGCCAAAACGAGCGGAGTAATGCGGATCAATTGTGAATGGGGGCGGGAGGACGCCGGAGTACGGACCGGGGATAGGCTGCAATCTGCCCCGTGACAATGCCGCGCAGGCGCCGCCGCGCCACAAAATGCGGGAAACCCGGTCAAATTTTCCGCGTTAAGGCAGTCCTGCCTGACCAGTTGCTCCTTGAGCAAAAACTGTGTCAAATCGGCTCAAACACCCCATAGAAACGCTCCATGAAAAGCTTCTCGTCCTCCAGTTTTGCGTCCGAAAACGCCGTTGCGCTCGAATATGCGGCCGAGGCGGTCAAGGCGAACCCGTACGCCCTGTTCACCGATTTCCAGTGGTTCCTGCTGGCCGGCAGGGACACGGTGTTCTTCACCGCATTCTCGAAGTCGCGATTCGATGACAAGATGCTGCAGGACCTCGTGGCCAAGATGGTGTCGCTGGCTCCCCAGCTGACGCACGGCTTCAAGGGCGCGCAGCCGGGCTATCCGTTTCCCCAGCGTATCCTCGAGGAGATCACCTCGGTGGAGGAGGTCGAGAGCTTCGAGGGCTATCCCGACAAATGGCTGTCGGCGAGCCAGGACCTGTTCGATCATCCGGAGCTACCGCTGTTCCGGGTGATGGTCGCCAATCTCAAGAACGGTCCGGACGCCGAGGGCCGTATGTCGATCATCCAGGTGCGCTCGGCCCACTGCCTGATGGAGGGTTCGGATGCGGCATTGCTGACCCGCTCGCAGACCGCCAATCACGGCATCCAGTCGGACAAGGGCAAGACCGAGCGCGCTTTCAAGCGCTTCCGGCAGGGCTTCCGCGGCACGATGATGGCCTGGGTCTATTCGATTGCCGGCAACCTGATGAATGCGCCCGAGCGCCAGCTCCATTACCGCACGCTCGCGATCTCGCGGCACCGCGTGCGCGCGCTGGCCAACAAGCTGGGCATCCGCCAGCGCTCGCTGTACTTCGCGCTCGTGACCTACGCACTCCATTCCGAAAAGGATCGCCGACTTAAGGAAAAGGTGGTCACCGCGGCCTATACGATGCTCGACACCAAGCGGACGGCATCGGACGATGATTTCTTCCGGGTCCGCGCGCTCGAGGCGCGGTTCTCCTTCTCGCCGGATTTCGTGACTTACGCCAAGGGCGTGGATGCGGAGATGGGCGCCAGCGAGGACAAGGACATCACGAGGTTCCAGTTGACGATCCTCGCCATGATGCGGTCGCTGCGCAATCTGAGCCGCCGCTTCCCGTGGATGATCAACGACAAGGTCTGGCGCCTGCAGGGAGCGACGAGCGACATGGTGCTGACGCTGGTGCCGCCGCACCGCACCATGGGCCCGCTGACCGACTGGATGATGGAGCCGATCTATTGCGGCGCCTTCCACCAGTCGACCAACATCAGCACCTTCTGCCCCGGGCGCGATTACATGACGATCAGCTTCGTGGTCGAAGAGCGCCACCTCGAGAACATCGACCGGGTGCAAAAGCTGCTCGGCGAGCTGGAGGCGACGGAAGCCGCCTGATGGCCTAGTCGTCGCCGGCAAAGTCGCTGGTCACCAGTGAACCAATTCTCAGCAAATGCTGAAGGGCGTAGGCGACCGAGAGCGCGTCGCCAAGGGCGTCATGGCCCCTGAGGGGCGGGTGATCGAGCTTGTAGTAGTCGGCCACCGTGTTGCTGCGGACGGTGTTCATATCCTCGGGCGGCATCCCCGCCTTGCGGATGAGCTTGCAGGCATTGTCGAACCTCGCCGCGGGGATGCTGGCGGGTATCCCAGCCACGTAGCAGCTGATCGCCACCATGTTGAATTCGTCCTTCCCCCACGACCAGAATTTCGCGCCGTCGGCGAAAGTGTCGACGAGCCGAAGTGCCTCCGCGAGCGGTTTGCCCTCTCGTGCGATGTCGTCTTCGGTGATGCCGGTCAGTTCGGTAAAGAACGGGTCCAGCGCGTAGGGTGCGCCGTACCTGTCGACCGGCGCGACGTACAGGCTGACCGTATCCTCGATGTCGAAATTGCCGGTGAGGGAAAGCTTCACCGCTCCGATCTGCGCGATGACGGGGTCGGGATCCATCGGGCCGCACCAGAAACGACGCGGCGACGTCTCGTTGGTCAGGAACTCGCAATCGTAGATTATTGCTGTTGAAATCACGTTGGCCTCCGGGTGGCGGTCCCAAATTTGCGGGCGGACCGTACTATGCCGCTGCCGCCAAGCAAGCGTGGATCCGCCCTTTGCATTTGCCGGGGCCGATGATAATGACCCTCGCCAACCCGCGCGAGCGACCGAGTCGCCGGCGCGGGCTTCCTGTTTTCTGAAGCAAGACGGAAGGGCGCGTCCTTGGCGAAAATCATTACATCCATCACCGGCGATGCGGCGCTGACGTTCGACGACGTGCTGCTGCAGCCGGCGCGCTCCGACGTGCTGCCCACCGAGGTCAGCATCCGCAGCCGGGTCACCAAAGACATCGAGCTCAATCTGCCGATCCTGAGCGCGGCGATGGACACGGTCACCGAGCACCAGATGGCGATCGCGATGGCGCAGGCGGGCGGCATGGGCGTCATCCACCGCAATTTCGAGCCGGCCGAGCAGGCCGAGCAGGTACGGCAGGTCAAGAGCTTCGAGAGCGGCATGGTGGTGAACCCCATCACCATCGGCCCCGACGCCACGCTCGCCGATGCGCTGGCGCTGATGAGTGCCAATCGTATCTCGGGCATTCCGGTGGTCGCCAATGGCGGCGCCGGCGGGCGCGTGACGGGCAGGCTCGTGGGCATCCTCACCAACCGGGATGTGCGCTTTGCGACCAACGAGCGCCAGAAGATCTCCGAACTCATGACGCATGAGGG
>JBIQKK010000033.1:20535-23841 GCA_044506585.1 Hyphomicrobiales bacterium
TGCGCTTTGCGACCAACGAGCGCCAGAAGATCTCCGAACTCATGACGCATGAGGGACTGGTGACGGTCCGCGACGGCGTCGGCAAGGACGAGGCCAAGCGCCTGCTCCATGCCAACCGGATCGAAAAGCTCCTGGTGGTCGACGAAGCGGGCAACTGCATCGGGCTGATCACGGTGAAGGATATCGAGAAGGCCCAGCTCAACCCCATGGCGATCAAGGATGGGCAGGGCAGGCTGCGCTGCGCCGCGGCATCGACCGTGGGCGACAAGGGGTACGAGCGCTCGATGGCGCTGATCGAGGCGGGCGTGGACCTGCTGGTGATCGACACCGCCCACGGCCACTCGGTGCGCGTGGCCGAGGCGGTGGAGCGCGTGAAGCGCGAGAGCAATTCCACCCGCATCGTTGCCGGCAATGTCGCAACGCGCGAAGCGGTAAAGGCCCTGATCGATGCGGGCGCGGATTCGATCAAGGTCGGCATCGGCCCCGGGTCGATCTGCACGACGCGCATCGTCGCGGGCGTGGGCGTGCCGCAACTCGCCGCCGTGATGGCCTGCGCGGAGGAAGCCGACAAGAGCGGCGTTCCGGTGATCGCCGATGGCGGCATCAAGTTCTCGGGCGATCTCGCCAAGGCTCTCGCGGGCGGCGCGAGCTGCGCCATGGTGGGCTCGCTGCTGGCGGGCACCGACGAGAGTCCGGGCGAGGTCTATCTCTATCAGGGCCGCAGTTACAAAGCGTATCGCGGCATGGGCTCGGTGGGCGCGATGGCGCGCGGCTCGGCCGACCGCTACTTCCAGCAGGAGGTGCGGGACAGCCTGAAGCTCGTGCCCGAGGGCATCGAGGGGCAGGTGCCGTACAAGGGCCCCGCGGGCAATGTGCTGCATCAGCTGGCGGGCGGGTTGCGCGCGGCAATGGGCTATACCGGCGCGCGCGACCTCGAGGACTTCCGCGAGAACGCGACGTTCGTCAAAATCTCGGGCGCGGCGCTGCAGGAAAGCCACGTGCACGATGTGACCATCACCCGCGAGCCGCCGAACTACCGCGGCGGAGTGTGACCGATGCGACTGCCGGGACGGTTGAGCGCTGCGATCGAAGTGCTCGCCGATGTCGAGACCCGGCACCGGCCGGTTGCCGAGGCGCTGAAGGCGTGGGGGCTCAACAACCGCTTTGCGGGTGCCGGAGATCGGGCCGCAATCGGCAATCTCGTCTATGACGCGCTGCGCAAGCGCGCGAGCCACGCTTACGCCATGGGCAGCGACACGCCGCGCGCTCTGGTGCTGGCCGTCGCCGTGTTCGACTGGGGCGTGACGCCCGAAGAGCTCAACGATCTGTTCTCGTCGGACGCGCATGCGCCCGAGGTGCTGAGCGCCGACGAAGCGCAGCGGCTGAGTGCATCGGATCCGCTCGCCGACGCGCCCGAATATGTGCGCGCCGATTTTCCCCACTGGGCGGTGCCCTCGCTGAAAATCTCCCTCGGGGCGTTCTGGCGCGAGGAAGGACGGGCCCTCGCGGGACGCCCGGCACTGGACCTGCGGGTGAATACACTCAAGTCCGACCGGGCGCGCGTGCTGAAGTCGCTGGAACGTGTGGGTGCGGTGGAGACCGATATCTCCCCCGTCGGGGTGCGCATCGCCGCGGGCGCGCGCGACAGCCGGACGCCGAACGTGCAGGCCGACGAGGGCTACCTCAAGGGCTGGTTCGAGGTGCAGGACCAGGGCAGCCAGATCGTTGCGCTGCTGGCCGGCGCGCAAGCGGGCGAGCAGGTGCTGGATCTCTGCGCCGGGGCAGGCGGCAAGACGCTGGCAATGGCCGCGGCGATGGGCAACACGGGCCAGATCTTCGCCTATGACAGCGACCGCCACAGGCTCGCGCCGATCTATGACCGGTTGAAGCGCAACGGCGCGCGCAACGTCCAGGTACGCTCGCCCGGCGACGGTGCGCTCGACGATCTCGTGGGGCGGATGGACCGCGTCGTGATCGATGCGCCCTGCACCGGGTCGGGCACCTGGCGCCGCCGGCCCGATGCGAAATGGAAGCTCACCGAGGCGCAGGTTGCCGAACGCGTTGCCGAGCAGGCGGCCATTCTCGAAGAGGGGGCGCGCTACCTCAAGCGGGGCGGAACGCTGGCCTACATCACCTGCTCGATCCTCGACGAAGAGAATGGCGGTCAGATCGCGGCATTCCGTGCAGCCCACCCGGAATTCGAGCCGGTTCCCCTGGAGGCGCCACTGGAGGCGCTGGCGGAAGGCGCAACGAGCCGGGTGCATATCGGTGCCGCGGGCGCTCTGCTGACACCGCTCAGGACCGGCACCGACGGGTTCTTCATTTCCCGACTGCGCAAGACCGGCTGAAACTCCGTACGCGTCAGGCGCGTTGTTGCCTCCATGGACGCCATAGCCCTCGACTACCGCAAACCCAAAACTCTGATCGTCACCGTGGCGTTCATCGCCCTCGTTGTTACGGTGGGATCCCTTATCGGGGCGAACAATACCCCGGACGCGTGGTACGCCGCGCTCAACAAGCCGCCCTTCAACCCGCCAAACTGGCTGTTCGCGCCGGTCTGGTTCACGCTCTACGTGCTGATCGGTATCGCGGGCGCGCGCACCTTCCTTCGCGACGCCTCGGGCCCCGCTGCCTTCGTCTGGGTCGCCCAGATGCTGCTCAACTGGGCCTGGTCGCCGACCTGGTTCACGCTGCACATGCCGTGGGCCGCCTTCGCGATCATCATCGCGATCCTGGTGCTGATCGTCGCGTTTATGGCCCTCACCTGGAAGCGAGACCGCGTGTCCGCCTGGCTCTTCGTTCCCTATGCGGCATGGGTCGCATTCGCATCGACCCTCAACTTCTCGATCGCGATCCTCAACTAGGCATGCAGTTCGCGACTGATCGGCGGGCCGAAATCGATGCTGTGGAAGGTCACCGGCAGGCCGCCGCCGACAGGGGAGCAGCACATCGGCCCGGCCTGCACGGTCTCGCCCATGCCCAGATAGGCGAGCCGGACGAGGTCGAACGCGCCATCCACTTCAAGCTGCACGCGCAGTGCTTCGGCGTGGCGCGTGAGCCGCAGGGTGACAGGGGCGCCGGTGGCCCCGTCGATGGGCATCACCGACCAGTCCGACTGATTGTCGCGCGTGACAACGACAGAAAAATTGCGCCGACCGTCCGCATGCTCGACACCGCATTTGAGCCAGTTGTCGTCGTCGACGCGCAGCATCACTCCCGCCTGGTCGTAGAGCGTCGCATAGGGCGCCGAGAAACTGGCGGTGAGCGAAAAGTCGCCGGTGACGGATGTCGCGCGGAAATGCCCGT
>JBIQKK010000033.1:23941-26647 GCA_044506585.1 Hyphomicrobiales bacterium
AAACTGGCGGTGAGCGAAAAGTCGCCGGTGACGGATGTCGCGCGGAAATGCCCGTTGAGGTGGCGGAAGCCGTAGAAGGTGTTGTTCCACCAATCCGTCTCGCGGCCCGTCGCGATCCGCAGGACGCCGCCCTCCTCACTGTGGGAGGGCGGCTCGTTGATCCAGCGGGTATCGCCGAGCGTGGGGGTCATCCGGCGGCCGGTGAAAGTGTTGGCGCGTTCGCGATAGGGCGTCGTTCCAGTCCACGTGCCCAACGGATGACGGGAGCCTCTAGGAGGTAATACGACAGCGTGGCGACCACGAAGGCAGCAACGACGACCAGGGCGCTGACCCAGGCCCATTGGCCCGCGTCGCGCATGCCCCAATAGACATAGTCCGGCAGCCAGAGCACCCGCGTCACTTCCAACAGGAAGTAATGCCACACATAGACCCCGAACGACACGCGCGCGATGTAGGCGATCGGCGCGATCTCGGTGATCCTGGGGAGCAGTACCGCGGACGGGACGCAGGCGAGCACGATGCCGACGCCCAGCGGGAACCACGGGAAGGCGTAGGGGATGTTGCCCAGCCCGAACGAATCCGGCTGCGGATAGTAGTAGACCATCATGTAGCCCGCGAGGACGAGGCCGCCGATCGCGAGGAGGTCGAACAGCAGCGACCGGTGTCTGGCGAGCCGCACCTGGACGCCCGCGGCCAGCACGCCGATGGTGAACATGGCGTAGAAGGCGATGGGGTTGTAGTTGGGCCACCACTGCTTGGCGCCGCCCACCGTGCCGTACTCCCACCCGCGGCCGGCGCGGTCGGGGACCGCATAGTGCTGCATCAGGATTTGTCCGCCGATGACGACCCCGATGACCGCGAGCCAGACGACGCGCGCGCTCCAGCCCCGGAAGGGCAGCTTGAACAGCAGCAGCAGGCAGATCGCGAGAAGCGCGTAGGAGAAAATCTCGGCGCCGATCGACCAGAGGGGCTGATCGAACTCGACGGGGAACCAGGTCTTCCAGTGGAGCGCCGAGACGCCGAAGAAGCCCGCCACGTAGCGGAGCACAAGCTCGCCATCGAACGGGAAGCCAAGGAGCGTGAAGCTCAGGACGAACGTGACCGTCAGCGCCAGCCAGAACCCGGGCAGGATGCGGGCGCCGCGGCGCAGCGCGTAGGTGCGGAGCGACGGCATGGGCTGGCCGGCGTCGAGCGCCACCCAGAACGGGCGCGACAGGAGATAGCCCGACAGGACGAAGAAGGCGCAGACGCCGACGGCGCCCATCATGAACAGCGCCACCGTCTTGGCCTGGCCGACCTCGAGAATGCGTGGCGAAATGCGCTGGGCAATGTGGTGCGAGAGCACCATCAGGCAGGCGAAGGCCCGTACGAAGTCGGCGCCTGCAAGGCGATTATCGGTCACGATGGTCTCCCCCCGGAATGTCTTGGATTCTCAGCCATGTAATCCATTTCACCCCTATTGCCCGAGCGCAAGTCCGAAGCGTCCGGCGGGAACGGTGCGTTTGGTCGTCCGGCGGGCTGTGCAGCCCTCTGCCGCCGCCCTTGCGGAATCCGGCGTCGGCCTTTACTTCCCCGCCATGACAGAGCCAGCCACGCCGCCCGTCGACTCCATCCTGATCATCGATTTCGGCTCGCAGGTGACGCAGCTGATCGCGCGCCGCCTGCGCGAAACGGGCGTCTACTGCGAAATCCATCCCTTCAGCAAAGCCGCCGAGGCGTTTCGCGCCATGCGCCCCAGGGGCGTGATCTTTTCGGGTGGGCCCGCTTCGGTGACCGAGGAGGGGAGCCCGCGAGCCCCGCAGGAGGTGCTGGATGCGGGCGTACCGATCCTTGCCATCTGCTACGGCCAGCAGACGCTGGCGCTGCAGATGGGCGGCAGGGTCGAGGGCGGGCATGCGCGCGAGTTTGGCCGCGCCGACGTCGAGATCAAGGCGCCGAGTCGGCTCTATGAAGGCGTGTGGGAGATCGGGGGCCGCTATCCGGTGTGGATGAGTCACGGCGACCGCGTCACGGAATTGCCCGAAGGCTTCAAGGTCGTTGCGACGTCGCCGAACGCGCCCTTCGCCATCGCGGTGGATGAGACGCGCGCACGCTACACCACGATGTTCCACCCCGAGGTCGTGCACACGCCGGATGGGGGCAAGCTCCTCGCCAATTTCGTACACAACATCGTCGGGCTGAAATCGGACTGGACGATGTCGGCCTACCGCTCGCGCATGATCGAGAAGATCCGGACGCAGGTGGGCAAGGGCAGGGTCATCTGCGGGCTCTCGGGCGGCGTCGATTCATCGGTGGCGGCGGTGCTGATCCACGAGGCGATTGGCGACCAGCTGACCTGCATCTTCGTCGACCACGGCCTTATGCGTCTCAACGAGGCGCAGGAGGTCGTGCAGATGTTCCGCGACCACTACAACATCCCGCTGGTGCATGTGGACGCGAGTGACGCCTTCATCGGCGCTCTGGAGGGCGAGGCGGATCCCGAGACCAAGCGCAAGACTATCGGCCGGTTGTTCATCGAGACCTTCGAGGCCGAGGCCAAGAAGATTGGCGGTGCGCAGTTCCTCGCGCAGGGGACGCTCTATCCGGACGTGATCGAGAGCGTGAGCTTTTCGGGCGGCCCGTCGGTCGTCATCAAATCCCACCACAATGTAGGCGGGCTGCCCGAGCGCATGAACATGCAGCTCGTCGAGCCGCTGCGCGAACTGT
>JBIQKK010000034.1:0-7874 GCA_044506585.1 Hyphomicrobiales bacterium
GCAATCCGCCGGCGCCGGGGACGACCAGTCAGATCGTTCTCGTCGTCGGTCACGGCTGCGCCGGAGCGCCGACGACGGCGATTCGCGTGCAGGTGCCCGAAGGCTTCTACAATGTGAAACCAATGCCCAAGGCAGGCTGGCAGGTTGAAACCGTGACGGGGCCCTATGCCACGCCCTTTGTCAATCATGGAACCGAGCTTAAGGAAGGCGTCACCGAGATCGTCTGGTCGGGCGGAAGCCTGCCGGACGCATTCTTCGATGAGTTTGTCTTCCGCGGGACTTTTGGAGCAGGCCTCGAGGCTGGTAGTGTGTTCTCGTTCCCCACGCTACAAATGTGCGGCGATACAGAGGACGCATGGATCGACACATCGGGGGCGGAGGACGCCGAAATGCCTGCACCGTCCGTAACACTGGGCGAGAACCCGGAGCACCACCACCACTAGGGTCCGCATCGTGAGGCGGCCCTGGCTGAACTGGCCAGCCTGCCTCGCCGCCATTGTGCTCTTTCTTGGATGCGCCGGACCCAGTCTGGCGCATGCCGTTCTCATTGGATCAAAGCCCGCCGCGGGAGAGGTCGTCTCCGTCGCTCCGGACCGATTAGAACTGCGGTTCAGCGAGCCCGTGGCCCCGCTCGCCGCGCAACTGCTCGATAGCGACGGGACCACGCACGCGCTCGACGATCTTGCCGTCGAGGGTTCGAGCGTCATTGTCAGCCTTCCGGCTCTGACCGGCGAGGGCACACGGGTCGTGAGCTGGCGCGCCGTCTCGGGCGACGGGCATCCCATTTCGGGAGCCGCGCTCTTTTCGATCGGAGCCCCGAGCCAGACCGCGCCCTCAGACGTGGTCGATGCCGACCCGGCGGTGGCGCCGCTGCTTTGGATCGTGCGCACCGCGATGTTCATCGCGCTCTTTTTCGGCGCCGGCGGGGCGGCGTTCCGTATGATTGCATCGCCTCTGCCGGGCCCGGCACGGGTGATCTGCGCCGTCCTTGTTCCGGTGGGGCTGGCGTGCACGCTGGCCGTTGTGGGGCTGCAAGGGCTCGATGCCCTCGGCCGGCCGCTCACGGCCATGACGGACCCCGAAGTTTGGTCAGTCGGCCTTTTCACCTCCTATGGCAAGACCTGCGTGGCCGCGGCCCTCGCGCTTGTCCTGGGCGGTGTCGCCGCCCTCGTTCGCAGTGCGCGCCTTGCGAAGTTCACCTCGGGTGCGGCACTCGTTTCGATCGGCACCGCCGTCTGCCTCAGCGGTCACGCCTCCACGGCCGAGCCGGTCTGGCTCATGCGCTCGGCGCTGTTTGTGCATGTGACCTGCATCGCATGGTGGATCGGCGCGCTGTTCCCGCTCGCCATCCATCTGCGGCGCGGCGGATCGAGCCGGTCGCTGATGCGGTTCTCGCTGATCATCCCCTTCGCCATCGTGCCGCTGCTGATTTCGGGAACGGTGCTGGCTGTCGTCCAACTGGGCTGGCCCGGACCGGCCTGGGCAACGCCCTATGGAGCGATTCTTGCGGCGAAGCTGACGCTCGTCGTCGTGCTCTTCAGCCTCGCAAGCTGGAACCGCTGGGTGCTCACGCGGCCTGCGGTCGGTGGCAACAGAGAGGCGCGCCGTCACATGCGCGTCTCGATCCTGGGCGAGGTCATTCTGGTGATCGCCATTCTCGGGCTCGTCTCGGGGTGGCGGTTTACACCACCACCACGCGTGCTGGCGGCGGAGGCGGAGCAAGCCAGCCCGACGCTCACGCTCGAGGACAACGGTGTCGTGGCGGCATTTTCGCTTGGAGCGTCCGGCGGCGCGACGATCGAGCTGACCGACGCCCAAGGCATGCCACTCGAGGTCCGGGCGGTCGTGGTTGCCCTTGCCCGGCCCGATTTGGGGATCGAACCGATCACGACGGAAGCCGAGAAGGTTCGGCTGGGCGTGTGGAATGCCGCGGGATTGACGGTTCCGGTGCCGGGCGACTGGCTGGTCGAAATTCGGGTTCGGGTATCGGACTTCAAGCTGGTCCGGCTGGCGGGTAATCTCGATATTTCTTCGTGAGGCGGTTCCCGCTTTGGCCATCACGCACTAAAGAGGGCCTAGTGCTTCGTTGGCGTCTCGGAGGCGGATTTGGCGATCGGAAAGAGCGTTGTGCAGCACTTCGAGTTGTTTGCGCGCCTGTCTGATGCCGAGCTCGAAGACATTCTCGCGGTCGCCACCAGCCACCGCTACGCAGCAGGCACCCCGGTCTTCGAGCAGGGCCAGACGGCTGATCGCTTCTTTGTCCTGCTCCACGGGCGGCTCCGGGTCACGCAGGTGACCGCCGAGGGCCAGCAGACGATCGTTCGCATGGTCAATCCGGGCGATCTGTGCGGCATCGCCCGCGCCCTGCGCCGGATGGACTATCCGGGGACTGCGACCGCCATTGCCGAGAGTGTGATGCTGGCCTGGCCCATGGACCAATGGGATCCGATCATCGAGCGGCACCCGATCTTCGCCGTCAATGCGATGCACATGATGGGCCAGCGCCTGCAAGAGGCGCACGCCAAGGTGCGGGAACTATCGACCGAAGAAGTCGAGCGCCGGGTCGCGCATACGGTGCTGCGGCTGGTGGCACAGTCCGGCCGCAAGGAGGCCGAGGGGATTCGCATCGACTTCCCCATCTCCAAGCAGGACATCGCCGAGATGACCGGCACCACATTGCACACGGTCTCGCGCATCCTCACCGCGTGGGAGGGGGCGGACCTCGTGATCGGCGGCCGGCAGAAGCTGCTGGTGCGCGATCCCCATCGCCTGCTGCTGATCGGCGACGGGCTCGCTCCGGGGCTGCTGTAGAACGGGATTGCGCGATCGCGGCGGCGATATCGGCGAGCAGCTCCGTGAGAGAAATCTGGTGTTCTCTCGCCGCGTCGGCCAAGGTGTGAAACCGCCCGATGGGGCAACCAACGCAGTGCATGTTGCGCATAATGAACACGCGGATCGTGACAGGCCACCGGCTCATGATTTCCGCCACGCTCAACTCTTGCAGGTCCTGTGACGGCACGATCGACTCCTCCTCCCCTAGGCCGGCACGCTAGGGGGTAGAAGGCGCAGCGTCCTTGCTCGGGCGCAAAGACCGCCGATGTTGCCTGCGGACAATACAGTTCCCGCCGTGACGTCAAATGAGAGGAAGATCACATGCAAGTTTCGCCTGCCGACGTTCGCAGGGGAGCGGTGCCACGCGGTCTTGCAACCAGCGGACCGGCTTTGCTCCTTTATGGCTTTCGTCCGTTCTTCCTGGGTGCCGGAATATTCGCGGTCGTCGCCATGGTGCTGTGGATCGGGGCTCTGACGCTGAACTGGGAGATCGGCGGCAACCTCTACGGTCCGCTCAACTACCATGCCCATGAAATGATCTTCGGCTACGCAGCGGCGGCCCTCGCCGGCTTCATGCTGACCGCGATACCGAACTGGACGGGGCGCTTGCCGGTCTCCGGGGCGCCACTGGCTGCGCTCGTAGCGCTATGGCTGGCCGGTCGCCTTGTCATGGTCTGGCCCGATATCCTTCCTGCTTACGCTGGTGCCTTCCTTGAGGCAGCATTCCTGCCCGTGCTCGCTGGAGTTGCGGCAAGGGAAATCATCGCCGGCCGCAATTGGAAGAACCTCAAAATCCTGGTCGCACTTGGTCTGCTCTCGGCCGTCAATATCGCGTTCCACGTGGCCGTGATCGCTGATGCCGACCCGATGGTCGCTTTCCGCGCGGGAGTGGCGGTGCTGATCGCACTCATCGGCCTGGTGGGAGGCCGTGTGGTTCCGAGCTTTACACGCAACTGGTTGCACCGGAACGGCGCCTTGAAGCTGCCGCACCCCGCGGACCGTGTGGATGAAGCCGCCACCGCGATCTCGATCCTGGCATTATTGACCTGGACCTTCATCCCGACAGGCATCGTCACGGCGGTTCTCGCGGGTGCTGCCGGCGTTTTGCAGCTCTGGCGTCTGTCGCGGTGGTGCGGCCTCGCGACAGTCGCGCAACCGATCGTCTTCGTCATGCATGTCGCCTACCTGTTTCTGCCTCTGGGGCTTGCGGGCATTGCGTCGGCGGCCATGGGTTGGATCAGTCCGGCCTCTGCGCTCCACATCCTGACGGTCGGCGCCATCGGGAACATGACGCTCGCCATCATGACGCGAGCCACGCTCGGCCACACAGGAAGGAAACTCGAGGCGTCCCGAACGACGTCGTTGGCTTATGCCGCTCTCGCTCTAGCCGCAGTGATCCGTCCATTGGCCGAGCTCATTGCCGACCACTACCATCTCATCCTGGGGATCAGCGGCGGGGCGTGGATACTGGCCTTCGCCATTTTCTCCGTGGAGTACGGGCGCATGCTCGTGACACGGTCGCCGGGAAGAGGCTCCTAGTTCAGCGCCTCGTCGGCGGCGCTTATGTATGGCGACTGCGCCCCTTGGGCTTGTTGCCGGCGGCGCCCGCGGGAGGAGCACTTGTGACCTCGCGCAGTCCTTGCATCGCGGGCCTTACGAGCGCGTCGTCCAGATCGGCCGCGTACGCAACGTAGATCGGATAGGAAAACTGGGGCATGCCGGGCACCAGGCGGAGCCGCCCGCTAGCGATGTGCGCCTCGACCGCCTGCCGCCTGAAATAGCCCGCGCCCCCTGCTGCAAGGATGTATTCCAGCGCGAACGGACCGAGGTTCACCGAAAGCCCCGGGTTGGCCGCGTGCGGGAAGCTGGCTGCGTAGTCGCGCGCGAAATTCGGCCCCCAGTCGACGGCGACGAGGTTGGTCTCAGGGTCGGCCTCACCTTCACGGCTTGTCGTCACCATCACCAGCTTTTCTTCGATGAGAAGATCGATCCGGAGCCCCGGCCGATGCGGTGGGGTGTACAGGACCGCCATATCGACCAGCCCGTCGGCGACCTGGTTGATGAGGTCGGAGGGCACGTCGACCTGTACGCGCAGCGCGATCTCCGGCGCGGAGCGGCGCATCCACAGCACCCAGTCAAGCAGCAGCGGTTGCCAGAGCGCCACCTCGCTGCCGACGGTCAAGACCGAATGATGGCCTTCCGGCACCGCTACCTGGTGACGCACCTGCTGCCAGAGTTGCACGAAGGTGGGGGCATAACGCAGCAATTGTTGCCCCGCGGGGGTCAGGGACGCCCCCGACTTGTTTCGGATGAAAAGGGGGCGACCCAGCCGCTCCTCGAGGATACGGATGCGGGCACTTACCGTGGTCTGCGCGACGTTCAGCCGTTCCGCGGCGCGCACGAAGCTCCCGGTTGAGACGATCTCCAGAAACGTCCGGGCGAGTTCGGTGTCCATACCGCCGTTCATAGCACGATCGTTGTGCTTACCGGGCGATCAATTCATTGGTCAGGCACTCGCGCGCAACTGTGCCATCACGCGATCCGCCATGTGGACACAACGCTCGCCATCGAACGGAAACAGGGTCGTGAAGGCACCATTGAGCTTTTCTTCGATCGTTGCCCGCATCAGCTTGCGTGCCCTGTGAAGGCGCGTTCTCACCGTCTCCGGCTTGATTTGGAGAAACGATGCCGTTTCCTCGACGCTGAGCCCTTCGACGTCGCGAAGTACGAACACGGACCGAAATGCCGCGGGGAGCGTGTCGACCGCCTGCTCGAGAAAGTGTCGGATTTCCTGGCGTGACATTTCCGTCTCCGGATCGAGTTGAGGCTGGATGGAGGGGAACTGGATGATCTGTGCGCTCTGTGGGCGCTCGATGTCGATCTGATCCAGTCCGGTCGTACGGCGGCGCTTTCGGATGCGCTCCGTGGCCTCATTGATCGTGATGCGCGTCAGCCAGGTCGAAAGCTCGGACTCCCCGCGGAAACTGCCAAGATGCGTGAACGCTTTCACGTAGCCAGCCTGGACGACGTCCTCGGCTTCCGCGTCGTTGCGCATGATGGCCCGCGCGACGCGAAACAATCTCTGATTGTGACGCCTCACCAGAGTGCGAATGGCCCCCTCGTCGCTGCGGCGCGCCATTTCGACCAGGACTTTGTCGCTGTGCCCGGTCAGTTCGGCACGATGAGCGGTGGCGGTGAGCTGCGTGGTGACCATATCGATGACTCTAGCGTTGGGCGGTAGTCGAGGTGCCGGGCTTGGACGCGTCCGGCACGTCTGGGTTCAGGGGGAGACGACGAGAGTGCCGGTCATCCCAGGATGGAACTTGCAGAAGAACTCGATGCTCCCTGCCTCTCCGACCTCCATGCGGACTTCCGTCTTGGCCGGCAGATCCACATCGAAGCTCTTGTCACGCG
The DNA here is from genome assembly GCA_044506585.1 of Hyphomicrobiales bacterium. Taxonomy (GTDB): domain Bacteria; phylum Pseudomonadota; class Alphaproteobacteria; order Rhizobiales; family Devosiaceae; genus Devosia_A. The sequence goes on from JBIQKK010000034.1 coordinate 6,247, forward strand.
CGGTGGCGGAATGACGGAAGATATCGTTGTTCTGCCAGATGATCGTGTCGCCCGGATGAAGCTCCTCCGGAACGGGGCCAAACTTCATCTTCTCGATCACGATCGTGTAGTCGGTCGCGAGCGCTGCGGAGGCTCCGGCGAGAGCGGTGCAGAGCGCAAAGGCACTCGCGAGGACCAGCTTGGTGAGAGTGCGCATCGCTTCACCTATTGGAAGTTCGCCGCGACCATTTCGGCGTGGTGCTGGTGTTCGGTGAACAGCGTCAATCCGGTCTCGAGCAGAGCCTTGAGCTCGGCGTTCTGGGCGGAAGGGATAAGCACGGTGCTGAGAGCGCCGTTGACGGTCGCGTGGAACGCAACTTCGTTATCGATATAGGCCTTGTCGAACGCTGCGCCATCGAGCTTCTCGAGTTCGGCGAGCTTGTCCGCGGCAGCCTTGTTCAGATCCTGGCTGGTCGCATTGTCCTCGGGCGTCACGCCGAGCTTGGTGACGAGCGCGAGCGCCTGGTCGTTCACGGCTTTGTGGTCTTCGGCCATCTGCTTGGCAAAGTCGATGATGTCCTGGTTCGTGCTCTTCTTGATCGCGAGTTCGGCAGCACTGATATCGATCTGACCCGCGGTGTAGGCGATATGGGCGATCTGCGGATCCGTCGGCGTATCGGCGGCACTGGCGGCTCCGGCCATACCTAAGGCGAACACCGCAGCGACGAGAATATTCCTGATCATGTCTGATCTCCTGATGCATGGAGCGGCATCGGACGTGTGTCCCGGCCGGCTACTCATCATTGGATGTGCGGCCGCGGGAAATGTTCCCCGGGCACCCATGGCCTACACCGTGCGGGCCGGCTCCGGTGAGGATTGCAGTGCGATCAGCAGGCGAGACAGCAGGGACTGGAGGCGGCCTCCCGGTAGTCGTCCCACGAGCCCCGCAATCCGCCGCGCCAGCTCCGCGCGTCGTTCCGCTGCTGACTTGGTGGGACCAGCGTAGGGTACCGAAGAGGCATGAGGGGCGAGGGCAAGGGCCCAGCGCGCGAGGTCGATGTCGATGCCTTCGAACGGCGGCGCGCCATCGCTCGTCGGCGTCCCGGCAAGGACTGACCGCAGGTCGGCAACGAGGCGCGCGGCCTCGGCGGCCGCTTCGTGGACCTCGAGGTGGCCCATATAGGCGCCGCTCATCTCACCGGCGTAACAGACAGCCGAACTGGACTCCGGACTGTCGTCGTCTTCCGTGTCCTCGATCAGCAACGCATCGGCGCTGGCCACCAGGTCGGCAATGATCGCGGCAGCGCTTCGCACCGAGCCGACATGCTGGATTCCCGTCCCCGCATAGAGGGCCATCGACTCGAGTTCGCCCGTCGTGACGCGCAGCGGAGAATCCGTGCTGAACAGATAGATCGGGCGATCACCCTCATGGCCGATGACCTTGCGCTCACTCTGTGCCTGGCTTGCGATGCCGCCCTCGGTGACCGCGCTTTTGAGGACGCGGACCTTCGCGCCGGCGGGCCAGTTGATGTGGAAGATATCGGTGAGCACGGTGTCGCGGCCGCTGGCGGCGACGAGCCGCTGCTTGTGGAACTTGTGAGCAAACGACTCCTCGGCGGCCAGCAGCGCGCTGCCCAGCACAACGCCAC
>JBIQKK010000034.1:7974-11776 GCA_044506585.1 Hyphomicrobiales bacterium
TTGTGAGCAAACGACTCCTCGGCGGCCAGCAGCGCGCTGCCCAGCACAACGCCACTGGCTCCCAGCGCGAGGGCCGCAATCATATCGGCGCCGGTGGCAATGCCCCCCGCTGCGAGCACCGGCAGGTCGACGCGTGACACCACCTCGGGGAGCAGCACGCGCAACGGCGTTGTGCCCCGGACATGTCCGCCGGCTTCCCGGCCCTGCGCGATGATGATCTGCGCGCCGGCGTCGCGTGCCTCGGCCGCTTCGGCGGCAGTCCCGACCTGATAGGCCACGCAGATCCCCGCGTCGCGCAAGCGTGCGACGATCTCCCGGTCGATGTCCCAGAAGAGGCACACGACGGGGACACGGGACTCGATGATCACATCGAGCTGGCGGGCCAGCAGATCGGGCGGCGTTGCGGCAGGGATGATGTTGACGCCGAAATGTGTGACGCCGCTGCGGCGCACGGCCGCGATCTGGCTGTGGATGAGGGCGGGGGGCTCGCGCACCATACCGAGAAATCCGAACCCGCCCGCGGCACCGACGGCCGCCACCAGTTCCGAACGCGCAACGCCGCCCATTCCTGCAAGCACCACGGGAAGCCGGCACCCCAGAAGGTCGAGTAAGTCGTCGGAACGAGGCCCCAGGGCGGTCAGTCGATTTCTCCCGATAGCAGGTACTCGCGGAGCACCACGGCCTGGTTATGCTGGTCGTCGCGTGCGCTGTAAACGAGGGTCAGCGGTTTCTCTTTCGCCCACTTGGAAAGCTCGACAAGGGAGGGGTTCCCGGTCAGCTCGCTGCGATAGCGGCGGCGAAACTCGGCCCATCGCGCAGGATCATGCCCAAACCATTTGCGCAATGCGGCGCTGGGCGCGGCATCCTTGGCCCAATCGTCGATCGCCGCGTCTTCTTTGCGAATGCCGCGCGGCCACAGGCGATCGACCAGCACCCGGCGCCCGTCGGTGGCAGCGGCAGGTTCATAAGCTCGCTTGATCGCAACGCGCTTGTGGGGAGCGCTCATTCTCCCTCTCTCGTTGCCGCCAGCACCCAATTGGGATCCATCGTGCCGATCGGCCGCTGGAACGTCCAGGTTTCACTCGTCCGAACGATGCGATTGGCGTAACCCGCGATCACCTGCCCCGTTGCATTGCGGGTCACGGAAGCGATTTCGGCGGCAAAGCGCACGTCGACCCAGACATTGTCCGCATCGACCCATCCCCCCGCGACAGGCTCGGTCGCGTCAAGACCGATGAAGGCGAACTCGACGCTCTCGTTCCGCGCGCAGCGCCTCTCGATCGCCTCGGCAAAAGCGTCGCGAATTGCAGGGGCAAGCAACGGATCGACAGGAGCGATGTCGCCGGTGGCATAGGCCGTGAGTATGGCTTCATAGGCGCGCCCGGCGCCGTCAATGAAACTCGCAATGTCGGCGAACGCGCCGGCCTTACGGAGGTCTTCCAGGGAATCCGCCAGTAAGGGGTGGGAGGAGAAGGTGAGGGCAGCCACCTTCTCCTCCCTGACGCCGCCGGTTACTTCGCGCTGCGCAGCGTCCTCGCGCTCTCGCATCGCGACCAGGGCTTGCCACCAGGCGGCATAGATGGCGACGGTCAAAAGCCAGTCGACCAAGCTGAACACTCTCGCCTCCTACTGCCGCTCCGTTATGCGCGGCAGGTCGTTGAACTGGTGCTTGGGCGGCGGCGACGACAGCGTCCACTCAAGCGTCGTCGCGCCCTCGCCCCACGGATTGTCGCCGGCCGGCCGCTTGCGGATGAAGGCCTCAGCGATCACGACCAGGAAAAGCAGCACGCCGGTTGTCGAGACATAGGCGCCCAGCGATGAAACCAAGTTCCACAAGGCATACCCGTCCGGGTAGTCGACATAGCGGCGCGGCATCCCCGCAAGCCCGAGGAAGTGTTGCGGGAAGAAGACGATGTTCACACCGATAAACGTGATCCAGAACTGCCAGCGCGCCAGCCTCTCATTGTAGAGATAGCCCGTCATCTTGGGGAACCAGTAGAAATATCCCGCGAAGATGGCGAACGCGGAGCCCAGCGACAGCACGTAGTGGAAATGCGCGATGACGTAGTACGTGTCGTGCAAGGCATGGTCGATGCCTGCGCTCGCCAGTACGACACCAGTCACTCCGCCGATGGTGAACAGCAGGATGAACCCGACTGCCCAGAGCATGGGGGTCCGGAAGCTGATTGACCCGCCCCACATGGTGGCCAGCCAGGAGAAGACCTTCACCCCCGTCGGGACGGCAATGACCATGGACGCGAACATGAAGTAACCCTGCACATTGCGCGACAGGCCGGACGTAAACATGTGGTGCGCCCACACGATGAAGCCGATGAATCCGATGGCGACCATGGCATAGACCATGCCGGCATAGCCGAAGACCGGCTTGCGCGAGAAGGTGGAGACGACATGGCTGACGATGCCGAACGCCGGCAGGATCATGATGTAGACTTCCGGGTGCCCGAAGAACCAGAACAGGTGCTGGTAGAGCACCGGGTCCCCGCCACCGGCCGGGGCAAAGAACGTCGTGCCGAAATTGCGGTCGGTGAGCAGCATGGTGATGGCGCCCGCCAGCACCGGCAGCGAGAACAACAGCATGAAGGCCGTCACCAGCATCGCCCAGGCGAACAAGGGCATCTTGAACAACGTCATGCCGGGGGCACGCATGTTGAAGATGGTGGTGATGAAGTTGATCGCACCCAGGATCGAGGAGGCACCCGCGAGGTGAACCGCCAGGATGACGAAATCCACTGCCGGGCCGGGTTGGCCCACCGTCGAGAACGGCGGGTAGAGGGTCCAGCCGCCGCTGTGACCGCTCGAGCCGAACGGGCCTTCCGCGAACAGCGAGATCAGGAACAGCCCGAAGGCGGCGACGAGCAGCCAGAACGAGACGTTGTTCATGCGCGGGAAAGCCATGTCCGGCGCGCCGATCAGAATCGGCACGAACCAGTTGCCGAACCCACCGATCAACGCCGGCATGAGCACGAAGAAGATCATCGTCAGCCCGTGGGCGGACACCGCGGCATTGTAGAGGTCGGTATTGTGGAAGAACTGCACGCCGGGCTGCTGCAGCTCCATGCGCATCGCGAGCGACAAGCCCGTCCCCAACAGGCCTGCGACAACCGAAAAGATGAGGTATAGGGTGCCGATGTCCTTGTGGCTGGTCGAGAACAGCCAGCGCCTCAGCGCCGGTATGTCGCGAGCTGCATTCGGGGTGGCGGCGGTAGGGTTGGCGATATCCACTTCGTCCTCTGAGACTGCGGGGCGCTGCCCCGCGCAAGCCGAAGCCTAGCAGCCGCCTTACCGCAGACAATTGAATTGAATTGCAGCGTCAGAGCAGAAATGTTGCATTGAACTTGTGCCGCCGTGGCGGCGAACAGATGCCGAGGAGCCGTAAGCGAGGCACAGAGGGAGGGAGCGGCCGAGCGCCCCGCCTCGCTTGACAATATCCGGTAAGCACCTACCTTCACGGCATGTACTGGCTCTCAAAATCGTCGGACACGGCCATTTGCCGTGGATATGCCCTCATAGGCTTCCGGCCCTAGGTCCTGTTTAGCGCAAGCAGGGTCTAGGGACCCTGCAGCGCACTGCGGATCAACGATCCGCCGGAGCCCCGCTGCAGCTCGCGCACATTCCCACAATTCGTCCTCGTGCGACTCCTCGCAGTCGCCGGTCTCGTTTGCACGGATGCAGCAATGTCATTTCATCATCGGAGCCCCACGATCACGCTCGGCTCCGCCGAGCATCATCAACTTGCGGTTCTCGCCATGGTCGGCCGTGGCCACACCGCCGACGACAGCGA
>JBIQKK010000034.1:11876-26517 GCA_044506585.1 Hyphomicrobiales bacterium
AATCCAGTTCCACTTCGGCCGGAGAACATCCGGAAGAAGCGGCACGTCATTGAAAGGCAAGTCAGATGGCCAGGCGAAACGGCAATCGTGAAATGAAGAAACCCAAGCAGAACAAGAGCAAGCCCGTCAGCGCGAGTTCGGTAGCGGAGCTGGCGAATGCTCCAAGGGCGCCGGTTGGCGCGAGGCGCAAATGACCGCCCAGGTCGCCCAGAGCGATGATGCCACCATCACTCATCCCGATACGCCCAAGCGTGCGCGGCAGGTTGCCGCGCTCGCCTGGCGTCCGACCCCGTCGGGCGTCGACGTGCTGCTGGTGACGTCGCGAACGACCCGCCGCTGGGTGCTGCCCAAAGGCTGGCCGGTAAAGGGCAAGTCGATGGCGGAGTCGGCTGCGCAGGAGGCCTTCGAGGAGGCCGGCGTTTGGGGACCGGCGGCCGACCAGCCCATCGGCAGCTACGGATACGACAAGGTACTCTCGGACGGCACCGCGCTGCCTTGCACCGTCGATGTCTTTCCGATCCGGGTTCAAGGCTTGTTGGCCACCTGGCCGGAGGTGACCGAGCGCAGGCGCCGCTGGTACAGCGCTATGGCAGCGGCCGGACAAGTCGCCGAGCCCGAGCTCTCCCGGCTGCTCATGCACTGCCAGGAGACGCTCGATCGTCTGGCGGCATAAGATGCCCGTCGCGGGTGGCTACGATGTCCGTCGCGCCACCAGCACGTCGCATGAGACCTCGGACATGATGTCCATTGCGGTGCTGCCCAGCAGCGCGTCCATCAGGCCGGTGTGTCCGTAGGTGCCTGTGACCACGAGGTCGATGTCGCGATCCTCTACCAGTTTGGCGAGGATTCCGGCCGGCGCGCCGAGCTCGGCAATGATCTCGATCTGCGCCGCCGCGGCAGCGCCCGCGACCTCGACGAGGAGTGCCTTGCACTCCTCGATCACGCCCGGCCGCATGGTTCGCTCCAGTTCCGCCTTGTCGCCCGCAAGGCCGCGATAGGGAATGTCGAACGCGTTGAAGAGCGTCAGGCGCCCCGGCCCGAACAGGCCCAAGGCGAGGTCCAGCGCCGCATGGGACGTGTCGGTGAGGTCGCTGGCGACGACTACGCGGCGCGGGGCCGTGGTAGTGCGTTTCTTGGCCACCAGCACCGGCGCCCTGGCGTGCTTGGCCAACTCGGGAACCAGATTCCCCAGATCATCGCGCCCGTAAACGTTCTCGTGGGCGACACCCGTAATGATCAGGTCAGTGTTCTCGCGCTCGACGGCCTCGAGAACGACATCCCTCGGCGTTCCAATCCGGACATCGAATGCCGTGTCGATATCTTCCCAGCCGCGGAATTCGAACAGCAGCTTGCGTCGCGCGGCTTCCACGGGATCCGAGACTCGCCGCCAGGACGGCTCGTCTGGCCGTTGCCCTCGATCCTCCACAGCGTGGACGATCAACAGGCGCGCGTTCCACCGGCGCGCCATCTCGAGCGCCCGGTCGAACGCCCGGTCGCTTCGCGCGGCGAGGTCCGTTGCGAGAGTCACATGACGCAGCGAAAGTCGATTGCCTTGAGTCATCGGGTCGCGCTCCAGCTATCTCCCCGACCCTCGCATAACCTGTGGCAAAAGCAACGGTCGGCTCAGAACGCACTCATTCCCCGCCGGCCGGGCCTTCTTCGATGGCAGGCACGTCGGGATTGCCTTCCGCGCGATCTCGGTAGAGTGCCGCACGGGCGAGCAGCATCAGCGTCACCGGCGTCGTGACCACGACGAACATCAGCACGAGACCCTCATGTACCACCGGCTGCCCAAGCGCGACCGACGAAAAAATCGATGAGCCGAGCAGCACGAAAGCCGCGCCGAGGCTCGTTCCCAGGGTGGGGGCGTGGACGCGCTGATAGAAGGTCTTGAGCCGTACCAGCCCCACCGTTCCCACCAACGTGATGGCCGCGCCCATCAAGACCAGCAGCGACACCACGATAGCTGCCCATTCGGGCAACGCCGAAAGATCACTCATTCGATGACCTCCCCGCGCATCAGGAACTTCGCAAGCGCCAGCGTCGCTACAAAGCTCAGCAACCCGATGACCAGCGCCGCCTCGAAATAGAGCCGGCTCGCGCTACGGATGCCGAACGTCACAAGTAGCAGCATCGCCGACAGATAGAGACTGTCGAGTGCCAGCACGCGGTCCTGCGCCCGTGGGCCCCGCAGCAACCGCCAGCAGGCGAGCGCCATGGCCAGGCCGAGGATGATCTGGCTCGCGATGAGCGACCAGAAAAGGATGGCTGTGCTCATTGGAAGATCTCCATCAGGCGCCGTTCGTAGTTGCGCTTGAGCGTGGCGCTCCAGGCCGCCGCGTCGTCGGTGTCGAGGACATGAATGATGACCGCGCTCATGCGCGAGTCGTAGTGTATCCATGCGCTGCCCGGCGTCGCCGTCACGATGCAGGCAAGGATCGCCAGTGCGTTGGGTTCCTTGAGCTCCAGGGGGATCGTCACGAAGTGCGATCGCGGCTCGCGGCCCGTGAGGATAATCCCCAGCACCGCCAGGTTGGATCGCACCACATCGTCAATGACGGCGCCGATCAGCTGCAGGATCGTGCCGATCTGGCGAAGCCGCGGCTTGGGCGGTTCCAGCCGCACGACGGTCCAGCACGCGAACGTCGCAATCGCGGCGCCAAGCAGAAGGTGCCCAATCGAGACGCTGTTGTTGAGCGCCAGCCACATGCCGACCAGCGAAAGCCAGAGCAGCGGGTAGGGCAGCAGTCGTCTCATGGTTGCCCACCTTGGAGCGCCTGGCCCAGCACGCCCGCCACATAGCCACTCGTCCGGTGCAAGTCATGTGCTGCGGCGTCGGCAAAACTCATGGCCGGGCCCGCCAGCACCGTCAGCGTCACGCAAAGCCCGAGCAGGACCAGCACAGGTGTCATCTCCGCGGTGCGTATCCGGGGAACCTCGCTGTCGAACGACACCCAGAAGGTGTTGATGCCCGCGCGCAGCAGCGCAATCATCGTCGCAAGTCCCGAGACGATGATGACGGCCGCCACCACCCAGCTGCGCACGGAGATGGCCGCTGCTCCGCCCAGTCCCTCGAGGTTGAACATCGCCGAGATCATCGTGAATTTGGCGAGGAACCCCGAGAGCGGAGGCATCCCCGCGAGCAGCAGTGCACAGCAGCCAAAGGCTGCGCCGAGAATCGCCAACGTCCGTGGGGTTGCGACGCCGATTTCTTCCTCGTGCTGAGGATCCTCATCGTCACCGAAAGCTTCGAGCGTGACCGCAAAGACATCGGCGACCGCGTCGCGTCCCCGCTCGACAAGTTCGACCAGCAGATAGAGACAGGACAGTGCGAGCGTGGAGCTGACGAGATAGAACAGCGCCCCAGCTGTCACGCGCGTATTCTCGTAACCCACAACCGCCAGCAAGGTGCCCGATGAAACGAGGACACTGAAGCCCGCGAGGCGCGCGAGCCCCTGCGAGGCCAGCACCCCCACCACGCCGAAGGCGATCGTCGCGAGGCCGCCATAGACCAGCAATTGCGCGCCGAAATGAGCCGAGCCGCCGGGCTCGTGGCCCAGCAGCAGCACAGAAAGTCTGAGGATCACATAGACGCCGACCTTGCTCATGATCGCAAACATCGCGCCCACGGGCGGCGCGGCCGCTGCGTAGGTCGTCGGCAGCCAGAACGAAAGCGGCCACATGCCGGCTTTGACGAGGAACGCGATGCCAAGGATGGCGGCGCCGGCCTCGAACAAGAGCCGGTTGTCATCGGGAATGAGCGGAATTCGCGCGGCCAGGTCCGCTATGTTGAGCGTGCCGGTGACGCCATAGATCAGGCTGACGCCGATGAGGAACAGCGACGATGTCGCGAGATTGACCGCGATGTATTGCATGCCCGCTCGCACGCGCTCCGTGCCCGAGCCATGCAGCACCAGCCCGTAAGAGGCGGCCAACAGCACTTCGAAGAAGACGAACAGGTTGAACAGGTCGCCCGTGAGGAAGGCCCCATTGATCCCCATCAGCAGCAGTTGAAAGAGGCTATGGAAGTGGAGGCCGGCGCTATGCCAGCGCGCCGAAGCGAAAACGATCGATGTCAGCGCCAGGATCGATGTCAGCGTGACCATCAGGGCCGACAGGCGATCGACGACCAGAACGATCCCGAACGGCGCGGGCCAGTTCCCCAGCAGATATGTGCTGACCTGGCCGCCGCCCGCATCGGTGCGCACCAGCAATGTCACCGCGATGGCCAGCAGGATCACCGTTGCCGCAATACTGACGGCGAGTTTGACCGTCCTGTCTTCGAGTAATGTGAGCAGTGCTCCCGCAAATAGCGGGAGCACGATGGGCAGGATCGCCAGATGATCGAGAATGCCTGCGGCCATCAGCGCTCCCGTCCATCGACATGGTCGGTCCCGGTGAGGCCGCGTGACGCCAGGAGCACGACCAGGAACAGGGCCGTCATGGCGAAGCCAATAACGATTGCCGTCAGCACCAGCGCCTGCGGCACCGGATCGGCGAAGCTGGAAATATCGCTCTCTCCGTCCACGACAGGCGCAGCAAAGCTTCGCAGCCGTCCCATGCTGAAGATGAAGAGATTGACCGCATAGGAGAGCAGCGACAGGCCGATGATCACCTGAAAGCTGCGTGGTCGCAGGAGCAGCCATACGCCCGATGCGGCGAGCACGCCGATGCTGATGGCGACGATGAGCTCCATCACTTGGCCTCCGCCATGCCGGCCTTGACGTCGACATCGTCGGGGTAGCGTCGCTGCGGTTTCGGGCCGCGGATCGACTGGTGCGCGATCGCGATCAGGATGAGCACGGTTGCGCCGACGACCAGGACGAAGACCCCCAGATCGAAAAGAAGCGCACTCGCCATTGGCACCCGGCCAAACAACGGCAGATCGGCATACTGGAATGCCGACGTCAGGAACGGGGAGCCGAACAGCCAGGCACCCGCGCCGGTCAACATCGCGAGCAACAGTCCCGCGCCGATCCAATAGACGGGCAGGATACGAAGGCGGTCTTCCGTCCAGCGCGTGCCGCCTGCGAGATATTGCAGCACAAAGGCGATAGACATGGTGATGCCCGCGATGAAGCCGCCACCGGGCAGGTCGTGACCGCGCAGGAAGAGATAGAGTGCCAGCACCACGATGACGGGGAACAGCCAGCGCATGATGACCGAGGGCACGAAGAGAAAGTCCGACAGGATGGACCCTTCGACGTCCGCGGTGCTGCGCGCCTCGAAGCTGCTTTGGATCTGCTGCTGTTCCGGCCGCTCGATACTGTCGGCCGCGGGGCGGAAGCGCCGCAGGAGGGCAAAGGTCGTGAGCGCGACGATGCCGAGCACCGTGATTTCCCCGAATGTATCGAAGCCACGGAAATCCACCAGGATGACGTTGACCACGTTGTGCCCGCCACCCAGCGCGTAGGCATTGTCGAGGAAGAAGGTTGCGATGCTGTCCGGAGCATCGCGGGTCATCACCGCATAGGCGATGAGCGCCAGCCCGGCACCGAAGACCACGGAGAGGAGCAAATCGCGACGCCGGCGGAATCGTGCACCCCGGGTCGTGGCGACATCGATTTTGACCGCCTCGAGGCGCTTGGGCAGCCAGCGCAGGCCGAGCAGGATCAGGATCGTCGTCACGACCTCGACGAGTAACTGCGTCAGCGCCAGGTCCGGCGCCGAAAACCACACGAAGGTGATGGACGTGGCGAGCCCCGCGCCACCCATGAGCATAAGCGCGACCAGGCGGTGATATTTCGCCTGAATGGCGGCCCCGATCGCACAGATGCTTCCGATCACCCATACGATCGCGAGTCCGGGATCGGCATTCGCAAGTGACGGGCTGCTCAGTCCCAGTCGCATCGCCAGAGGCAGCGCGCCGGCAACGATCGCGATACCGACGAGTATCGTGAGCTGCGGCTGGAGACGTCGGGTGCCGAAGACGCGCTCGAGCGCGGTTGCCCATTTGCCCGAGATGAGCAGCAGCAGGCGTTCAAAGATGCGCGGGTCAATCAGGTCCCGGACCAGCGGCGCACCTTCGGCACGCTGCAGAAAATCGTGCAGCACCCAATAGAGCAAGGTGCCGCCGACAAGCGCCGTCGCACTCATCAGCAGCGGTGTAGTGAGTCCGTGCCATACGGCAAGACTGTAATAGGGGGTGTCGGGCCCGAGCACCGAGACCACCGCAGCCGCGAGATAGGGGCCGATAACAATGCCGGGGAAGGCACCGACCAGCAGGCAGAGCAAGACCAGGATTTCGATCGGGCGGCGCATGAGGGCAGGGGGCTCGTGCGGCACCCGGTCGAGCTGCGTCGGCGGTGGACCGAAAAAGACGCCGTGGATGAACCGCAGCGAATAGGTCACGGCGAACAGGCTCGCGATCACGGCGACGGCGGGCAGGCTGACATCGACGAAGGGATTGGCGTTCTTGATCGCGGTCTCGGAGAAGAACATCTCCTTGGACAGAAAGCCGTTGAGCAGCGGCACGCCGCCCATGGCCGCCGCTGCGACCATCGCCAGCGTCGTCGTGAAGGGCATGAAGCGGATCAGTCCGCTCAGTTTCCTGATGTCGCGCGTCCCGGTTTCGTGGTCGATGATTCCGGCCGCCATGAAGAGCGACGCCTTGAACGTGGCATGATTGGCGACGTGGAAGATTGCCGCGACGAGCGCGAGCGGCGAGCTCATGCCGATCAGCGTGGTGATCAAGCCGAGATGACTGATGGTTGAATAAGCGAGCAGCCCCTTGAGATCCTGCTGGAAGATCGCCGCGTAGGCCCCCAGCAGCAGGGTGGCGAGACCGACATAGGTGACGATCCATTCCCACGCAGCCGTTCCGGACATCACCGGCCAGAGCAGAATCAGCAGGAACACGCCGGCTTTGACCATGGTCGCCGAGTGGAGATAGGCCGACACCGGCGTCGGGGCTGCCATCGCGCGGGGCAGCCAGAACTGGAACGGGAACTGCGCGCTCTTGGTAAAAGCACCGAACAGGACCAGCAGCAGGGTTGTCAGGTAGAGCGGGTGCTCGCGGATGCGGTCGCCCGAGGCCAGCACATCCTCGATATTGTAGCTGCCCACGATATGGCCGATCAGCAGCATCCCGATGAACAGGGCGAGCCCGCCGCTTCCCGTCACGATCAGCGCCATACGCGCGCCGTCGCGGGCCACCGCGTTCTGGTGCCAGTAGCCCACCAGCAGGAAGGAGAAGATGCTGGTCAGCTCCCAGAAGACCACCAGCTGGATGAGATTGCCTGAGAGCACGATGCCCAGCATCGCGCCCATGAACGCCAGGAGATACGAGAAGAACCGCGAAACGGCGTCCTTGGGCGACAAATAGTACCGCGCGTAGAGCACCACGAGGAACCCGATCCCGGTGATCATCACGGTGAACAGCCAGGACAGCCCGCTGAGCCGCAGGACGATGTTGAGGCCCAGATCCGGCATCCACTGGAGAGTGTGGGTAACGACCCCGCCCGCCACGACGTGCGGATAATACATGAGCGCGATAGCGAGGCCGACAAAGGCGACCGCCCCGGCGAGCACCGCCGCGGTGGTGCGGCCACTATCGGGGATGAACAGAGCCGCGACGCTGCCTGCGAAGGGCAGCGCGATCAACGCGACAAGCAGCACATCGCCCAACATCGTCCGGTTTGCTCCAGCCTTGCAATATGGGCTGTCGCCCGCACCCCATCATGAAGGGTGCGGGCGCCGGAACGCAACGGCGACTTATTGGGAAATGCTGCTACAAATCGCCCGCACCGGCGCGATCGCGCCGGTTCCGGGCAAGCACGCTGCGCTTTCGCACCCGGGCGCGCCAGGTGCGGCCCTGCTCCGGCCTCGGCCCAAAACCCCAGTGCGGACCGGGGCCGGCGGGCCGATTCACCCCCACGCTCTGTGATTGCGGCGTCATGGCAGGGTCTCCGGATACACCGCCAGCAACCGCTCGGCATCCGCGCGGGAGCGGAGGCGGATGGTCATGGTTTGCGTGGCGATCGGGGTCTGCGGGGGCAGCCGGTAGGCGAGATCGGGCGGCAGGTGATTCGCCGCCCAATTGTTGAAGCGCCGCAGCTTGTTAGGGCCGTGTGCGGCGATTGTCAGGCCGTACTTGAAGGTCATGCCAGGCCCTCCGCGGCCGCCACGCGGCCGTCGAGGATTGCGACCGGCATCTCAACGGGTGCGGCGACCTGCTCGGGGAACACGAATTCGACCGTGAGGGTCTCGGTGCGCCGCCGGTCGTTCAGGAAGGAGATGGACTGGCCGGTGGCGAGCCCGAGCAGCGACAGCCCGCGGGTGGTCGACAGCGGCAGCTCACCCTCGTCCCCGCGGCCGTCCCACACGAGCCGGCGCTCGTCGCGCTTGTGACGTCCGGTCCGGAAGCGAACCTGGCGGCCGCTGGTGACGATATCGGGAGAGATATCGTCCGGGAGCATGACGATCGCCGAGCCGAGCTTGCGGCGCAGCAGATGCGCCAGCGGCGTGCGCGCACCGATCATGGTGCACATCATCGCCTGCAGGCGGTCGTGGTCGTCGGTCGAAAGGATGGTGGGGTGATAGTCGTGCATGGATCGTCTCCATCGGCTGGCCCGCAATCATGCCCGCGCATCGCGAGGACCCGGTGGTCCGCGACGGCGAGCGTCTCGTGTGTGTGAGGAAATCCCTAAGCCTGCCCCGCGCCCTGCGCCGGCGGCTTAGGGTCAACGGTGTGCTTGAGGACGACCGTAGCGGGCGAGCAATCGCGAAATGGAGTGTTCAGTGCTCATGCACCCTAGATAGACCCTGCGGGCGCAGGGTCAAGGCCGGGCCGGTGTTGACAATACCGTAGCCGTCCCTACCTTAGTCCCATGACCAATCGGCGCGACATCGTAACCCTCCTTGTCCGCAGGACTCTGTCCGCGGAGCTTTCTCAACCCTAGGTCCGGGTGCGGCGCGCCCCGGGCTTAGGGCACGTCGATTATCGCGCTTTCCAATCATCTTCCCCTTCACAACCCAGCCGCACGCTCGTGCGGAGAGGACATTTGGTCATGACCACGACAACCCTCCAGGACTTTGCCCTTTCGCCGGACATCGTGCTGAGCAGCGAAGACCACAAGAAGCTCACCCAGCTCGCCTATGCCGGCATCAACGTCGCCTCCACCGTCGCCGACGATCTGCTCTATGAGCTGGATCGCGCGAGCGTGGTGCCGCCCGAGCAATTGCCGCCCGACGTGGTGCGCATGGGCTCGTGCGTGCGCTATCGCACCGACGAAGGGGAGCAGCGCGAAGTGACGCTCGTCTACCCGTCGGAGGCCGACATCGATCTCAACCGCGTTTCGGTGATGACGCCCATCGGCGCCGCGCTGATCGGCCTGCGCAAGGGCCAGTCGATTACCTGGCTGACCCGCGACGGCCGCAAGCAAATGCTCACGGCGCTGCGGGTGATCCAGCCCCAGAGCGAGGAAACCGAACCCGAACCGCCGGCGGCGGCCTGATCGGCCGGAGAGGCGATCACGCCGTCCGACTGGCCGGACAATGCACCCGGCCACGACGACCGCTGGCAGGGAAGATCTGCCATCCCCCCGGCAGATCTTCCCAACCCTTCTTGCGGGGGAATTCAGCTGGCCACGGGACCCACGAGTGGTGCCCGGGGCCGGCAAAGTGATATCGGGAGTCCGTAGTGCAAACCCGGCTGCGGCGAAGCGGCTGGACTATCCCCGCGTAAAGGACTTTCGATGAACCAGATCGATCTCAACGGACAGGTGGCCGTCATCACGGGCGGTGCCCAGGGCATCGGCTTCGCCATTGCCGGCCGGCTCGTGCGTTCGGGCGCCACAGTCAGTCTGTGGGACTTGAACGAAGGGGCGCTCGAGCAGGCCGTTGTCGCGCTCGGCAGTGCCGCATCCGCCCTGCGGGTCGATGTCGCCGACCCGGCTGCTGTCGCGGAGGCGGCATCGGCGACGAACACGCGGCTGGGCCGTATCGACATTCTCGTGCATTCGGCGGGCATCGCGGGCAAGAATGCCCCACTCGACGAATACGAGATCGACGAATGGCATCGCGTCATCGGCATCGACCTCAATGGCGCCTTCTACGTCAATCGCGCCGTCGTGCCTTTCATGAAGGCTCAGAACTACGGCCGCATCGTCAACATCGCCTCGATTGCGGGCAAGGAAGGCAATCCCAACGCGGCGGCCTACGCGGCCGCCAAGGGCGGTGTCATTGCCATGACCAAGGCGCTCGGCAAGGAACTCGCCAAGTACGACATCGCGGTCAACTGCATCACGCCCGCGACGGCCAAGACGCGCATCCTCGACGAGCTGAAGCCCGAATTCATCGACTACATGCTGAGCCGCATCCCGCGTGGCCGCTTCCTCGAAGTGGAGGAAGCCGCCAACATGGTCGCCTGGATGGTCAGCAAGGAGAACAGCTTCACCACCGCCTCGGTGTTCGACCTCTCGGGCGGCCGCGCCACCTATTGAGCGGCCCGCATCGCGGCCTGCCGGAACCGGAGGAAAAAGCCCGGTTCGCGGGCGGCTCCGCCTGCAGGCTCGATTGTCTCCGAACCGGCCATCGGCTAATCCCGATGGAGGTCAATTGCGGCGACTCGGGGCAGTCCGGGGAAGGCCGGACACTCGGAGGACATCGTGGCCAAGACCAGACCCTTGCGCTGGGGCATCATCGGGCCGGGCCGCATCGCCCAGGCTTTCCTGCTCGGCCTCAACGGCAGCAATACCGGCACCCTCGTTGCCATCGGCTCGCGCAATCCGGGCAAGCCTTCGCTCAAGACCGATTTCCCCGGCGCGCGCATCCATGACGGCTACCAGGCGCTGCTCGACGATCCCGAGGTCGAGGCGGTCTATATCGCAACGCCGCATCCCCAGCATGCCGAATGGGCCATCAAGGCGGCCGAAGCGGGAAAGCACGCCCTCGTCGAAAAGCCGATGGGCCTGACGGCCTTCCAGGCGGAAGCGATGTTCGATGCGGCTCGACGGCACGGCACCTTCATGGCCGAAGCCTTCATGTATCGCCTCCACCCGCACACGCAGATCGTCATCGACCTGGTGAAGGCCGGTGCGGTCGGCGAGGTGCGCATGGTCAAATCGAGCTTCGGCTTTGCGATGCCCAAATTCATGCCCGAGCATCGCCTGTTCGCCAACGACCTTGCCGGTGGGGGCATCATGGATGTCGGCTGCTATCCGGTCTCGATGGCTCGCCTCATCGCGGGCGTTGTGGCGGGCAAACCGTTCCTCGACCCGGTCAAGACGTTCGGCGTCGCGCATCTCGGCCAGCAGAACACCGACGAGTGGGCCTCCGCGGTGCTGAAGTTCGACAACGAGATCATTGCCGAAGTCAGCTGCTCGGTGATGCTGAAGCAGGAGAACGTGCTGCGCATCATCGGCACCGAAGGCCGCATCGAGGTGCAGGATTTCTGGTTCGCCGGCGGCAAGCCGGGCGGCGCCTGGACCGAAACAGGCAAGATCAACGTCGTCCTCAATGACGGTACGACCAAGTCCTATGGCAGCAAAAAGGGTAAGCCGCTTTACGCCTATGAGGCCGATGCGGCCGTGGCCGCCATCCGTGCGGGCAAGCACGAGTTCGATGCGCCCGGCATGAGCTGGGCCGACACGCTGGGCAATCTGCGCACGCTCGACAAATGGCGCGCCGATGCCGGCATCGAATTCAACATCGAGAAAGCCCCCAAGCGCGGCGCGGTGACCATTCGCGGCGATAAGCTCAGGGCGCCCAAATCCGGCGGCATGGCCAAGCGGCAGATCACCGGCGTCGACCAGCCGACGTCGGTCGTCGCGATGGGCTTTGAATATTTCCCGCGCTTTGCGGGCGCGGCGATCCTGCTCGACCATTTCTACGAGCGCGGCGGCAACCTGTTCGATACCGCCTGGATCTACGGCGCCGGCCGCAGCGAAAAGTTCTTCGGCGACTGGGTGAAGAGCCGCGGTGTCAAGCGCGACTCCTATGTGCTGATCAGCAAGGGCGCGCACTCGCCCTATTGCTACCCCGACCAGATCGGCAAGCAGCTCGCCCAGTCGCTCGACCGGATGAACACCGACCATTGCGACATCTACTTCATGCACCGCGACAACCCGGACGTACCGGTGGGCGAGTTCGTCGATGCCATGAATGCCGAGGTGAAGGCCGGCCGCATCAAGTCGCTGTTCGGCGGCTCCAACTGGACGCGCGAGCGGTTCGATGCGGCGATCCGCTACGCCAACAAGAACAAGCTGCGCGCGCCCAATGCGCTCTCCAACAATTTCGCGCTGAGCGAAATGATCCGGCCGATGTGGGAAGGCTGCGTCGGTGCCGGCGACGAGGAGTTCAGGGCCTGGCTCAAGCGGCGCAGGATTCCGAACTTCGCCTGGTCCAGCCAGGGCCGCGGCTTCTTCACCGACGCGGCGGGCCGGAACAAGTTCGACAATGCCGAGATCGTCAATTCCTGGTACTCGCCGCGCAACTTCAAGCGCCGCGACCGCGCCATCGAACTGGCTGAAAAGCTCGGCGTGTCGCCGATCCAGATCGCACTGGCCTATGTGCTCAACCAGCCGCTCGAGGTGATCCCGCTGATCGGGCCGCGCGGTATCGGCGAGCTCGAAAGCAGCATCGAGGCGACGGCCATCACGCTCACCCCCGAGCAGGTGAAGTGGCTCGAAGCCTGAGCATGTGAGGGGCCGGCGCCAGCGCCGGCCATCCGCTCGTCCGCTACCAGTGGAACTCTTCGACGTTCTCGCGCGCGCCGAGGAGGAAGGCGTCGGCGACAAGGCGGAGCGGCGCATCCGACACGTCGGACTCGCCCTTCTTCAGCAGCTTGGCGAAGTGCGCGTAAATCTGCTCGTACTCTTCGGACGGGTTCTCGATCGTCACATTGCCGTTGATCTTGAGAACCGTGCCGCCCTTTTCGAGCTTCAGCTCGTCGCCCTTCATCGTCTCGAAGCGGATCGTCCAGATCTCGCCGGATTCTTCGAGCCAGTTGAAGCCCGCGCTCATCTGCGGCTGGTGCGACTGGGCCGATTTGAAGGTGATGTCGACATCGATCGGCGTCTGCCGGTTGGCCGGAAACTTGAGATGCGCGCGATCGACGAAAACGGGGAAGGGCACGACCTTGGTGAAGATGGAGAGCGCATTGATGCCCGGATCGCATACGCCGAACCCGCCGGGCTCCCACACCCAGTCCTGACCGGGATGCCATTTGCGCACGCTCTCGCGCCAGTCGATGCGCGCAAAGCGCAGCCCGTCCTTCTTGAGGATCTTGCGGGTCGCATCGACCGCCTCGTTGTAGCGGCTGTGCCAGGTCTGGAACAGGATTCGCTTCTTCTTTTTGGCGTAGGCGACGAGGTCGTCGAGCTCGCTGATCGTCGGGGTCGGGGGTTTTTCCATCAGCACGTGCTTGCCCGCATCGATCGCTTCACGCACATAGGCGTGGCGAACGCCGGGCGGCGTGCAGATCGCCACCAGCTTCACCGACGGCATCGCCGCGTAGAGCTCGGCCGCCGTCTTGAAGACGGGGAGCCCTCGATGCTGGACGCCGCGATTGGACACGGTGGCCGCCACCTCGAAATCCCGGGACTTGTCGATCACCGGAAGATGCTGGTCGACGGCAATCTTGCCGACCCCGATGATGGCGATCTTGTGCTTGGCCAAGGCGAAACCTCCGTTAGATGGCGGCGGCACTTAAAACGAAACGGGTGGTCATTGAAAGGGCGCCGCGCACTCCTGGCGCCCAGTGCGGCCCCTATTCGAGGAAGACCTTCACCTTGTCCGACCGGCCCTTGGCATCGACCACCGAGACCGTGACATAGCCCGGCCCGTCGGGCGTCCAGATGCCCTGCCGCGTGAACGCCGACTGCTCGAACGGCGCGCCGTTGGCAAAGAAGGTGAAGGGCGGCGCGCCGTTGCGCACCTTGACCACCAGCGGCTGGCCGTCGCCGGTGCGCGAGCCGAGGTCGAGGTCGGTTCCGTCCTCGGGGAAGGCAATCTCGGGCGCGGGGTCGCGCGCGACGCGATTGTCGTTGGGGTGGCGGAAGCGGCGCAGCGGTTCGGGCAGGTCGGGATTGGCCGCAACGATCACGCCGGGCGGCGGGCTGGCGAAGGGCGTCGCGGGGCCTAGCCGGTCGAATGCTTCGAAGAGGATCGGCGCGGCGGCCTTGATGCCCGAAATGCCCGGCACGGGGACGCCGTCCGGCCGCCCGACCCAGACGCCGACGACATGCTTGCCGTCATAGCCGATGGCCCAGGCGTCGCGGTAGCCGTAGGACGTGCCGGTCTTGAACGCGATGCGGCCGCTGAGCCCGGTCGTCGGCGGCGGCACGTCGCGCAGGATCGACGTCACGTACCAGGCCGCGACCGGATCGAGCACGGGCGCCGCGTCGGCGTCGCCAGCTGTGGCGATGCCGTCATGGAGGCGGACGGGCGTGCCGCCCCGCGCGATCGAGGCGTAGATCGAGACCAGGTCGCGCAGCGTGACGCCGACGCCCCCGAGCCCGACCGCGAGGCCGGGCGCGGTTTCGTCGGGCAGCTGCGGGACGGCGTTCGCGCGCTTCATCCGCGCCACGAGCCGGGCGGTGCCCACGGCATCGAGCACGATCACCGCGGGGATGTTGAGCGATTCCACCAGCGCCTGGTGGATGGTCACCGTGCCGCGGGTGAAATTGTCGAAGTTGACCGG
>JBIQKK010000035.1:0-20047 GCA_044506585.1 Hyphomicrobiales bacterium
GGCGCGCGCCAGTTCCGCCAGATCCTGAGCGTCGATGCTGCGCGGAAGGGGGCAGGGCCGGAGGTCATGTTGCGTGCGTTGGAGGCGGTGGCACCGGCACGCGAAGTCGCCTGAGGGATTAGTCGGCGAGTTCGAGGCGGTCGCCCTCGACCGAATAGCGGCTCAGCGTCTGAAGGAAACTCATCCCCAGCAGGCTGCCATGCAGTGCCCCTTCCTCGGCCACGAAGGCACGCAGGTTACGCCGCGCGATGCCGCCGACCTCGAGACGATCGAGCGTGACCACAGCGGCGCGACCCGTGCCGTTGGCTGTCATGACGGGGAGTGTAAAACTCAACTTATCGACCGCGACACCGGCCCGCTGGGCATCGCGGTAGCTCAACACTACTGCACTGGCGCCCGTGTCGAAGAGCAGCGGCATGCGGACGCCGTTCACTTCCGCGGCTACGGTGAAGTGTCCATCGAGGCCGCGCCGGAAAGTCGCGGTGCCGTTCACCGAATCGACGATCGCCGTCGACGGCGCCAATTCACCGATGACGCGGGCGGCCACGTCCCTGAGATCGTCGCGATAGGTGTAACCAACCAGCAGGATCACGAAGACGCCCGCCCAGGTCGCGAAATTCGCAACGATGGCGCTGAACCGCTGTCGCCGAGAAAAAGCGCCGGCCGCAAAGATCACCGCCAGGATGACCAGCGGAATGAGCTGGCCGAACTGGGTCTGGGTCAGCCCCAGCCACGCGCCGGCATCGGTGCTGATCAATAAGGCCAGCCCCACGGCGATGAGGAGGGCGACTCCGACAAACAGCAAGCTGATGATCTCCTATACGAAGACCATAAAGGCAGTGAGGGCGGCGATTTCAAGGAGAGCCTGCAGGGCCCCGATAAGATCGCCCGTCTGCCCGCCTACCAGCCGCCGGCAGAGCGTAACCCATCCCAGGGTGACGAGCGCGCAGAGACCGTAGGCAAAGACGAGACCGAGCAGCCCCACGGCAAATCCCGCCGTCGCAAAGCTGACGACGGCGCTGAGTGCGAGCCCAATGGCGAAAGTGCGCGGAGCGACCCGGCCGGCGGCGGCAGCCGCGCCTCCGCTGCGTGCCGCGGGCAGGGCGACCGTCAGCCACAATGCGCCGCTGCGGGCGATGAGCGGCGCGGTGATGAGGAGAGCGGCCGCTTCCAGTGGCGCAACAATGGACCCGACCGCTGCAACCCTTAAGACGAGGAACAGGGCGAGGGCGGCAACGGCATAGGTGCCGTGACGGCTATCCTTCATGATGTCGAGCCGTTGCTCGACTGTGTGCCCACCAAACAGGCCGTCGGCCGCATCGGCGAGAGCGTCCTCCGACATGGCGCCAGTGACAATGACCATGACGCCGATGGCGAAAGCGGCTGCGAAAAAGGTTGGTACCCCCGCCAGCTCCAGGAGCAACAGCGCCGCGAGCGGAGGAAGTCCGATCACGAAACTTGCGAGCGGGAGGATGATCGCCACGCGCCCGAGATTGGGCTTTTCGTGCGGCGCGTTCCCGGTGGGCAAGCGCGAGTAGAAGCGCAGTGCCATGAGCAGGTCTTCGCCGAACCTGATGCGGTTCGCGGGCAACCCGTTGTCGTTGGTCGGTCGCTGTGTGGATGGCCCGTCGCCGCTCAATTGCTTTTCCCGCGTGCTCCTCTACAAGTCGCCGACTTGTCCCCCAAGGGCCGGAGCAAAGCAAGCTGCGCGCGGCACGCTCAGGCCTGACGAAACGCCTATGCTGACCTCAAGCGATTGGGAGAAACGACATCATGGCCTCACCCTTCGCCGAGGTTCTCGACCTCCTTCTCCTCGGGCCGGAGGGCAATGAAGAGGCGGTGGACGCAGTTCGCATGCACGATGCGCAGCTTACCAAGCCGCCGGGCTCGCTTGGGCAGCTGGAGCGGCTTGTCGAATGGCTCGCGCGCTGGCAAGGCAAGGCCAACCCGACGCTCGATAATCCGATGGTCGCGATCTTCGCGGGCAACCACGGCGTCACCGATCAGGGCGTATCGGCGTTTCCGCGCGAAGTGACAGCGCAAATGGTGGCCAACTTCACCGGGGGCGGCGCAGCGATCAGCCAGATCTGTGCGCTGCACGAACTGAACCTGCGGGTCTTCGAGCTCGCCCTTGAGTTGCCGACCGGTGACATCACCCTCGCTCCGGCGATGGACGACAAGATGTGCGCGGCCACCATCGCCTACGGCATGGAGGCGATCGCCGGTACGCCCGACTGCCTCGCCATCGGTGAAATGGGCATCGGCAACACCACCGTCGCGGCCGCGCTCTACACCGCGCTCTACGGTGGCAGCGGTGCCGACTGGGTGGGCCGCGGGACGGGCGTCGACGAGGCGGGATTGAACCGCAAGGCCGACGCTGTGGATCGCGCGCTGGCGTTTCACCGCGATGCGCTGACCGATCCCCTCGCAATACTGGGCCGACTCGGCGGCCGGGAGATCGCGGCGATGCTGGGCGCGCTGATCGCAGCGCGGCATCAGCGTATCCCCGTGCTGGTCGATGGGTTCGTGGCGACGTCGGCCGCCGCAATCGCTCACGCCGTCAATCCGGCAGCGATCGATCACTGCATTTTTGCCCACGTGTCGGCCGAACACGCACATCGGAAGGCCCTTGAGCAAATGGGGGTTACGCCGCTGCTCGATCTTGGAATGCGGCTGGGGGAGGGTACGGGCGCTGCGCTCGGCCTGGTGCTCGCAAAGACTGCGCTGCGGCTCCATACGCACATGGCGACATTCGATAGCGCCGGCGTGAGCGGCAAAGCCTGAGCTATTTGGCTTCCGAGTAGATCTGCAGCGTCTCGCGCTTTTCGACGACCGGAGCGAGCGCATCCATGACGCGGGCGCGGGGGAAGGTGGCGATCACCTCGGTGCCGAACCGCAGCTTGCTGAAGAGGTCGAACCGGCCCTGATGCAGCTCCATGATCTTCTGGACGATCGGCAGCCCAAGTCCCGCGCCCTGTTCCGCCGTCTTCTGCGCCAGCGAGCCCTGGCCGAACGAGGAGAGGACCGTCTCGATTTCGTCCTCGGGGATGCCCGGTCCATTGTCGCGGACCGAGACCAGCTGGCCCCCATCGTTGGAACGCGTCACCATCAACGCGACCTTGCCCGATTGGGGCGTGAACTTGATGGCGTTCGACAGGAGATTGAGCACCACCTGCCGGATGGCGCGTTCGTCACCCCACAACTTGGGTAGGTTGTTGGCGTAGTTGAAGTTGAGCTCGATGCCCTTGGCCTTGGCGCGAATCTCGACCATGCGACGGCAATCGTCGGCGATATCGACCAGCGATACCGCCTCCTCGTTCAGCTCGTACTTGCCCGCTTCGATACGGCTGAGGTCAAGCAGCTCGTTGATGAGGTTGAGCAGGTGCTGGCCGGAGCGGTGGATGTCGCCGGCATATTCCTTGTACTGCGGCACGGCGTGCTGGCCGAGCAGCTCCGACTGCAGCACTTCGGAAAATCCGATGATTGCATTGAGCGGCGTGCGCAGCTCGTGGCTCATCGTCGCCAGGAACTGGGACTTGGCGATGTTGGCCTGCTCGGCGTGCCGGCGCGCTTCATCCGACATCTCGCGGGCTTCCTCCAGCTCATTGATGAGCTGATCCTTTTCCGCCTGGTGCATGATTTCTTCGAGCTTGCTCGCGTGCATCTGGCGCGCCAGGTAAACAAAGAAAATCTCGGCCCCCAGCGTCATCGCCGCAAGGGACCAGTTCAGCGTGCCGCCCAGGACGATGAGGTTGATCGCGACGGTCAGGGCAACCGGCAGCGTCGACATAAGCGTCGCGGCGGGCATGGTGCGTGTCGAAACCGCGTTGGTGGCGATGCCCACGAGCACCAGCGCGAACATCACCACAGCAAGGCTGCCGGCGTCGTCGCCGAACAATGTGAAGGTCGCGAGCAGCGACCAGGCGATGCCGTAGATCGTTTCGACCGTGATGAAGGTGGCCGTCCATCGGCTGGCGATAAACTGCTCGAACGGCACCCGCTTGAATCGCCGTGACGCGAGGACGACACCGACATTGGCGGCGGCCACGAGCCCCGCCCAGCCTGCCGCCGCAAAAGGCTGGACCCACAGGCTCGAGAAAAGAGCAAGTATCGCAAAGGTGACGGGCAGGACGAGCGCGCTCGAAATGCGCGAGTCGGCATACTCGTCGAGCAGTTCGTAGT
This sequence comes from Hyphomicrobiales bacterium, assembly GCA_044506585.1. Lineage (GTDB taxonomy): Bacteria > Pseudomonadota > Alphaproteobacteria > Rhizobiales > Devosiaceae > Devosia_A. The sequence goes on from JBIQKK010000035.1 coordinate 4,183, forward strand.
CGAAGGAAGCGCGGGTACCCGACGAGGACGTCAGCCGCTGACGGGCGTCGAACACCGTCTTCTGCGCGGTGCGGCGCAGGTCGCGGCCCATTTGGGAGCGCACATCGGCCTGATGCGCCAGCTCTGACGGCATTACGCGGTACTCTACTACTTGCTGCGAAAGAGCTACGCATTCGCTACGCTGAGAAAAAAGCCTATGCCAATCGTGGTTAAGAGGGAGTGAAATGCGGCGCACGCGTTGGTCTCGATCCCGCCGCTCCCGCAGCCTGCTCCCCGCGCTTGTCACGCTCGCCGCTATTGCGGCGATTACGGTCGTCGCCAGCCTGGTCTTTCCGCCAGAGCCCAGCCTCAGCGGCCGGGCCTACGTCGTTGACGGCGACACGCTGCGGATCGATGGCACACGGATCCGCCTGGTTGGCCTCGATGCCGTGGAACTCGACCAGACCTGTCGCAGCGAAGATGGCAGGCAGTGGCCGTGCGGACAGGAGGCGCGCCTTGCGGTCAGCGACCTTGTCGGGGCGGGCACGATAGTCTGCTCGAGCGAAGGACAGGACCGCTATCGCCGCGTGCTCGCGCGCTGCGCGGTGCGATCCAAAGACCTGGGTGAAGCGATCGTGCGGGCAGGGTGGGCCGTCGCCGATCTCGAATACGCGCTGGCGCTCGCGGACGCGCGTCTGAACCGGCGCGGCATCTGGAACGGAAATTTCGATGAGCCCTCCGCATGGCGCCGGGACCACGGCGAGCCATTCGACTTTTGGACGTGGCTGGCGGGCTGGTTCGGTCATTGACAGGCGCAACATTGTTGCGTTGACTGACAAATTGAGCAGCGATATTTGCGTGCAGCTGCTGGCGGCGGCGCTTTTCCGCAAACCGATTTCACGACGAGGGGCTCATGGCGCTTGATAAGATCGATCGCAAAATTCTGGCCATTCTACAGAAAGACGCCACGACGCCTGTTGCAGAAATCGGCCGAAAGGTTGGGCTCTCGACCACGCCATGCTGGCGCCGCATCCAGAAAATGGAAGAGGACGGCGTCATCAAAGGTCGCGTTGCCGTGCTCGATCCGACCAAGATCAACGCCGGCGTGACTGTCTTCGTGTCGGTGAGGACCAACGAGCACAACGATGCGTGGATGCGGAAGTTCTCGGGCGTCGTGGATGACTTCACCGAGGTCGTTGAATTCTACCGCATGAGTGGGGAGGTCGATTACCTGCTGCGCGTCGTGGTCCCGGACATCGCCGCTTATGACGCGTTCTACAAGAAGCTCATCGCCAAGATAAACCTGACCGACGTCAGCTCGTCTTTCGCCATGGGGCAGATCAAATACACCACCGCCCTGCCGCTCGAATTCGTCAACGTCGCCGACGACGATAAATAGGCCGCTCAGCCGCCCGTCACCGACATGTGCCGGAGGACCGCGGCTTGCGTGTGCGAACGGTCCAGCACAAAGTCGTGGCCCCTGGGCTTGATCCGCATGGCGCGGTCGAGGGCCGCGTCGATCCCGCCAGGACCCTCGGTGCGCAGGACCTCACGCAGATCGACCATGTCGTCCTGCCCCAGGCACAGGTAAAGCTGGCCCGTGGCGGTCAGCCTGACACGATTGCAGCTCTCGCAGAAATTGTGACTCATCGGTGTAATGAAGCCGAGCAAGCCGTTGGTTTCTTTGACCCAATCGTACCGCGCGGGTCCACCCGTCCGGTGGGCGGCCGGTTCCAGCGTGTAACGACGCGCGATGCGCTCGCGCAGTTCGCGCAGGGGCAGGTAGCTCTCGACCCTGTCGATGCCCACTTCGCCGAGCGGCATGCCTTCGATCAGCGTGAGCCCAAAGCCCCGCCCATGTGCCCAGGCCATCATGGGCTCGATTTCATCGTCGTTGACGCCTCGCATCGCGACCATATTGATCTTGATGCCGAGGCCCGCCTCGTCGGCGGCATCGATACCGTCGAGAACCTCCGCGATGCGCCCGCGCCGTGTGATCTCCCGGAACCGGCTCTCATCGAGCGTGTCCAAAGACACATTGATCCGCCGCACGCCCGCTTGGGCCAGACCCTTGGCGTAGCGGCGAAGCTGGCTGCCATTGGTCGTGAGGGTCAGTTCATCGAGACCTTGCCCAAGGTGCGACCCGAGGGTTCGGACCAAATCCATGACATCACGACGAACCAGCGGTTCCCCGCCGGTCAGGCGGATCTTTCTCGTTCCCCGTGCGATGAAGGCGCGCGCGAGTTGCTCGATTTCCTCAAAGCTCAGCACCTCCGATTTGGGCAGAAACTCCATGTGCTCGGACATGCAGTAGATGCAGCGAAAATCGCAGCGGTCCGTGACGCTGACGCGCAGATAGCTGATCTGCCGGCCGAACGAGTCGATCAGCGGGCGGCCCGCAGTCCGCTCGATGCCGGGTTGGGAGAAGAGGGTGGTCATGGCGGGAGCATAGCGCCGAGCGCTGGAAACAAGAAAGGCCGGAGCGTGCTCCGGCCTCGCAAAACGGAGTGATCCGGCTTCAGTGCCGGACGATGACCATCGCGCCGACCTTGGTGCGCTCGTAGAGGTCGATGATGTCCTCGTTGGTCAGGCGAATGCAGCCCGAGGATACGGCCTGCCCAATCGTCCACGGCTCGGATGTTCCGTGCAGGCGGTAGAGCGTGCTGCCGATGTAGAGAGCGCGGGCACCGAGCGGGTTCTTGGGGCCGCCGGGCATATGCGCGGGCAGGTCGGGCACGCGTTTGCGCATGGCCGCCGGAGGAGTCCAGTCGGGCCACTCGGCCTTGCGCGTGATCCGGTGCTGTCCCGACCACGTGAAGCCGTCGCGACCGACGCCGATCCCGTATTTCATCGCCATACCGTCAGGCAGGACCAGGTAGAGCCTGCGCTCGGACGTTTCGACGACGATCGACCCAACCTTGTATTTGGTCTCGTACGGGACGAGTTCGCGCTCGATCTTCTTGTAGCGGCGGCCGCCGGAGGAGACTTCGCGCTCTTCCCACTTGTTGGTGTCGGGATTGTAATAAAGCTTCGCCATTGCGGGCGTGGCCGCAACGCCGGCAAGCGCGGCGAGCGCCGCGATCGTAAACTTCCGTCTGTCCATATTTGCCTCAGAGCCGTGACTGGAGCGAAAGACCCCAGCAAACCGTATGGGAATCCTTAGCCAAAATGCGGTTTTCCCGGAAGTGGTGTGTGGCCAGAATTCGCGTCACTTCTAGGTGTAATCCGTGCATCTTCAGCGGCGCTGTTGCGGCAAAACGACAATTCGCTCACGGTTTCGTGAGCCGAGTGTTGACTTTTCCGGCCCGCGACACCTAGCAGAACGCTCTGGGAAGAGGTCGCGCCCGTGGCTGAACAGTACAAGCGGATGGCCGCTGAAGCGGCTCTGGCCGAGCTGCGCCCGGCCATGCGCCTTGGCCTTGGGACCGGCTCGACGGCGCGGCACGTCGTTGATCTGCTCGGGGCGCGCGTCAAAGCCGGGTTTGAGTGCCTGTGCGTGCCCACGTCAGAGGCAACGGCCGAGCAGGCGAAAGGCCTTGGCATTCCGCTCACCACGCTCGAGGAGACGCCTGAACTCGACCTCACGATCGACGGGGCGGATGAAGTCGGCCCTGGCCTCGCTCTAATCAAGGGCGGGGGAGCGGCGCTGCTGCGCGAGAAGATCGTCGCGGCGGCAAGCCGGCGGATGGTCGTCGTAGCCGACGCCTCCAAGCGCGTCGCGTCGCTGGGGCAGTACCCCTTGTCGATCGAAGTGAACCGGTTCGGCCTGCGCCCAACCACCCTTATGGTCGAGGAGGTCGCCCGGCGCCACGGAGCCGGTGGTGGCGTGAAGCTTCGCACCGGCCCGTCCGGAAGCCCGATCATCACCGATGGCGGGCACCTCATTCTGGATGCTTTATTTGGCCGCATTTCCGATCCAGAAGCGCTGTCCGCCGACCTGCACCAAGTGCCGGGAGTGGTCGAGCATGGATTGTTCCTCGGGCTATGCGCGAGGGCCTATGTTGCCGGGCCGCAGGGCCTCGAAATAATCGACGCGTGACGGGCGCCCGTCACCACAGGGGGTTACGAACCAGATGAAGACTATTCGCCTGTCGAGCTTGGCCGCCGCCGTGCTGCTTGCCCTTTCCATCGCCTTTGGCGCCGCGGCGCCCGCGCTGTCGCAGGAAATCCCGCCCGAACAGCTCGCGCTCGCGCGCAAATATGTGGATCTCACGAACAAGGCGCAGGTCTACGAGGCCGTCATGGCGCTGACCGCCGCCCAGACCAGCAACCTGCTGGTCCAGCAGAACCCGGACCTCGAGGACGTCATCAACCAGACGATCGGCGAGGTTCTCAAGACCAGAGCGGACAAGGGTGGCGAACTCTACGATCAGCTCGCTCGCATGTACGCGCTGCATTACACCGTGGACGAGCTGAACCAGATCATCGCCTTCTATGAGACGCCAGTGGGCCAGAAGGTGGCGAGCAACGCGACTGTGATCCAGCAGGAGAGCGGCGACGTCATGAAGGTCTTCACCACCAATTTCCTCAGGGACTTCGAGCGCGCGGTGAAAGTGGCGCTCAAGGAGAAGGGCCACAACGTCTAGGCCCGCCGCGTGTGACGCTATTGAGACCCCGCCTTGCGCGGGGTCTTTTTTTCGGGCAACGCAGGTGCCATGGGGTTCGACTACGATCTGATCGTCATCGGCGGGGGCTCCGGGGGCGTCCGCGCCGCCCGCATGGCCGCTACTTACGGCGCAAAGGTTGCCGTCATCGAAGAGTATCGGATGGGCGGCACCTGCGTCATCCGCGGCTGCGTCCCCAAGAAGCTGTTCGTCTACGCCTCGCGCTTTTACGACATGCTTGAGCTGGCTCCGGGATTCGGCTGGACGCTCGAGGGAAGCTTCGACTGGCCGACGCTTGTCGCCAATAAGGACAAGGAAATTGCCCGCCTCGAAGCGGCCTACACCGCTGCGGTCGAGAAGCCGGGCGGAGAGATTATCAAGGACCGGGCCGTCATAACGGGACCCAACGCGGTGCAACTCGTTGGCAGCGGCAAGGAGCTGACCGGCCGGTACCTGCTCGTGGCCACCGGTGGGCACCCGCATCTTCCGGCCATTCCTGGCGCCGAGCTGGGCATCACCTCGAACGAAGTCTTCCATCTCGAACGCCTGCCTCATTCCATCCTGATCGAGGGGGGCGGCTACATCGCGGCTGAATTCGCGACTGTATTTTCGGGCCTGGGTGTCCCGACCACGATCGTCTATCGCGGCGACATGCTGTTGCGGGGTTTCGATGAGGACCTTCGCACCGGGCTTGATGCGGGACTTCAAGAGCGCGGCGTCAAAATCATCTACGAAACGACGATTCGTTCGCTGGAGCGCCGCGGCGACGACGTGGTCGCCCGCTTCTCGGACGAAGTCGATGCACCGTTCGGCGCGGTGCTGTTCGCGACTGGCCGGAGGCCGAACACCCGGGGTATCGGGCTCGAGGACGTAGGCGTCGCGCTCGATCCTGACGGTTCGATCCAGGTCGACAAGTTCTCAAAGAGCAGCATCGGCTCGATCTATGCGGTTGGCGATGTGACGGGGAGGGCGCAGCTGACGCCGCTCGCAGTGCGAGAAGGCTGGTACGTCGCCGAGACCTTGTTCAACGACAATCCGCAATGGGTGGATTACAGCCAGGTTGGCACCGCGGTGTTTGCCGAGCCCGAAGTGGCGACCATCGGTCTCACGGAGGCCGAAGCGGCGACGCATGGCGATATCGATGTCTACGTCACCCGCTTCCGTCCCATGATCAACACGCTCTCGACCAAGCTCACCCGCACCATGATGAAGTTGGTCACCGAGCCCGGAGGGGGGCGGGTCCTGGGTCTTCACGTGCTGGGCAAGGACGCCGCCGAGATCGTCCAGATGGCGGCCATCCCCATCGGCATGGGCGCTACCAAGGCCGATTTCGATCGCGCCGTCGCCATGCACCCGACCGCTGCCGAAGAGCTCGTGACCTTCAAGGCCCCGAGCTATACCTATCGCAGCGGCCACAAGGTCTAGGCTTGCCGCTTCGGCAAGCCCGCGCTAGACCGCGCTTTCCACGCCGCGGGTGATTGTCGACGATGAGTACCTGGACGCCAAACAGCTGGCGCAGCAAGCCGATTTCGCAGGTTCCCACTTATCCGGACGCCGGGCGCCTCGCCGCGGTCGAGGCTCAACTCGCCAAATTCCCGCCGCTGGTCTTCGCGGGCGAAGCCCGTGAGCTCAAATCGCAGCTGGCGGAAGTCTCCCGGGGAGAGGCCTTTGTGCTGCAGGGCGGCGATTGTGCCGAGAGCTTTGCCGAGCACGGCGCCGACCACATCCGCGATTTTTTCCGCGTCTTCCTGCAGATGGCGGTGATCCTCACCCACGGCGCCACCAAGCCGGTGGTCAAAGTCGGTCGCATCGCCGGGCAGTTCGCAAAGCCCCGCTCGTCGGACACCGAAACCATTGGCGATCTAACCCTGCCGAGCTACCGTGGCGACATCGTCAACGACATCGAGTTCACCGCGGCCGCACGAGTCCCGGACCCCGAGCGTCTGCTGCTCGCCTACCGTCAGTCCGCGGCGACCCTGAACCTGCTGCGCGCCTTCGCGACGGGCGGCTATGCCGACCTGACCCGTATCCACGAATGGACCGTCGGCTTCATGAAGGGATCGACGGCATTCCCGCGTTTCGAGGACCTCGCCAACAAGATCGACGACGCGATCTCGTTCATGCGAGCGCTTGGGCTGACGCCCGAGAATACGCCCGCATTGCGCGAGACGAAGTTCTACACCAGTCACGAAGCGTTGCTGCTGGGGTACGAGGAGGCGCTCACCCGCCGGGACTCGATCACCAACGATTGGTACGCCACCTCGGGCCACATGCTGTGGATCGGCGACCGGACGCGTCAGCCCGACGCAGCACATGTCGAATATTTCGCGGGGATCAAGAATCCGATCGGTATCAAATGCGGCCCGAGCCTTGCGGCCGACGATCTGCTGCGCTTGCTCGACAAGCTCAATCCGCAGGACGAAGCCGGCCGCATCACGCTGATCTGCCGGTTTGGCTCGGACAAGATCCGCGAGCATCTGCCGCGGCTCATCGAAGCCGTCAAGAAAGCCGGGCGCACCGTGGTCTGGTGCTCGGATCCGATGCACGGCAACACCGTGAAGGCAGCGAGCGGTTACAAGACCCGTCCGTTCGACCGCGTGCTGAGCGAGGTCCACTCGTTCTTCAACATCCACCGCGACATGGGGACGTATGCCGGCGGCATCCACATCGAGATGACCGGCGACGACGTCACAGAATGCACGGGCGGCGGCGTTGCGGCGATCACCGAGGCCAACCTCAAGGACCGCTACCACACCTATTGCGATCCGCGCCTCAACGCCTCGCAATCGCTCGAACTGGCGTTCCTCGTGGCCGAGGAGATCCGCGTGCAACGACCGCGGGAATCGCTCCGGCAGGGGAGCCTCGCAGGCTAGCAAGCCCGGGACTTAGGACAGTATTAACCCTAACAGAGCATAAACGGGACGTTGCGTTTCGTTGTGCCGAGGCTGTCATGTTCCGTTCGACCGCTAGTATCTTCGCGCTCATTGCAGCCATGGCCGTACCTGCGACGGCGGCGGACTACGGCGACTGGGGCCAGGACTTCGACGACAGCCCCGATTTTCGCGCGACCTATCCCGTAGAACCCGGTGACTGGGCGGGCCTGGGCGATAACGACGATCCGCTCGAGATGGAATTCGGCATCCGCTACTGGTACGCCCTGGGTTCCCAGGACTTTTCGTCGGGCGGCGGCACGGTCAGCTCGAGCGACACCGCCCATATCGGCGAACTTCACCTTCGTATCGAAGATCATTCCACCAATGCTTTCGTCACAGGCCTTGCGGGCTATTCGATGGCCCTCAGCGGGACCGTTACGACGCCCAGCGGATCGGCCCCCATCACCGACGGCCATGTCGGGTATGTCGGCGGCGACATTGGCTGGTTCGCCTGGGGCGATAATGACGGTTCCGGTATCGGCCCGATGGCAGGGTACCTCTATTGGCAGGACCATCCCGATACGGGCCGGTTCAGCTTCACCACGGCGAACTCGGCCGCGGACATCTCGTTTGATCCGTTGACGGGTCAGACGTTCGTGCCGGGCGACAGTGAGCCCAATGCCATCAATGCGCACGTCCTGCGTCTGGGCATTTCGGGCAAAGCCAAGCTTGGCGAGATATTCGATGTGACGGCGACCGTGGCAGGCGTACCGTATGCGCGGGTCAACGGCACGGCCGGCGTCGACGACCCGACCTTCTCGACGGCGGAATATGCAGGTCCGGCGCAGCCGCCCTATACGCTCACCGAAAACGGCAATATCTCCTCCATCCGGTCCTCGCCGACCACGCTCGATGGCTGGGGATATGGCGCCATGGCCGAGGCCTTTGTGGGCGTCCATCCGGTCGACAACCTGACCGTCCGGTTGGGCGGCAGGCTGTGGTACCTGCAGGGTACAGCCGACGCGACCTTCGACCGGGCAATCATCGGCGATCCTGGCCCAGGCGGCGGCCCATACACCGACGACCCCGTCTTCGTCGAACAGGGCTACATCTCGACCAACAATCCGTTCCGCATGTTCCGCTACGGGCTGCTCGCGGAAGCAACCTACGCGTTCTGATCGCATTGACCGCCACATAGGTGCGCCGCTTGCCCTTGCCGGGGTGAGCGGCTAATCGTTCCCGCGACCTCACGGAACAGCCAAGTGGCAGACCGCCTTCGCATAGCCCTCGCGCAGCTCAATCCCAAAGTCGGCGCACTCGGTGCCAACCTGCAATTGGCCAAGGACGCGCTGGCGCGGGCCATCGTGGAAGAGGCCGACATTCTGCTGCTGTCGGAGCTCTTTCTCACGGGATACTTCCCTGAGGATTTGTTCTTCAAACCGCGCTTCGTGGACGATGCCCTGCATGCCGCGGGGGAACTCGTTCGCGCGACCAAAGGGACCAATGTCAGCCTGTTGCTCCCCACCGTGTGGCGCGAGACTCGCGTGCTCTACAATGCGGTGCTGCTGGCGGAGGACGGCAAGGTCGTCGCGCGGCGCCTGAAGCATGAACTGCCCAACGACGACGTCTTCTACGAGAAGCGCTACTTCACCGCCGGACCGCTGCCGGAGCCGATGACCATCAAGGGTGTGTCGATCGGCGTACCCATCTGCGAAGACATCTGGCATCGGCCAGTGTGCGAACACCTCGTGCAGCAGGGTGCGGAACTTCTGCTCTGCCCGAATGGCTCGCCTTACTGGAAGAACAAGCAGCACATCCGCAAAGACCTCGTGCGCTCCCGCACGCAGGAAGACGGCGTGCCGCTGCTCTATCTCAACCAGGTCGGTGGACAGGACGAACTCGTGTTCGACGGCGCGTCCTTCGGCATGGAGCCGGGTAACAAGCTCGTCTTCCAGGGCAAGAGCTTCGAGAGCGACTTCATCGTATCGGACTGGGCTCGCGGCAAGACCGGGTGGCATTGCGTCAAGGGCGAAGTGGTTCCGTTGGCGTCGGTCGAGGAAGCGCCGTGGCAGGCCATGCTGCGCGGCCTGCGCGATTATGTCCGCAAGAACGGCTTCACCCGCGTCGTGCTAGGCCTCTCGGGCGGCATCGACAGTGCGATCGTTGCAGCCATCGCGGCGGATGCGCTGGGCCCGGAAAACGTTCACTGCATCATGCTGCCTTATCGCTACACCAGCGAGGAGAGCCTGCGCGACGCGAAGGATTGCGCCGAACGCCTCGGCGTCCGCTACGACGTCGTTTCAATCGGCGCCCCGGTCGATGAGGCACTGCGCGAGCTGCAGCCAGTCTTCGGCAATCTCCCGGCCGACGTGACCGAGGAGAACGTCCAGTCCCGCATGCGGGGGCTGATGCTGATGGCGATTTCGAACAAGACCGGTGCCATGCTCCTGACCACGGGCAACAAATCCGAGATGGCGGTGGGCTACGCTACGATCTATGGCGACATGAATGGCGGGTTCAATCCGATCAAGGACCTGTTCAAGATGGAGGTCTACGCGCTCGCCGCGTGGCGCAATTCGCATGTGCCCGACGGTACGCTCTGCCCGCATGGCGACGTGATCCCGGTATCGATCATCTCCAAGGCACCCAGTGCGGAGCTTCGGCCGAACCAGACCGACCAGGACTCGCTGCCGCCTTATCCGATCCTGGACGAAGTCCTCACCGGCCTGATCGAGGACGAACTGTCCATCGCGGAGATTGTGGAGCGCGGGCAGGGGCGTTTCGATCGCGCGCTGGTCAAGCGTGTCGAGCGGCTGGTACTGCTCGCCGAGTACAAGCGGCGGCAGGCTGCCCCCGGTGTCAAGATGACCAAAAAGGCGTTCGGCGTGGGCCGGAAATATCCCATCACCAATGGTTATCGTGATGAGAGGGAGACAGTGGACTCGCCCGTGCCGCGTCCGGTCAAGCAGGGCGTGCAGTGACGACGGTTGTTCGCTACGCGCCGTCGCCGACCGGCCTGCTGCATTTGGGGAACGCGCGGCCCGCTCTCCTCAATTGGCTGTTCAAGCTCAAGACCGGCGGGCAGTACATCCTGCGCCTCGACGACACCGACACGGCGCGCTCGACCGAGGAGTTCGCCACGGCGATCGTGCGAGATCTCTCATGGTTCGGGATCAGACCAGACCGGCAGGTGCGGCAATCGGAACGCACCGGGCTCTACGATGCTGCACGCGACCGGCTCATCGCGTCGGGGCGTCTTTACCCCGCCTACGAGACGGAGGAAGAGCTCGACATCAAGCGCGGCCGCGCGCGGCTGCTGGGCAAGCCACCGATTTATGACCGCGCGGCGCTTTCGCTCACCGCTGAGCAGAAGGGCGCCTACGAGGCCGAGGGCCGCCGGCCGCACTGGCGCTTCAGGCTCGACGGGCGGGCGGTCGCATTCGACGATCTCATCAAGGGGCCGCAGACGATCAACACGTCCTCGATGTCCGATCCGGTTCTGATCCGTGCCGATGGCACGTATCTGTACACCCTGCCATCGGTGGTCGATGACATCGATCTGGGGATCACCCATGTCATTCGGGGCGAGGATCACGTGTCCAATACGGGGACGCAGATCGAAATCTTCGAGGCGTTGGGCGGGACCGTCCCGCAGTTCGCGCACCACAATCTGCTGACGGGGTCCGAAGGCGAAGGCTTGAGCAAGCGGCTGGGCTCGCTGTCGATCGCCGACCTCCGCGAACAGGGTTTTGAGCCGCTCGCGATCGCGATCGTTGCGGTCCTGACGGGCACCAGTCTCCCCGTCGAGCCTTATCCGGATTTGGCGGCCGTCGCAGACGCGCTCGACCTGTCGATGATCTCGCATGGTTCGGCACGGTTCGATCCGGCGGAACTCGCAACGCTCAACGCGCGCATGCTGCATGCGATGCCGTTCGAGCAGGTGCGAGACCGGCTCCCTCCCGGTGTCGATCCACGCGCCTGGGACGTGCTGCGGGACAATCTCGCCATCTTCGCCGATATCGGCTCGTGGCTCGACGTGATCGCGGGCAGGGCGCCCCATGTCGCCCAGCGCGAGGAGTCCGAGTTTCTGGCCACGGCCGCGGAGCTGCTGCCCCCGGAGCCCTGGGACGATCAGACGTGGGCGAGATGGACGGGGGCGCTCAAGGAGAAGACGGGCCGCAAGGGCAGGGCGCTGTTCCATCCCCTGCGCCTCGCGCTGACCGGGCGGGACGACGGTCCAGAGCTCAAGTCCCTGTTGCCTCTGATGGGGCGTAAGGCGTGTCTGGGCCGACTATCCTGACACGCTTGTCGCCGAACATCACGATGCGCGACGGCTCGTTGGCAGCCTGTTTTACGACAACGGGTTTGGGTTCTTCTCCCGGTGCCGCCGGTCTTGGGCGAGGCAGGGGAACATCCACGAACTGGCTTGTGGCGACTTCGACCACGGTGACCTGAGCCTGTCGGCGCGGGTCGCGCAGCGGCAGCGGAAACGTTTCGTCGCCATACGTGACCATCGCTCGATTGGTCCCGTCTTCCTGCGCGACGAGGTCGATCCCTCCATAGGTCACATTCGGCCGGCAGCTGTTGGCCGTGTCGTAGCTCGTGCGATAGGCGAAGGCGGTCGGCAGGTTGCGATACGGCTCCCCGTAGAGATTGACCATCTGCTCGGGTTCCTGCCCCGGATTGTGGTAGTAGTAGAGATCGACGTCCATGCCGGGGCACTGGTCCTGGCACTGCGCGAGGTCGTTCTGCGCGTACTCGATGAGCGTGGAATAGCTAATGGGCCAGAAATAGCCGTCGACCTTGCGCACGCAGACCGTGCGAACCGTCTCATATCCGGCAAAGCCCTGGAAGTCGTCGCCGCGGGTTGAGATGCCATCGATGCCGCCGAACAATTGATCGAACAGATTTCCGCGGGTTTCCTCGTTGACGCGCGCGCTCGACCGCGAGGAGCAGTTGAAGCGGGCCATTTCCTGCAGGATCGCCTCGCGCTGCTGGCCGATGGCGTTGGCGGTTTCGGCCTGTCCCGACGCGCGTTCGAGGGCATCCCGCGCCCTGACGACGGTGCGAGCCTGGGCGCGGCACGCGCTGGTCAGGCGCTCGCCCCGCTTGGCGGCGGCGTTGCAGCCATCGCGGACATATTTGCTTTCGGCACGCTGGACGTCGCGTTCGAGGTCACGCAACTGACCACGCAAGTCGCCTGAATTCCGGTACTCGCGGCTTCGTTCGATCGACGCAAGGGTGTTGGCCAGGGCCTGGCAATTGCGCGATTGCGCATAGACCGTTTCGGCATCGAGCGCGAACACCAGCGTCGCACAGATCAGCAGCGCTACGCGCAGGACGATGTCGACGGCTTTGGACGCCATACCCGGTACGAACCCCATTCCCCGACGGCTATCCCGACAATTTGCCGAAATTCGGGACGCCGCGCTGCACATTAATCACCCACCGTCACCGCAACGTGAACGGCATCGTACGGTTCCGGGAATATCTGATCTTGCAAGGCGTTAGCGGCCTCTGCAAACGTCCCGCTCCCTTCGACATCAGAGGTCAACCCCGATGCCCAGGAGTTTTCTCCTTCTTCTCGCTGCGACCGTTTTGGGTCTATTGGCCGCGGCTGCTGCCACCGCCCGGGACGATACGGTCGTGATCGACCCGGCCATCCAGTCCATGACAGCCGAACAGCTTGTGGCCGCCCGGCGTGACGCCATGAAACAGAATGCGGCGACGCTGCGCGGCGCGATGCGGGCAACCGGCGACGACGCGATTGCGGCCGCAACCGTCCTGCACCGGAACTTTGTCACCCTGCCACATCTCTTCCGCGAGGGCTCGATCGCCGGGGAGTCCGAAGCGCTTCCGCAGATCTGGGAGAACTGGGACGACTTCAAGGGTCGCCTCGAGGGGGATGCCGCTCACGCCAGCGAGGCTTTGGCCGCGGCCACTGCGGGCGACGCCGCGGCCTATGGCGCCGCGCTGCAGGCGATCCGCGAGAGCTGCCGCGGCTGTCACCAGATGTATCGCGGGTAGCAGCCGGCGAGGTCTCCTTAAGGTTACGGGCGGCCCGGACGCCGCCCGTCTCCAATTCTCTTGCTTTCCGTCCAATTCGCCGCCATTTTGCGCGCCATGCAAACCGCTGCGACCATTACCGGCTCGATTATCTGCTGCTAACACTGTTGGCGGCGCGGTTTTCTTCAGTCAATTTAGTCGTTTAGCCGAAGAGCCCGCTGCCTAGGCATAACTGTCTGGAGTGGCCGATGGCCTCGACTGCGTCGATCAAGCTGTACAATACGCTCTCGCGGACCAAGGAAGACTTCGTCCCCTTGGACCCGGCGAACGTGCGCATGTATGTGTGCGGGCCCACGGTTTACGACTACGCGCACATCGGCAATGCGCGGCCGGCCATCGTGTTCGACGTGCTTTTCCGGCTGCTGCGCCAGGTCTATGGCCCCGAGCACGTCACCTATGTGCGCAACATCACCGACGTCGATGACAAGATAAATGCGCGCGCCGTCCGGGATTATCCGAACCTGCCGCTCAACGAGGCCATCCGCAAGGTCACCGAGCCGACCGCCGCGCAGTACTTCAAGGACACCACCGCCCTTGGCTGCCTTGCTCCGACCGTGCAGCCGCGCGCTACGGAGAACATTCCGCAGATGCAGGCGCTCATTGGTTCGCTGCGGCAGCGCGGGCATGCCTACGAGGCCGCAGGCGAAGTGCTGTTCTCTGTGGAGTCGATGCCTGACTACGGTGCCCTGTCGGGGCGAAACCTCGAGGAAAATCTCGCCGGCGCGCGGGTGGCCGTGGAGGCGCACAAGCGCAACCCTGCCGATTTCGTCCTGTGGAAGCTTTCGTCAGAGAGCGAGCCGGGATGGGATTCCCCGTGGGGCAGGGGCCGTCCGGGCTGGCACATCGAATGCTCGGCGATGAGCGAGCGGTACCTCGGCGAAGTGTTCGACATCCATGCGGGGGGCATCGACCTCATCTTCCCGCACCACGAGAACGAGATCGCCCAGTCGCGCTGCGCGCACGGCACGCCGATGATGTCGCGCTACTGGATGCACAACGGCTTCCTGCAGGTCGAGGGCGAGAAGATGTCCAAATCGCTGGGCAACTTCATCACCATCCACGAACTGCTGGAGACGGACAAGTTCGGCGGACGGTCGTGGCCCGGCGAAGTGCTGCGGCTCGCCATGCTGATGACTCACTACCGCGAGCCGATCGACTTCACCGTGAAGCGGCTGAACGAGGCCGAAGACAAGTTGCGCGCGTGGCAACGGACGGCGTCGTCCGCCCAAGGCACCGGAACGCCGGATGCCTCTGTCATCGATGCCCTCAGCGACGACCTCAACTTCCATCGTGCCTCGGTCGCGATGGATGTCATCGCGCGCAAGGCGAACCGCGGCGTTGAGACCGCCGTCGAGTGCCTCGCGGCAACGCTCGAATTTTTCGGCCTGCCCACCAAGAGCCTGCTTGGCGACGTTTCGCAGGACAATGCGGCAAAGATCGAGGCCGCGGTGGCGGAACGCCTTGCCGCGCTCGACGCGAAGGACTTTGCGCGCGCCGACCAAATCCGCGCGCAGTTGCTTGCCGACGGCATCCAGCTGATGGACAGCAAGAACGAAGCCGGCGAGCGTGTGACCAAATGGGAGGTCAAGCGATGACGGCTATCATCGATCATGTCGGCGTGTCGGCGACGGATTTCGAGCGGTCGCGCGCCTTCTACACGGCCGCACTTGGCGCGCTGGGCATCAAGGAGCTCTGGACCTACGACGAGCGGGGCGAGGCCCATGTCGGGTACGGCAAGGACCGGCCCAGCTTCTGGCTCGGCAGCGGCAAGCAGCATCGCGGTGAAGCGCACATTGCATTCGTCGCGACCAGCCGCGCCGAGGTCGAGGCCTTCTACGTGACGGCGCTGGCAAACGGCGGCCGCGACAACGGCAAGCCTGGACTGCGCGCCCACTATCACCCGAACTACTACAGTGCCTATGTGCTGGATCCGGATGGACACAACATCGAGGCGGTCCATCATGGCGAATGATCTTACCGGCGGCTGCCAGTGCGGCGCGGTTCGCTTCTCGGCCAAGCGGCTCGGGCGCGCCTCGATATGTCATTGCCGCATGTGCCAGAAGGCATTCGGTAGCTTCTTCGGGCCGCTGGTGACGGCGTTCGGTGTCGAATGGACACGGGGCGAGCCGGGCTGGTTCCAGAGCTCCAACAAGGTGCGCCGCGGTTTCTGTGCGAAGTGCGGGACCCCGCTGGCCTACGACTTCGGTGCGTCCGCGATCGAGCTCGCGATAGGGGCGTTCGACGACCCCGAGCAGGCGCCGCCGACCGTCCAGGTGAACCTCACCGACAAAGTCAGCTTCTTCGATGGGCTGACCTCGCTGCCTGTGCGCCATCCCGGCGATA
>JBIQKK010000035.1:20147-22425 GCA_044506585.1 Hyphomicrobiales bacterium
GCGATAGCCCAAAGGCCGACGAATTCCTCGTCGGCATCGTGAGCTATCAGCATCCGGATCACGACACCGACCACTGGCCCGCAGGAGACCATCAGTGAAAGATCTCGACCTCGGAGAATTCTCCGGCGGGTGCCAATGCGGGGCCGTCCGCTTTCATGCCAGGGCTATCCGCGAGAACCCGCACGTCTGCTATTGCCGCATGTGCCAGAAGGCGGCGGGAAACCTCTTCGCCGCCCTGGTGGGCGTCGGCCACGAGAACCTGACCTGGACGCGCGGCAAGCCGTCGGAGTTCCGTAGCTCAGAACACGTCGCTCGCGGCTTCTGCAGCAATTGCGGAACGCCCCTCTACTATCGGCACGATGGCGGCCAGCACATCTCGTTCAGCATCGGCGCGTTTGATGAGCCGCATCGGATCCCGCTGCTCTACCAGATGGGACTCGAAGGGAAGCACCCATCGCTGTTCCACCTCGGAGATGTCGAGGAGACGGGCACGACCGAGGCCGCGATGGAAGACGAAGTGGCTGCAATCAGGCAGACCAACAACCAGCATCCGGACCACGACACCACCGACTGGACCCCAACGAAAAGCACGCCCTGATGAGCAAGGAACGCCTCTACCTTTTCGACACGACGCTTCGCGACGGTGCGCAAACCGCCGGTATCGAGTTCTCGCTCGAGGACAAGATCCGCATTGCAGCGCTGCTCGAGGAGATCGGAGTCGATTATGTCGAGGGCGGCTATCCCGGCGCCAATGTCGTGGACGACGCGTTCTTTGCGAAGCCGCGCACCAAGCGGGCGACCTTCACCGCCTTCGGCATGACCAAGCGGAGCGGGAGGTCCGTGGGCAACGATCCAGGGTTGCAGGCGGTGTTCAACTGCGTGGCGCCGGCAGTGTGCCTCGTGGGCAAGTCGTCCGAGCGGCAGGTCAAGGTCGCGCTGGGCATCAGCGGCGAGGAGAATCTCAAGGGCCTGCGGGAATCCGTCGAGGCGGCCGTGGCGGCGGGCAAGGAAGTGGTGGTCGACTGCGAGCATTTCTTCGACGGCTACAAGGCGGGGCCGGACTACGCGCTGAAGTTCGTGGAGACGGCCGTCGCGGCGGGCGCGCGCTGGGTGGTGCTGTGCGACACCAATGGCGGAACGATGCACGGCGAAGTCGGCGACATCGTGCGTGCCGTGGCTTCCGTCGTGCCGGGCAGCAAGCTCGGCATCCACGCTCATGATGATACGGGGCAGGCGGTGGCGAATTCACTCGCGGCCGTGGACGCCGGCGTGCGGCAAATCCAGGGAACGCTGAACGGATTGGGCGAGCGCTGCGGCAACGCCAACCTCGTCACCATCATCCCGACGCTGGTGCTGAAGCCGGCTTTCGCCGATCGTTTCGAGACGGGCGTTGGCCCCGCGCAATTGGCGGAGCTCACGCGCGTCAGCCGTGCCTTCGACGATCTGCTGAACCGCGCTTCGGACCGGCAGGCGCCCTATGTCGGGGCAGCCGCCTTTGCGACCAAGGCCGGCATCCATGCCTCGTCGATCGCCAAGGACCCATCGACTTACGAGCACGTGCCGCCCGAGAGCGTCGGCAATGTGCGCAACATCATGGTCAGCCAGCAGGCGGGGAAGTCGAACCTGATGACAGCGCTCAAGCGTTACGGCATCACGCTCGAAAAGGACGACGCGCGGCTCGAGCGGTTGCTGCGGACCGTCAAGGAGCGCGAGGCCGGGGGCTATTCCTATGACGGCGCCGAGGCCAGCTTCGTGATCCTGGCGCGGGATGTGCTGGGCACGCTGCCCGAATTCTTCGAGGTCGAGAGCTATCGCACCTCGGTCGAACGGCGCCACAACGCCAAGGGCCAGAAGATCAACGTCACCGAGGCGGTGGTGAAGATCGTCGTCGACGGCGAGCGGCTGATGTCGGTTGCCGAGGGCAACGGCCCGGTGAATGCGCTGGACACGGCGCTGCGCAAGGATCTGGGCAAGTTCTCGGCCGAAATTGCCGATCTCGAACTGGTGGACTTCAAGGTCCGTATCCTGGACGGCGGCACGGGCGCGGTCACCCGTGTACTGGTCGAAAGCCGCGACGGAAGCGGCGACCGCTGGACCACCATCGGCGTCAGCGCAAACATCATCGACGCCTCATTTGAGGCGTTATATGAATCCATCACGTATAAACTGCTCAAAACGAGGGGAACGGCCGCGTAGCTCTTCCCCATTCGGGGAACGTCTTGGTCAAGCGAACGGCCGCCGCGTCAGTAACCGCCACCATTGGCACCGCCACGGCAAC
>JBIQKK010000035.1:22525-25838 GCA_044506585.1 Hyphomicrobiales bacterium
TCGCGCTGGCTCCGGCGGCGGACGTCGGACCGCTGGCGTTGAAGGACTTGCCCCCCGTGAGCCCGGCCACGCCGCTGAACCCCACCGGGGAGATCACAGCAACTGGCGCCGCCTCTGCCGCGGACCAGCCGGTGCACGTTGCGCTCATCGGCCCGGCCGGTCAGATCAGGGCGAGCGTCACGGATCGCCCGCCCGAAATTCCGGCGACGACCGTCCTCGTACCCCGCGATGGGGGCGCGCTGACTGTCTCGGCTCCGGCAGGGCAGTCCGGCATGCTGACCACGCTGAACGTGAGCCCGCTGCCCCCACCGGCTGTCGTCCCCAGCGATCCCGCACCCGCCCAACCCGCCGCACCCATCATCGAATTGACCGCTGCGGTCGAACCAGTGCCGGTTCCGGACGTGCGGCGCGTGCCGCCGGTCGAGCCCCAGCCGGTGATCGCCTTCGACCCGGCCTTCCCCAATGTCCTTGTGCTGCCCGCCCCGGCGGAAGGTGAGGACTCCTCCATCCGCCAGCTGACGCTCGACTAATCCGGCTTGCGCGGGCGGCAAATCTCTTTTATCGGTGTTTTACGATGAACCCGATGCAAGATGAGGAACTCGCGGACGTTATGCGCGCGCTGGGCCATCCGGTGCGCCTCTCGATCCTGCGCATCCTCGCCAACCAGAGCGATTGCTGCTGCACCGATGTGACCGAGTGCCTGCCTTTGGCGCAGTCGACGGTCAGCCAGCACATCAAGGTTCTGCTCGATGCGGGGCTCGTCGAGCGCAGCCCCAGGGGCACGCGCAATTGCTACTCGCTCAACACACGGCGGCTTGAGGCTTTGAACGGGGCGTTCGCCGGCCTTTATGACGGGCTCTCGCTCGTCGGCGCGCGCACCGAGCCCGAGCCGGTCTGATGGCTGTTTCCGATACTACGGCAAAGCCGCGCATCACCGCGGAAGGCTCGCTGCTCGCCACTGTCCGGCATCTCAAGGACTACATGTGGCCGGCGGGACGTCCCGACCTGAAGCTGCGCGTGGTGCTCGCGATTGCGGCGCTGCTCGCGAGCAAGGTCGCAACGACGTTTATTCCGTTCGCCTATAAGGGCATCATCGATGGACTGAACGAGGCCGTCGGCGGCAATGGCGCGGTGGTGATGGGTATCGCCGTGCCGCTCGTCCTCGTGATTGCCTATGGCGTCGGCAACATCATCGATGCCGGCTTCCAGCAGCTGCGCGATATTCTGTTCGCAAGCGTCGGCCAGCACGCGGTGCGCCGGCTTGCACACGAAACCTTCCAGCACCTCCATCGCCTGAGCCTGCGCTTCCATCTGGCGCGGCGCACGGGCGGGCTGAGCCGTGTCATCGAGCGCGGCACCAAGGGCATCGAAACCATCGTCCGCTTCACGATGCTCAACACGGCGCCGACGCTGGTCGAGTTCGTGATCGTCGCGATCGTCTTCATCGCGATGTTCGGCGTGAGCTATCTGGGCGTGCTCGTCGCTACCATCTGGCTCTATCTCTACTTCACCATCAAGGCTTCGAACTGGCGCATCTCGATCCGCCGCGACATGAACGAGAGCGACACCGACGCCAACTCCAAGGCGGTCGATAGCCTCCTTAATTTCGAGACGGTGAAATACTTCTCCAACGAACAGATGGAAGCGCGCCGCTTCGACAAATCGATGGAGCGCTACGAGCGCTCGGCGATCCGCATCTGGACGTCGCTGGGCTTTCTCAATTTCGGCCAGGCGGTGATCTTCTATGCGGGCGTGATCGTCATCGGCGTGCTGGCGGTGCAGGGCGCGCTGGAGGGCCGCCTGACCGTTGGCGACTTCGTGCTGCTCAACACGTTCCTGATGCAGATCTACCGGCCGCTCAACTTCATCGGCTTCGTCTATCGCGAGATCCGGCAGGGCCTCACGGACATCGAGGAGATGTTCAAGCTGCTCGACCAGCACCCTGAGATCGAGGACAAGCAGGGGGCGCAGCCCCTGAATGTGACAGGGCCGGTGATCCGCTTCGAGGACGTGAAGTTCCATTACGATCCCGATCGCGGGATCCTCAAGGGCGTGAGCTTCGAGGTCCCTGCCGGCAAGACGACCGCCATCGTCGGACCCACCGGCGCCGGCAAGTCGACGATCTCGCGGCTGCTGTTCCGCTTCTACGATGTGACGGGCGGCCGAGTGACGATCGACGGACAGGATATCCGCGACGTGACGCAGGAGTCGCTGCGTCGCGCGATCGGCATGGTGCCGCAGGACACCGTGCTGTTCAACGACACCATCGCCTACAACATCCGCTATGGGCGCCCGGACGCGAGCGATGCCGAGATCGCGGAGGCGGCCGATCTGGCGCAGATCGGCCCGTTTATCCAGTCGCTGCCCAAGGGCTTCGAGACGCCCGTGGGCGAGCGGGGGCTGAAGCTGTCGGGCGGCGAGAAGCAGCGCGTCGCCATTGCGCGCACGATCTTGAAGGCACCGCCGATCCTGATCCTCGACGAGGCCACGTCGGCGCTCGACACCAAGACCGAGCAGGACATCAAGGCGGCGCTCGATGCGGTGAGCCGCGACCGCACGACGCTGGTGATCGCGCACCGCCTGTCGACGGTGATCAATGCCGACGAGATCATCGTGCTCCGCGACGGCGTGATCGCGGAGCGGGGGACGCATCAGGAGCTGCTGGCAAGCGAGGGCCTCTATGCGCAGATGTGGGCCCGCCAGCGCGAGGCCACCGAGGCCGAGGAGCGCGCCCGCAAGGCGGCGAACGACGCCCAGGGCTTCATCAAGCCGACCATCGCGGCCGCCGAATAGAGTCGCAGTCCAGATCAGGCGAGCGGAGGGTCCCGGCGGCCTTGCGGTCCCGGGGGTTTACCTTGTCGCGGACGCGGGTCCGCGATGGGAGAGCGCGGCCGGGCGCCTCCGAAAAAAGGGTGCGAAGGTGCCGTGGCACCTGCCGCGCTCTCCGCGACGGGATTTGTGGAACGGGCGGTCACCGCCCGAGTACTCTCTCCCGGGCAACGCCGACCAAACCCAGAGAGATGCGGCCACCTCTCCTCCCGCCACCGTCGCCGCCACTCCGTCAGTCGCTCGCGGTATTTGACGACAGCGGGGGAAGGATAGGGCCACTGGAAGGGATGTGGCGCAACTTTTGTGATCACTGCGGAAAAGGCGATGCGATGCAGCGGTTTGGGCGGTGAGCTTGAGGTGGAAGAGAGGCGCTGGGTCTGTGGTTGTGGCCTCCCCCTCATCCGCCCTTCGGGCACCTTCTCCCGCCAGGGGAGAAGGCCGACACACGACCATCGTGGAGTGCGCTCAGTTCATCGGTTCCAGC
>JBIQKK010000036.1:0-17938 GCA_044506585.1 Hyphomicrobiales bacterium
TCGAACCCCTCTCTGCACCGTGAAAGGGTGCCGTCCTAACCGATAGACGAAGGGCGCTTCCCGGCAGGTGCCGGGTCTATAGAGTCCCCTCAGGCCGGGCGCAACCACAAAATCCGCCGGTTCACGCTCGTCGCCGGGCAGGGCGACGGGGGGCCTTGGTCCCTGCCTCAGCAGCCGGAGAACGTGACCGGGCGGTTCCAGCCGCGCGGCCGGCTGCGCACGTCGATATGGATGAAGTTGCGGCCCGGGTAGCAGCCGAGCCCACCCACCAGCCGCTCGCGGTAGGCCGCGGCAATGAGGCTCGGCTTACTGACGCCCGGGATGAAGATGTCGGCCGCCATGCACTTCATGTGGTAACTGTTGTCGGTCCCCCCGACCTTGTCGTTGTACCAGGGGTTCCGGTAGCCCGAGGTCACCACGACCTTGCGGCCAAATCGGGCCTCGATGGCGGCAATCGCGAAACGCAACTGCGGCGCGAGGCAGAAGGTGCTGACATCCTTGTGCGCCACGTAGGTCCCGAAGTCGGTGCGGTAGTTGGCGTAGAGGTTCTTGGGCGCGATGGCGCAGCCGCTGAGCATCGCGACGCTGGCCAGCGCCAAGAGAAATAGCCGCATCAATGCGCTCCGAGGAATTCCCTCAAAAGCTAATCAAATGCGGTGAAGCGCGGCCTAACCCGCGTGGTTAGCGGGCCGTTACCACTTGCCGGTGTTGGGCATGGAAGCCCACGGCTCCCTCGGTTCGAGCGTACCCTTCTGGATGAGCTCGACCGAGATTTCGTCGGGCGAGCGGACAAATGCGATTCTCCCGTCGCGGGGCGGGCGGTTGATCGTATAGCCCATGTCCATGAGGTGCTGGCAGGCCGCATAGATGTCGTCGACCTGATAGGCAAGGTGGCCGAAATTTCTCCCGCCGGTATAGACCTCGGGATCCCAATTGAAGGTGAGTTCGATCTGCGCGTCCTCATCGCCGGGGGCTGCGAGGAACACGAGCGTGTAGCGTCCTTTCTCGTTCTCGGTGCGCCGCACTTCCTTGAGTCCGAGACCATCGCAGTAGAACCGCTTGCTTTGTTCGATGTCGGTGACGCGCACCATCGTATGCAGATACTTCATCGTCTCGCCTCTTGGGTTTGCGCCATCGCTGCAACAGTGCTGTGAATTGGCAGCGCAACGGCTCACATAATTCGCAAGGACTGCTTAACTTTTGAATCTGAATCGGCCAAGGTGAGTCGATTGATCGAGTACCCGGATTTGCGACCGGGCATGTGAAGAGGCGTTGGGGGCATGGCGGGTAAAGTTCCGGCCGGTGGCGACAAGCCCGGTGTCCGACCGCACGAGAGCGGTGCTACGGAGCTCGATTCGACTCCCGCTTTAGATGTCATCGAGATCGCCGGTGCGATCAAATGGTTCGACGTCTCCAAAGGTTTCGGCTTCATCGTTCCCGACGACGGACGTCCCGATGTGCTGCTGCACGTCACATGCCTCCGTCGTGACGGCTACCAGACCGCCTATGAGGGTGCGCGCGTTGTCGTCGAGGCGCTGAATCGTCCGGGTGGCCTCCAGGCGTTCCGCATCCTGTCGATGGACGAGAGCACTGCGCGTCATCCCGCGCAGATGCCCGCGCCCCGGACCCATGTGGTCGTCGAGCCCACCAGCAAGCTCGAGCGCCTCGAGGTGAAGTGGTTCAACCGCATTCGCGGCTTCGGCTTCCTCTCCGCAGGCGAGGGTGCTCCCGATGTCTTCGTGCATATGGAGACGCTGCGCCGCTTCGGGATTACCGAGCTCCGACCGGGCCAGTTCGTGCTCGTGCGCTATGGCAACGGACCCAAGGGCCTGATGGTCGCCGAGATCCGGCCCGATGGCTGGGGCGAAGCCCCGTCGTCCCACTAAGCCGCTGATTAAATGAACATTTCCGGCACAGCGCAAACGGCCGTTCAGGCCGTTCGATTGGCCTTGGGCGCAGCTCTGTTGGTGCTCCTCGCCGCCTGTTCAAGCGCGGATAATCGTCTCGTGCTGCACACGGCCAAAGGCGATTTTACCTTCACGGTCGAGATCGCGGACACCGACGAAGCGCGCGCCAAGGGCCTCATGTTCCGAACCGAGCTCGCGCCCGATGCTGGAATGCTGTTCGACTACCATAGCGAGCAACAGACCGCGTTCTGGATGCAGAATACGCTCATTCCGCTCGACATGATCTTCATCGGTGCCGACGGGGTGGTGAAGACGATCCACGTCAATGCCAAGCCACTCGATACGACATCCATCCCCTCGCAGGTGCCGGTGCAGTTCGTGCTCGAAATCGCGGGTGGTCGGTCACAGGAGATCGGTCTCGCCGTGGGCGACCGGATGGACCATCCGCGGGTGACGGCTTCGAGCTAGAGCCGGTCGAGCACCATGACGTGGAAGATCGCCCACAGGTGGCAGATCGATCCGGCGACCACGAAGACGTGCCAGAGCACGTTCTGGAACTTCAGCCGGTCCCACAGGTGGAAGATGATGCCGACGGTGTAGGTAATGCCGCCCGCGATCATGAGCCAGAAGCTGGGCGCGGGGAGGACCGACGCCAGGGTCTGGAAAACGAGAACGCCGCTCCAGCCGATCGCAAGGTAGAGCAGGATCGCGAGTCGCCCGAATTTCTCGGGCACGATCAGCTTGAGCGACACGCCGATCAGCGCGAGCCCCCAAACCGCGACCATCAGCATATGGGCCGCCGGTGTACCTCCCATGACCGCGAGGAAGGGCGTGTAGGTGCCGGCGATAAAGAGGAAGATCGCGGCCTGGTCCAGCCGCGCCATCAGCTTCTTGAACCCGGACACTGGCGCCAGGTTGAAGGTCAGCGAGATGCCGAGAACCAGGAGCAGCGTCGTCAGATAAGTAATGATCGCGGGCAACTCCGCCCGCGCGGTCCCGATCGCCGCAAAGACGATCAGCACAGTGCCGCAACCGATCGCAAAGACGATGCCGATCCCGTGCACGACTCCATCGGCGATCAATTCCGCCAGCGAGAAGCGGCGGCTTGGTTGCCACCAGGGTCGGGTTTGGTTGGTCGTCACGGCAGCAGTCACGCATATCTCCTTAAGGGCAGGGTGCGCCCTAGTTCAGGAATATGGCTTAACGGCGCAAGTTCCCTTGCGGCATTGTGAACGATCGGCAAACGGCTCCAACCGAGGAACAGGCGGCGCACATTGTGCGGCCCCAAATGCCTTTGGGCGCTCGGCCTCCTCAGCGCCCATGAGATCGCGATGCGGATCGCCTCGTTTAATGGCGACCCCGCCAGGAATCGAACCTGGGACCAACAGCTTAGAAGGCTGCTGCTCTATCCGCTGAGCTACGGGGCCGGCGCCTGCTCTAGCCGATGACGGCGCCTCTGTCAGCCTGAGCCAATGCGGGCCGTACTGCCGCGAACGACCAGTTCGGACGGCAGGACCCTGTGAATCGGGCCCGAAGCGTCCACATTTTCCTCGAGGATGTTGATCAGCAGTTCCGCCGCGGCCCGGCCCAGCTCCTCGCGCGGCTGGCGCATGGTGGTGAGCGACGGGTGGTAGTTCACGCTTACCGTAATGTCGTCGAACCCGATAATCGACACGTCTCGCGGACATTCGATGCCGCCCGCCCGGAATCCGGCGATCAGGCCGATGGCGGTTTCGTCGTTGGCGGTGAAGATTGCGGTCGGCATCTGCTTGAGACTCATGAAGTATTCCGCCGCCTTGCGGCCGCCCTCCATGGTGTAGTCCCCCTGGAAGACCCAGTCCTCGACCGCGGACAGGCCCAGTTCGGCGAGCGCTTCCCGATAGCCAACCAGCCGCTCGTGGGGCAGGGGCCCCGCCGTCGTGCCCGCGACGTGTCCGATCTTGCGATGTCCGTAATCGGCGAGGTGCTTCACGGCCCGGCGCGACGCCTCGCGGTTGTCGGTGATGACCGAATTGAGCCGGGGATCAGGCTTTTGGTCGTAGCCTGCGACGAGCGGCATATGGCGGTCGTCCATCGC
Organism: Hyphomicrobiales bacterium; assembly: GCA_044506585.1. Taxonomy (GTDB): domain Bacteria; phylum Pseudomonadota; class Alphaproteobacteria; order Rhizobiales; family Devosiaceae; genus Devosia_A. The sequence continues at coordinate 3,985 of JBIQKK010000036.1, forward strand.
AACCGTGTGCAGTGTCTCGGTCACGAGCGAGTCGTCGAACAACAGCAGGCCATCGGCGCGGTTGGAGACGTAATATTCGAGCAGCCAGCGGGTCGGGTCGTCGCCGAGCCGTCCCGTGACCAGCATGCCGTAGCCGCGGGCCGTCGCGACATTGATGGCCGCTTCGATAACGGTCGAATAGAAGGGGTTGCCGATGCCCGGAACGGCAGTGAGGATCGTCTTCGCCCGCTGCATCCGAAGGGTGCGGGCGGCCTGGTTGATCGTGTAGCCGGTGACTTCCACGGCTGCGTGGACGCGGGCGCGGGTATTCTCGGCCACCCGGCCGGAATTGCTCAGCACACGACTGACAGTTGCCGCCGACACTTTCGCGTGGCGTGCAACGTCCTGAATTGTGGGAATCTTCCGCGGATCGTCCACCGCGCCCCTCCCGCTCGACCGAAAAGTTAGGTAGTTCGATATGCACAAGTGCGCAAGCCGCGATTCCTGCCAAGGAAATCGATTGCATTTGGCCTCAAGGGGCCATTTTTGGTGAGTTCGCCCCAGACCCTGCTACCGCCCGTGAGGTTCCATGGACTTTTCCTACCAACTCTACAGCGCCCGCAACGAAGCATCGCTCGACGAAACCCTCAAGAAGCTCAAGGAGCTCGGCTACGCGCAGGTCGAGGGGTGGGGTGGCCAGTTCGCCGATCCGGAAGCCCTCGCGCGCAGTCTGAAGGCGGCGGGGCTTTCCATGCCGACCGCTCATATGGGCTACGACCAGTTGCTCAATACGGACGAGGCCCTGCGGATCGCCGACACGGTGGGGGTCGGCACCATCTTCTGCCCCGCGCCTCCGTCGGCCGACTACCGGGAAGGCAAGAAGGACTGGCAGGAGCTGGCCGATGGTCTCGCCAGGATCGGCGCAGCCTTCAAGCGCGCCGGGAAGGCCTTCGGCTATCACAACCATCATTGGGAGTTCGTGGACCTGCCAGGCGGCAAGATGCCCATCGAGCTGATCCTCGCCTCGCCCGACGTGCAATGGGAATTCGACCTCGCCTGGGGTGTGAAGGCCGGCCAGGATCCTGTTGCCCTCATGGAGAAATTCGGCCGCGGGATCGTCGCAATCCATGTCAAGGACATTGCGCCTGCCGGTGAGAAAGCGGACGAAGATGGCTGGGCCGATGTCGGTACCGGCACGCTCGACTGGCAGGCACTGCTGGCGGCGTCACGGTCCAAGACCCGCGCGACCTACTACGTCATGGAGCACGACAAGCCGAGCGATGCGATCCGCTTCGCCCGAAATTCCATCGCCGCCGTCAAACAGTGGATGTGACAATGGCTAAGACCTACGGCATCGGCATCATGGGTGCCGGCAACATATCTTCCGCCTACCTGCAGCTTGCCCCTCTTTTCAAAGGCCTCGAAGTTCGCGCGATTGCCGACATCGTGCCCGCTGCGGCCAAGGCCAAGGCGACCGAATTCGGCGTCAAGGCGATGACGCCCGACGAACTGCTGAAGAACTCCGAGATCGATGTGATCGTGAACCTCACGATTCCCGCGACGCATTACCAGGTCACCATGGACGCCCTTTCGGCGGGCAAGCACGTCTATTCGGAAAAGCCGTTCGTGCTGAGCCTCAAGGAAGGGAAGGCGGTCAAGAAAGCGGCCGATTCCCGCGGGCTTCGGGTCGGTTCGGCGCCCGATACGTTCCTGGGCGGTTCGCACCAGCAGGCACGCGACATCATCGACAGCAAGCAGCTGGGGAAGATCTTCCACGGCACGGCGCACATGATGGGCCGCGGCGTCGAGCACTGGCATCCCAACCCGGCGTTCTTCTACCAGCCCGGCGCCGGCCCGCTGCTCGACATGGGCCCGTACTACATCACGGACCTCGTGCAGCTGATCGGCCCGGTTCGCCGCGTGACCGCGTTCAGCGGCATGGCCCGGACGCATCGCGTTGTTTCCGCACCCAATTCGCCGCTCCTGGGCAAGAAGGTGAAGGTCACGACCCCGACGACCATCCACGGCATTCTCGAGTTCCACAGCGGCGCCATCGTCACCCTCGGCACCAGCTTCGACACCTTCAGCCACGGCCACCACAACATCGAGCTCTACGGCACCGAAGGTTCGATCTTCGTGCCCGACCCGAATATTTTCGGCGGCAAGGTCGAGGTGGCGGATGAAACCGGTACGCGGTCGGTCGCCGCGCCCTGGGACCATCCATTCGGCAAGCCAAACTTCAAGTTCAACTCGATGTCCGACCCGCAGGCCAATTATCGCTCGGTCGGACTCGCCGACATGATGCAATCGATCGACAAGGGCCGCATGGCGCGCTGCGACCAGAGCGTTGCGCTCCATGTGGTGGATGTCATGACGAGCCTGCTCAAGGCGGGCGAGACCGGCAAGGTGATCACCCTGACCACGACCTGCGAGCGGCCCAAGGCCCTCAAGCCCAAGGACGCGCTGGCTCTGCTCAAGTAGCCGCCCGGCCTTCGAGGGAGGCGCGTTGGTTCGCGGCGGAGGACTGGTCTTCCCGTCGCGGCGGACGGCTTGACACGCCGCGCACGGGCGGGAAACTGTCGGAAACGTTCACGTACCTCACAAGACCGGCGTTCCACGCCGGCAATAGGGAGACACCTCATGCGCACACTTCAGGGGCCGGCGATTTTCCTTGCCCAGTTCGCCAGCGCGGACGCGCCGTTCGACACGCTCGACAACGTCTGCAAATGGGCCGCGGGCCTTGGCTACAAGGGCGTGCAGCTGCCGACCTGGGTCAGCGCTTACATCGACGTCGAGAAGGCTGCGACGTCCAAGGCCTATGCCGACGACCTGAACGCGGTCGCCGCCAAGCACGGGATCGTCATCACCGAGCTCTCGAGCCACATCGTCGGGCAGCTCGTGGCTGTGCATCCCGCCTACGACACGCTGTCGGACGGTTTTGCGCCGGCGTCGGTGCATGGCAACCCCCAGGCCCGCTACGACTGGGCCGTGCAGCACCTCAAATGGACCGCGGCCGCCGCCAAAAATCTGGGCCACAATGCCAGCGCCACGTTCTCGGGCGCCTTGGCCTGGCCGTACATCTATCCGTTCCCGCAGCGCCCGGCGGGCCTGGTGGAGGAGGCCTTCGACGAACTGGCACGCCGGTGGACGCCCATCCTCGACGAGTACGACCGGAACGGCATCGATCTTTGCTACGAGATCCATCCGTCCGAGGACCTGCACGACGGGGCGACCTACGAGATGTTCCTCGAGCGGGTGAACAACCACCCGCGCGCCAATTTGCTCTACGATCCCAGCCACTTCGTGCTGCAGTGCCTGGATTACCTGCAGTACATCGATTTCTACCACGAGCGGATCAAGATGTTCCACGTCAAGGACGCGGAGTTCAATCCGACCGGCAAGCAGGGCGTCTATGGCGGGTACCAGAGCTGGGTCAATCGCGCGGGCCGTTTCCGGTCGCTCGGTGACGGACAGGTCGACTTCGCCTCGATCTTCTCCAAGCTCGCCCAGTACGACTACGCGGGGTGGGCCGTGCTCGAATGGGAGTGCGCACTCAAGCACCCCGAGGACGGCGCGGCCGAAGGGGCGCCCTTCATCGCCAGCCACATCATTCGCGTCACCGAGAAGGCATTCGACGACTTCGCCGCGTCGGGGACCGACACGGCGGCCAATCGCAAGATCCTTGGCTTGAGCTGAGGGCAGGGGGGACAAATGGCAGAGAACGGATCGCGGCGGATTCGTCTGGGGATGGTCGGCGGTGGCACGGGGGCCTTCATCGGCTACGTGCACCGCATCGCGGCACGGCTCGACAACGACTATGAGCTGGTCGCGGGCGCCTTCTCCTCGAAACCGGACGTCTCCAGGGAATCGGGCAAGAACATCGGCCTCGATCCCTCGCGCGTCTACGGCTCCTACGAGGAAATGGCCAAGAAGGAAGCGGCGCGCCCCGACGGCATCGAAGCCGTCGCGATCGTGACGCCCAACAACGTCCATTACGGCCCGGCCAAGACCTTCCTCGAAGCGGGTATCCACGTCATCTGCGACAAGCCCCTGACCTCGACACTCGAGGACGCGCGCAAGCTTGCGGCGGTGAAGCCCAGGAACGGCGCCAAGTTCCTGCTCACGCACAATTACACGGGCTACCCGCTGATCCGTCAGGCCCGCGAACTGGTGAAATCGGGCGCCCTGGGCAAAATTCGCGTGATTCAGGTCGAATATCCGCAGGACTGGCTGACGCTGCCGGCCGATCCCGGCAACAAGCAGGCGGCCTGGCGCACCGATCCCAAGCGCTCGGGCGCGGGCGGCGCGATCGGCGATATCGGCACCCATGCCTACAACCTCGCGCGCTACGTGACGCAGCTGAAGACCGAGGCGGTCAGCGCGGACCTCCAGAGTTTCGTCAAGGGCCGGAAGGTCGACGACAACGTCCATATCCTGCTGCGCTTCCAGGGCGGTGCCCGCGGCATGCTCTGGGCGTCACAGGTCGCGCCGGGCAACGAAAACGGCCTGCAATTGCGCGTCTATGGCGACAAGGCGGGCATCTCATGGCGGCAGGACAACCCGAACTACATGTGGTTCACGGAGCTGGGCAAACCGGCCCAGTTGCTGACCCGCGGCGGCGCCATCAGCCAGCCTCCTGCTGCCTCAATGAACGTCCGCATTCCGGGCGGCCATCCCGAGGGCTACCTCGAGGCCTTCGCCACGCTCTACAGCCAGTTTGCCGACGTCATTCGCGGTACCGGCAAGGGATATGCTTCGCTTCTGCCCGGTCTTGCGGACGGCGTTGAGGGCCTTGAGTTCATCACGGCCTCCATCGCCTCCAGCAAGGCGAACGGCAAGTGGACGTCTTTCAGCGAGGTGTGAGTGCCGCGCGACGAGGCCGCCGGCTGCTAGGTCAGCCGGCTGGCCAGTTCGTCCAGCTTCTGGATCAAGCCCTGCATTTCGGCCTTCAACGATCGCTTCTCGGAGGCCGAGAGGGGCGCCTTGGCGCGTGGCCCGGTCGTGACCGCGATTTCCTCCTCGAGCGAAGCGAGGTCGCGCTTGAGGCGGGTGAGCTCCGAAACAACTGACACGGCCGAATCCTACTGAATACGGCGGACGGTGTAGCCCGCTTCCGCAAGCAGATCGAGCACGCTGTCCTCGCCCGCCAGATGCCCCGCGCCGACGACGATGAGGTTTTCCTCATTGCGCTCCAGCATGCCCTCGATTGCGGCCAGCCAATTGCGATTGCGCTGGTGCAACAGCTTGTCGATCAGGGCGGCGTCGCTGTCGTTCTCGGCCTCAATGGTCAGTTGATCGACATCACCGGCAATCCATGCATCGACCAGCTCGCCCAGCGTCTCCCCATCATCGGCGCCGCTCTCGGCGATCGTCATGAACAGCTGCTCGATCTGCTCGTCGAGTGTTCCGCCTGCGAGCATTTCGAACTGTTGGCCCGGCGTTTCGAAATACGCCTTGCGCTCCTTGGGCAGACCCCATTGCAGCACCGACTCGACGCCGAGAGACATCTCCATGGTGCTCCCCACGGCGTCGGCGCGGAGCGATGCATCGGCCACCTGCATCGCGAGAATCCAGGGCGGCATGAGGCCGGCATCCTCGAGGCTGATATTCAGAGGCTCGATCGCCGCAGCCAGCCGGTCGCGCTCGTCGGGAGTCAAACGGTCCAGCCAGGGTTCGCGCAGAGTATTCAGTTGCTGCAGCACGATCTTGATCGCGAGCGCGGTCATGCCGAGCGGTCCGATATCGGTCTCGAAATAGACCAGAGGTCCGTCGGCCATGGCGCTGTCGAGCAGCGGCGTTCGCCACTCGAGGTCAGGCGGCAGGGCGTGGACCGATCCGAAGAGCACGACGCGGCTGTCGGCGTCACGCGCTTCCCACATTGCGGGCGCGGCCTGCGCGCCGGTTGCCAGCGCGAGCGCCGTCACCGCTGCGAGCAGGCGGCGCACGGCCCTCAGTGTGTCCAGGGAATTTTGCGGTCGAAGCGGAAATTGTCGGGGTAGCTCGAACGCTTCGGCACCCGATCGTTGGGCTGCTGCACCTTGTAGGGGATGCCATTGTTGCGCGCGTAACGCTCGGCCTCTTCGAGCGTGTCGAAACTCAGCCTGATCTGCGCCCGCATGTCACGACTGGCCGTGTACCCCATGAGCGGCTCGATTTCGCGCGGGGCCGCAGGCTCGTGGACGAGGACCCAGTTTTTCGACCTGCCGCGGCCCGACTGCATGGCGTTCGGGGAGGGGCGGTAAATGCGTGCCGTCATGGCAGTCCTTCTGAAGATGGTCGGGGCAAAGTGATTCGAACACTCGACCCCCGGTTCCCAAAACCGGTGCTCTACCAGGCTGAGCTATACCCCGAATTCCGCCTTGATCCGTTACCGGAGCAGGCCCAAAAGGGCAATATGGTCGATCTCTCAACACGCTGGCCGGTCGGACTGGGAAGCAATCGCTGGTGGGTCGCGGCCGGTCTCGCACTGGCCTCCATGATTGTCGCCGTGATCTTCGACCGCCAGTTGGCAGTCCTCGCCCGGTCGGTTTCGCCGGAGGTCGAGGGTTTTTTCGCCGAGCTCACCCGTTACGGCGAATCCGATTGGATACTCGTCCCCGCCGCCGGGCTCCTGGTCATCACCGCGGCGATCGCCCTGTTCGTGCGCTGGAAACTGATGCGGACGATGCTGTGGCAGTTCTCCTCGCTCTACGCGTTCATCCTCTTGGGCGTGGGCGTCCCGAGCCTCATCGCCACCCTGGCCAAGCGCGCGATCGGACGCGGCCGGCCCGTCCATTTCGACGAGTTCGGGCTGCTGCACTTCCAGCCCAACTGGCTCGACTGGACGTTCCAGAGCCTGCCCTCGGGGCATGCGACGACGATCTTCGCGCTCGCCATGGTGATTGCCTTCATTTCCCCGCGCTGGGCCTATTTGGCGTTCAGTTTCGCCCTGGCCGTCGGCATCTCGCGCGTCATTGTGGGCGCACATTACCCCAGCGACGTCGTCGCCGGCGCGATCCTGGGGGTGCTCGGCGCCTACCTCGTGCGCCTGTTCTTTGCCGGGCGGGGCTGGGGCTTCCGCGCCGCGCCCGACGGGTCGATCAGGAACCGCGAGATGTCTTCGCTGCGGCGCTACCTGATGCTCAAGCGGCGCGGTAGCGCGCCAGCGCTGCAGCAAGGTCGGCCCTGAGGTCGTCCACGCCTTCGAGCCCGATATGCAAACGCAGCATCGGTCCCGGCTCCTGCCATTTCACGGCCGTGCGAATGCGCTCGGGGTGGATCGGCAGGCAGAGGCTCTCATAGCCTCCCCACGACCAGCCCATCGAAAAGAGCTCGAACCCGTCCACCATCGCGGCCAGCGCGGCGCGAGGCTTGGGCTCCAGCAGCACCGAGAACACGCTGCCGGCTCCACGAAAATCCCGCGCGAACAATTCGTTATCGGGGTGGCTGGGCAGTGCAGGGTGGATCACGCGGCGCACGCCGTCCTGACCCTCGAGCCAGCGCGCCATTTCGGTCGAGCGGGTCGAGTGCTCGCGCATCCGCAGGGCCAGCGTCCTCAGCCCTCGCGCCGCGAGAAAGCAATCGTCCGGGGATGCGCAGAGGCCCAGCAGCAGATGCGTGCGCTTCAGTTCCGCGAACCATTTCTCGTTGGCGGAGGCGGTGCCGAACATGGCATCGGAATGGCCCACGAACATCTTGGTGCCGGCGTGAACGACGATATCGGCCCCCAGCGCCAGCGGATTGTGAAAGATGGGCGTCGCCCACGAATTGTCGACGATCACGGCGATATCGCGCGCCTTGGCCAACGCGACAATGGCGGGCAGGTCCTGGATCTCGAATGTCAGCGAGCCGGGACTTTCCACAAAGATCGCCTTGGTGCGTTCGCCGATGAGTTCGGCCAGCGGAAGGCCAAGCCGAGGATCGTAGTAGCGAACCGAGATGCCCATGCGGGTAAGCACCCCGTCGGACACGCGCCGCGTCGGTTGATACGAGCTGTCGGTGATGAGCACGTCGTCGCCGCTCTTGAGCACGGTGAGGAGCGCCAGGGAGATCGCCGCGAGGCCCGACGGCGCCAGCACCGTGCCAGCCGCACCCTCGAGTTCCGATACACACTCTTCGACCGCAGCTGATGACGGATTGCCGGTGCGGCCATAGTCGAAGCGAGGCTGCGTGCTCTCCAATTCATCGAGCGTGGGAAAGAGGATCGTCGATCCACGATAGACCGGCGTATTGACGTAGCCCCAATGTTCGGTGGGTCTGCGTCCGCTGTGCGTAACGATGGTCTCGAGGCTCTGCGCGTCGGGAGTGGTGATCTTTTCGGCCATGCCTGCTTGCAACGTGCTCAGTGTTGAACCGACGGGTCTGTGAGGGGAAAGACCGTCAGTCTTGCTGCCACAATCCCGTCACAACGCTTGACCAATTGGTCAATTGCCGCTTCCATGACTAGCAGCATCACCGCCCGCTTGAAAGGCGGTGGTTCCACCGGCTCCATCGGGAGAAGGCGCCGGGCAACAGGGTCAGGAAAATAAGGGCAACCAATATGAAAAAGGCACTACTTGGGGCGGCGCTCGCGGCCACCTTCGGGCTCGCGGCCACCGCTTCGTTTGCGGATACGCTTAGCGATGTGAAGGCGCGCGGCCATCTGCTGTGCGCCGTGTCGGAAGGCACCAACGGCTTCGCGATGGTGAATGCGCAGAACGAGAACTACGGCATCGACGTCGATTATTGCCGCGCTCTGGCAGCGGCGATCTTCGATGATCCGACGGCTGTTCGCTTCACGCAGACGACGTCGACCAACCGGTTCCAGGTGCTCGGATCGCGCGAAGTCGACGTTCTGGCCCGCACGACGACGTGGACCATGTCGCGCGACACCACCTATGGCCTCACCTTCGTGGCGCCGATCTACTATGACGGGCAGGGCTTCATGGTGAAGAAGTCGCTCGGCATCAACTCCGCGCTCGAGCTGGGCGGTGCCACGATCTGCATCGAAGCGGGTACGACCACCGAGCTGAACGCCGCCGACTATTTCGCGGCCAACAACATGGAATACAACCCGGTCACGTTCGTGGACCAGAACGAAGTGTACAAGGCCTACGAAGAAGGCCGCTGCGACACGCTCACGACCGACCGTTCCGCCCTCGCCGGCAACCGCCTGACCCTCGCGATCCCCGACGATCACGTCGTGCTCCCCGAGATCATCTCGAAGGAGCCGCTGACCTCGATGGTTCGCCAGGGCGACGACCTGTGGTTCAAGATCAACCGCTGGGTGTTCAACGCCATGCTGGAAGCCGAGGAACTCGGCGTCACCCAGAGCAATGTCGATGACATGCTCTCGTCCGAGAACCCGGCGATCCGCCGCCTGCTCGGCGTCGAAGGCGACTTCGGTACTCCGATCGGCCTCGACAAGGATTGGGCCTATCGTGTGATCAAGCACATGGGCAACTATGGCGAGATGTTCGACCGCAACGTGGGCGCGAACAGCCCGATCGGCTTGACCCGGGGTCTCAACGCCCTGTGGAAGGACGGCGGCATCCAGTACGCACCGCCGATCCGCTAAATGGCTTCGGTCCCCTCCATGCGAGGGGACCTTTTTCGCTCTGCGTTCGGCGGTCATGCCGCCGGACGCCACCTATCGGGCAGGTTGGGTGATGATCAATGACGACTGAAACGGCCGGGCGCTTCGCGCCGCCCCGCGCCATGTTCTACAATGACCCCAAAATAAGGGGCTTTCTCTATCAGGGCGTCATAACGCTTCTTGTCGTAGCCTTCGGCTACTGGTTGGTGGCCAATGCCATCGTCAACCTGCGCGCGCAGGGCAAGACCTTCGGGTTCGACTTTCTCTGGCAGACAGCGGGCTTCGATATCGCGTTCAAGCTGGTCCCCTATGAGCGCGCCTCGACCTATTTCGACGTGTTCAAGGTCGGCCTGATCAACACGCTGTTCGTGTCGGTCATCAGCATCATTATCGCCACAGCCCTTGGGTTTCTCATCGGCATATCGCGCCTGTCCAAGAACTGGCTCGTGGCGCACCTCGCCGCCGTCTACGTCGAAGTCACCCGCAACATGCCGCTGCTGCTGCAGCTGTTCATCTGGTACTTCGCCGTTCTCAAGGTCATGCCGCCGGTCAAGCAGAGCCTTGGCTTCTGGGACCTGTTCTTCCTCAACAGCCGCGGCCTCTATGGCCCGGCGCCGATCTTCGACGATCGATTCGTGTGGGTGGTCGCTGCCGCGGTGGTCGCCATCGTGGGCGCAATCGCCGTGCGCTTTTGGGCCAAGCGTCGCCTCGAGAAGACCGGCGAGCGTTTCCCGGTTGTCGTTACGGTGCTCGCTATTCTCGTGATCGTCCCTGCGCTCGGCTACCTGCTGTCGGGGACGCGCCTTGAATTCGAGGTTCCGGCACTCGCGGGTTTCAATTTCAAGGGCGGCTTCACCGCTCCGCCGGAGTTCACGGCTCTCGTCATCGGCCTGGCGCTCTATCACGCGACCTTTATCGGCGAGAACGTTCGCGCCGGCATCCAGGCGGTCAGCCACGGCCAAACCGAAGCGGCCCAATCGCTCGGTCTGCGTGACAACGACCGGCTGAGGCTGGTGATCATACCGCAGGCCATGCGGGTGATCATTCCGCCGACGACGAGCGAATATCTGAGCCTGATCAAGAACTCGTCGCTGGGTGCCGCCATCGCATTCCCCGAACTCGTTTCGATCTTCACGGGTACAGCCCTCAACCAGTCGGGCCGGGCGATCGAGATCATTGCCATGACGATGCTGGTCTATCTGACCTTCTCGCTGGTGACCTCGTTCCTCATGAACGTCTACAACGCGCGCGTTGCGCTGGTGGAACGGTGAGCCGGCGATGACAACAGACAGCAACATCCTCTACGTCCGCGAAGCCGAAGCCCCGCTCGCTCCCCCGCCCCGGCGTGAGACCGGCGTGGTCTACTGGCTGCGCAGCAACCTGTTTTCGAGTGTCGGCAACACCATCCTGACCGTCATCACGGTGCTGTTCCTCGCCTGGCTCATCCCGTTCCTCTACGATTTCCTTATCGGCAGCGCGGTGTTCAGCGGCACGATGGACGATTGCCGCGTGCTGGGGACCGGAGCGTGCTGGGTCTACATCCAGCAGCGCGCCAGCTTTATGACCTACGGCTTCTACCCGATCGCGGAATATTGGCGGCCCAACACCGTCTTCTTCCTCGGCCTGGCGCTCGTCATCCCGCTCCTCATGCCGAAGGCGCCGTACAAGACCTACAATTTCATCGCGTTCTTCGTCGTCTACCCCATCATTGCGGTGATCCTGCTGGTGGGGGGCGTGTTCGGTCTTCGCTATGTGCCCACCGAAATGTGGGGCGGCCTGATGCTGACGCTCGTCCTTTCCGTCGTCGGCGTCGTGGGATCGTTCCCCATCGGCATCCTGCTGGCGCTCGGGCGCCGCTCGAACCTGCCGATCATCAAGACGCTGTGCATCATGACGATCGAGCTCTGGCGAGCTGTGCCGCTCATCACTGTGCTGTTCATGGCATCGGTCATGCTGCCGCTGTTCGTCCCCAACGGCGTCACCGTCGACAAGGTGATCCGCGCGATGATCGGCATCACCATCTTTTATGGCGCCTACATGGCCGAGACGATCCGCGGTGGGCTGCAGGCATTGCCGCGGGGCCAGTTCGAAGCGGCCTCAGCGCTCGGTCTCAACTACTGGAAGTCCACGATCTTCATCATCCTGCCGCAGGCGCTGAAATATGTGATCCCCGGCATCGTGGGCACCTTCATTTCGCTGGTGAAAGATACCTCGCTCGTATCGATCATCGGCCTGCTCGACCTGATCAACGCCATCAACGCCGCCGGCGCCAGCGCCGAATGGGCCGCCCCGACCAAGGCCTTCACCGGCTACACCTTTGCGATCGCCATCTACTTCGTGCTGTGTTTCTCGCTGTCGCGATACGCCAAGTACATGGAAGATCGGCTCAACACCGGACACAAGAGGTAATTCATGTCAGCTGCAGAGAGCATGGACGACAGCATCGACCGCTCCAACATGAAGGTGTCCGCGAGCGAGGTCGCGATCGACATCGTCAGCATGAACAAGTGGTATGGCGACTTCCACGTCCTGCGCGACATCAACCTGCGGGTCATGCGCGGCGAGCGCATCGTCATCGCGGGACCGTCGGGTTCGGGCAAGTCGACCCTGATCCGTTGCGTCAACCGGCTTGAGGAGCACCAGAAGGGCAAGATCGTCGTCGACGGAATCGAGCTTACCAGCGACCTCAAGCGCATCGACGAGGTGCGGCGCGAAGTGGGGATGGTGTTCCAGCACTTCAACCTGTTTCCGCATCTGACGATCCTGCAGAACCTCACGCTCGCCCCCATCTGGGTGCGCGGCGTCCCCAAGGCGCAGGCCGAGGAAACGGCGATGCACTATCTCGAGCGCGTCAAGATTCCCGAGCAGGCGCATAAATTCCCGGGCCAGCTCTCGGGCGGACAGCAGCAGCGCGTGGCGATCGCGCGCTCCCTGTGCATGCAGCCCAAGATCATGCTGTTCGATGAGCCGACCTCCGCGCTCGATCCCGAGATGGTCAAGGAAGTGCTCGACGTCATGATCTCGCTCGCCGAAAGCGGCATGACGATGATCTGCGTCACGCACGAAATGGGCTTTGCCCGGCAGGTAGCGAACCGCGTGATCTTCATGGACCAGGGCCAGATCATCGAGCAGAACGAGCCCGAGGAGTTCTTCCACAACCCCCGGCACGAGCGCACCAAGCTCTTCCTCAGCCAGATCCTGCACTGAGCGCCCGCGTCACTGCCGCGGCTTGACCCCTTCGGCCCGGCAGGGAAGATGTCGGGCTGGAGGAGCAGGTCGTGCGATTTGCAGCGCGTTTGGGCGCAATATTGATGGTTTCTCTGGTGCTGGCCGGTCCCGCGCCGGCCCAGACGATCGCGCCGGAGGGGCCCACCCTCGCGGCCGTGCGCGCGCGCGGGCACCTGGTCTGTGCCGCTACCGATCCGCTCCCGGGTTTTGCGCAGCTCAATGCCGATGGGCGGTGGGTCGGCTTCGATGTGGATAGCTGCCGGGCCATTGCCGCGGCTGTCTTTGGGGATCCGAGCAAGCTCGAATTCCGCGCGCTGACCGGATCCAGCCGCTTCGCGCAGCTTCAGAACGGCGAGATCGATGTGGTGGTCCGCAATGCACCGTGGACCATGGGGCGCGACACGACGTTCGGTGTTCGCTATACGGCGCCGCTGTTTTATGACGGCCAGGCGTTCATGGTCCCGCAATCGCTCGGCGTGGTGTCGGCCTACCAGCTCGACAGCCTGCGCGTGTGTCTCCTCGATCAGGGCGATGAGCAGCAGGCGCTGCAGGAATTCGCCTTCGTCAACCAGACCAATTATGTCGAGGTGCTCTACGAGGACCGTGAGGATCTCGCGATCGCCTATCGTGATGGGCTGTGCGAAGCCGTCCTGGCTCCGGCCAGTTGGTTGAATGCGATGCGCCGCGGCATGCCTGAGCCACAGACGCAGCGCATTCTGCCCGAGCGCATCAGCCAGTCGGTGTTCGGTCCCGTCGTGCGCGCCGACGACGAGCAATGGTACAAGATCGTGCAGTGGACGGTTTTCGCATTGATCAACGCCGAGAGCGCCGGCGTCACTTCGCTCAACGTCGAGTCACTGGCGGCGGCCAAGACGCACCGTATCCGCCGGCTGCTCGGTCTCGAAGGATCGTTCGGACCGGCGCTTGGCCTCCAACCGGATTTCATGAAGAAGGTGATCTCCGCCGTAGGCAATTACGGTGAGATGTTCGACCGCAATTTCGGGGCGGGAACCGGGGCAGGGGTGCCGCGCGGCCAGAACGCCCTGTGGCTCAATGGCGGCCTGATCTCGGCCCCCAATATCGAGTAGATCAAGCGAACAGCAGCGCCACGCGCCGGTTCTGTGCGCCCTTCTTTTCGATCTTGCCCAGCTTCAGGGGTCCGATCTCGGAGGTGTTGGCGACGTGCGTGCCACC
>JBIQKK010000036.1:18038-23141 GCA_044506585.1 Hyphomicrobiales bacterium
TCTTGCCCAGCTTCAGGGGTCCGATCTCGGAGGTGTTGGCGACGTGCGTGCCACCGCAGGGCTGCAGGTCGACATCGCCGATGCGGATGAGCCGAACCCGGCCCTGGCCCATCGGCGGCTTCACCTTCATGGTCTTGATGAGCCCTGGATTGGCGGCCATTTCCTCATCGGTGATCCATTCGGCGGTCACGACATGGTTGCCCGCAACCATTGAATTCAGCCGCGCTTCGAGCTCTGGCAGGTTTTCCGGGACCTCCGGCATGTCGAAGTCGAGCCGGCCTTTATCCTCGCCGATCGAGCCGCCGGTCACGGGAAACGGGAACACCACCGACAGCAGATGCAGCGCCGTATGCATGCGCATCAGCCGGTAGCGCCGGTCCCAGTCGATGACCGTCTCGAGCTGCTCGCCGGCCTTCGGCAGCGGCTCGCCCGGCACGGGGACGTGGACGATCCGCGCCTTGTCGCCGTCCGGATGCACTGTATTGGCGATCCGGATGCTGGTGCCGTCGGCGCGCTCGAAACGGCCGGTGTCGCCCGGCTGCCCGCCGGAGGTGCCGTAGAAGATCGTGCGGTCGAGCTCGATGTCGCCGGCCTCGGTGACACCCACGACGGTCGCCGTGAGCGTCTTGGTGTAGCTGTGATCGCGGAACAAGAATTCGGTCATGGCAGTCCTTACAATATCGGCGAGAGGAGCCGCGCAGCCTCGGTGAGGAAACGCATGCCGAGCCCGGGGCGCACGCCCCGCTGGTCGAGATCGACCTTTCTTGCGGCGGCAAAGTCCTTGCGCAGCATCTTTTCGACGTCGCGGATCGTCTTCTCGTGGGTGAACCACAACGTGATCTCGAAATTGATGCGGAACGACCGATTGTCGAAGTTCACAGTCCCGACGCCGGCGATCCGGTCGTCAACGAGGATCGCCTTGGTGTGGAGGAATCCGCTGGGATAGCGGTAAATATTGATGCCATGGGTGATCATGCGGAACGCATGCGCGATGCTCGCGAGCCAGACGATCCGATGGTCCGGCTTCTCGGGGATCAGGATGCGCACGTCGACCCCCCGCATCGCGGCGGCGTAGAGCGCGGTTTCCATCGAGGTGTCGGGGACGAAATACGGGCTCACGATCCACAGCCGCTCCTTGGACTGGCCGATCACGTCGTCGAACGCGATGGCGCAGCTTTCGAGTTTGTCGGCGGGCCCGGTGGGCATGATGAGGACGGTCTGGTCTCCGGCGACGTCGGTGGATGTGGGCAGCCCGGTGAGTTCCTCGCCGGTCGCCCACTGCCAATCCTCGCGGAAGCTCAAATCGGCCGCGAGCACCGCCGGTCCCTTGAGATACACATGGGTGTCGCGCCAGGGTCCGAACTTCTTGGAGCGGCCCATATACTCGTCGCCGACATTCAGCCCGCCGATCCAGGCTTCGCGGCCGTCGGCCACCACCACTTTGCGGTGATTGCGATACTGGATTCGCGTGGGGCCCAGAAAGCGCAGGAACCGGTGCCGGTGGTTGAACCCGTGCATCCTTATGCCGGCGTCCCGCAGCCGTTGCTTGTAAGCCCGCGGCAGCCAGAAGCAGCCCACATCGTCGTAGAGGAGGTAGATCTTCACCCCGGCATTGGCGCGCTCGATCAGCCGATTGGCGAATTCGCGCCCGAGTTCGTCGTCGTGGATGATGTAGAACTGGATCAGCAGCGTCTGCTGGGCGCGCGAGATACCATCGAACATCGAGTCGAATGTCGCCTGGCCGTCGATCAGCAGCTCGACCTCATTGCCCTTGAGGAACGGGATTTGCGAGACGTTGACGAGGACGGGCCAGTCCTCGGCGGAAGGCTGGTCGAGAATCTTGGTCTTGGCGGCGCGGACACGGCGCAGCACGCGCCCGGAGTGCGTCTGGATCGCAGCATAGTCGTCGAACAGCTTGAGCCCGAAGACCGCGTAAAAGAATGTCATCGGAAACGGCAGCGTCAGCAAGCCGAGGATCCACGCGATCGAACCCTGCGACGTGCGCGAGCGGACGATCTCGCTGACTGCAAAGCCGAGCGCGAGCACGTAGTTGGCAAGGAAAAGCCAGTAGATGATCCCCCGATCGGGGATCAGGCTCGAGAGCCAGGCATCAATAGCAAGGAGCAATCAGACCGGTTCTGGTTCGACAACAGCACGCCAATCTAGCGAAGGCGATTGGTCCAGCCAATGCGGAACCGGCAGGCCCTTGGATTTGAGGAAAGCGGGGTTGTAGAGCTTGCTCTGGTACCGATTGCCGTAGTCGCAGAGCACCGTGACGATCGTTTTGCCCGGTCCCAAATCCTTGGCGAGCCGCACCGCGCCGGCGATATTGATGGCGGACGACCCGCCGAGGCAAAGCCCCTCATGTTCGAGCAGGTCGAAGAGGTAGGGCAGGGCGTCGGCATCCGAAATACGGTACGCCCGATCGACCTCGATGCCCTCGAGGTTGGCGGTGATGCGGCCCTGTCCGATGCCCTCGGTGATCGAATTGCCCTCGGATTTGAGTTCGCCATGCGCGTAGAAATTGTACAGTGCGGCGCCCTCGGGGTCGGCCAGGCCGATCTGGACGTTCTTGTTGCGAGCCTTCAGCGCCATCGACACGCCGCCCAGCGTGCCGCCTGAACCAACCGAACAGATGAAACCGTCGATCTTGCCGTCCGTCTGGCTCCAGATTTCGGGCCCGGTGCCGTCGAGATGCGCGCGCCGGTTGGCGACGTTGTCGAACTGGTTGGCCCAGATCGCCCCGTTGGGCAATTCCTTGGCCAGCTTGGCGGCGAGCCGCCCGGAAATCTTGATGTAGTTGTTGGGGTTCTTGTACGGCTTGGCCGGCACCTGGATGAGCTCGGCGCCAAGCAGGGTCAGTGCGTCCTTCTTCTCCTGGCTCTGGGTTTCCGGGATGACGATGACCGTCTTGAAGCCCATCGCATTGGCCACAACAGACAGCCCGATACCTGTATTGCCTGCGGTCCCCTCGACGATGGTCCCGCCTGGCCGCAACTCGCCCTTGGCGACGGCATCGCGGATGATCGAAAGGGCTGCGCGATCCTTCACCGACTGGCCTGGATTGAGAAATTCCGCCTTGCCCCAGATCTCGCACCCGGTCTCCTCGGAGGCCCGTCGCAGTCGGATGAGGGGGGTGTTCCCGATGGCGGAAGTGATGTCACGGTGATTGGCCATGCGGCTGTTCTAGGAAGGCCTTGTGAGCCCGGCAAGCGCCAAGGCTCGAAACGGTAAGGCATTTCTGGCTGACCCCCGGCGCCGCAACAGGCTCCTTCCGGAGACGGTTCCGGCGCGTATTAGCTTGCAGCGGTCCCCGGTCGGCCAAACGTCGGCAAATCGGCCAGAAACGGTTTTGCTTTTTGTCCGGCCGCAGCTTGCAGCCATTCCTGTCTGCCGCCCCCCAGGGATACAGGGCGCCCCGTTTGCCCCCTCGCGAGAAATCGGGCGGAACCCTTCGCTCATCATGCCGGGTTGCCCGCCTTGCCCGAGGGCGGACGAAAGCGTATCTCGCGCGGCAAACCTGTTGAGTTTCTTGCCCTTATGTCCGACGCCAAGAGCCTGAGCCACCTGAAGGCCCTCGAATCCGAGAGCATCGAGATTTTCCGGGAAGTGGCGGCAAGTTTCGAGCGGCCGGTGATGATGTATTCGATCGGCAAGGACTCCTCGGTCCTGCTGCATCTGGCCCGAAAGGCGTTCTTCCCCAGCCGTGTGCCGTTTCCGGTGCTCCACATCGACACGACGTGGAAGTTCAGGGAAATGATCGCGTTCCGCGATCGGATGGCGCGCCAGTACGACCTCAACCTGATCGTCCACACCAATCCCGATGGCCTCAAGGCCGGGATCAATCCCTTCGACCACGGCTCGGCCGTCCATACCGACATCATGAAGACGCAGGCCCTCCGCCAGGCCCTCAATGCCGGAAAGTACGACGCCGCGATTGGCGGCGCGCGCCGCGACGAGGAGAAGTCCCGCGCCAAGGAGCGAATCTTCTCGCACCGCAATGCGCAGCACGCCTGGGACCCCAAGAACCAGCGGCCCGAGCTCTGGCGCATCTTCAACACGCGCCTCGCGCCTGGCGAGAGCATGCGCGTGTTCCCCATCTCCAACTGGACCGAGCTGGACGTGTGGACCTACATCTACGCCGAAGGCATCGAGATCCCGGAGCTCTACTTCGCGCGCAAGCGGCCGGTGGTCGAACGCAGCGGCACGCTCATCATGGTCGACGACGAGCGCTTCCGGTTCGAGCCGGGCGAGGAGGCCCGCGAGGAGATGGTGCGCTTCCGCACGCTCGGCTGCTATCCGCTCAGCGGCGGCATCCGCTCGACGGCGTCCGACCTGCCCTCGATCATCATGGAGATGCAGGCCTCCCGGACTTCGGAACGCGAAGGGCGCCTCATCGACAGCGACAGCGTGGGTTCGATGGAGAAGAAGAAGCAGGAGGGGTATTTCTGATGAACGCCTCCGCGCCCATCCGCACCGCCGATACCGATCTCGAGCTCTGGCTGGCGCAGCAGACAGGCAAGAGCCTGCTGCGTTTCCTGACATGCGGCTCGGTCGACGACGGCAAGTCCACCCTGATCGGACGATTGCTCTATGACAGCCAGCTCGTCCTCGACGACCAGCTCGCTTCCCTCCGCAAGGAGAGCAGGAACCGCACGGTCGGTGATGAAGGCATCGATTTCTCCCTGCTCGTGGATGGCCTCACCGCGGAGCGGGAGCAGGGCATCACCATCGATGTCGCCTACCGCTTCTTTTCGACCGACAAGCGCAAGTTCATCGTCGCCGACACCCCGGGCCACGAGCAGTACACCCGCAACATGGCGACCGGTGCCTCGAACGCCGACCTCGCGATCGTCCTCATCGACGCGCGCAAGGGCGTGCTGACGCAGACCCGCCGGCACAGCTTCATTCTCTCGCTCATTGGGGTGAAGCACGTCGTGCTCGCCGTGAACAAGATCGACCTCGTCGGCTACGACGAAGCGACGTTCGCCGCCATCGAGAAGGAGTACCGCGAGTTCGCCGGCACGTTGGGCTTCGAGACGCTGGCCGCGATTCCGGTTTCGGCGCTGAAGGGGGACAACATCCTCAAGCCCTCGGCGCAGA
>JBIQKK010000036.1:23241-25258 GCA_044506585.1 Hyphomicrobiales bacterium
GCGATTCCGGTTTCGGCGCTGAAGGGGGACAACATCCTCAAGCCCTCGGCGCAGATGCCCTGGTACAAGGGCCCCCAACTGGTTCCATATCTCGAGACCATCGAGGTTGCCTCGGACCGCACCGCCAAGCCGATGCGCTTCCCGGTCCAGTGGGTCAATCGCCCCAATCTCGACTTCCGCGGCTTTTCGGGCACCGTTGCTTCGGGCGTGATCGCCGTGGGCGACGAGGTACTGGTCGCGGCCTCCCGCAAGCCGGCGAAGGTCAGCCGCATCGTCACGATGGATGGCGAGCTGGATGAAGCCATCGCAGGGCAGGCGGTGACGATTGTCCTCGACCGCGAAATCGATGTGTCGCGCGGCGACGTGCTGAGCCATCCCGGCCAGACACCCGAATATTCCAACCAGTTCCAGGCGCGCATGGTCTGGATGAGCGATGAATCGGCGCTGCCCGGCCGCTCCTACCTGCTCAAGGTGGGCAGCCAGCTGGTGCCCGCAACGATCACCGACCTCAAATTCCGCACCAACGTCAACACGCTCGAACAGAGTGCCGCCCGCACGCTCGAGCTCAACGAAGTCGGCACGCTGACGCTCGCGACCGACAAGCCCATCGCCTTCGACTCCTACGAGGGCAACGGGCTCACGGGCGCGTTCATCCTCATCGACCGCATCTCGAACGCGACCCTGGGCGCAGGCGTCATCGATTTCGGGTTGCGCCGCGCGCAGAATCTCAGCTGGCAGCAGTTCGACGTCAACCGCGAGGTGCGCGCCCGGATGAAGGGGCAGAAGCCCGCGATCGTGTGGTTCACGGGGCTCTCCGGCTCGGGCAAGTCGACCGTCGCCAACCTGCTCGAAAAGCGCCTCGCCGCCGAGGGGCGGCATGCCTACATCCTCGATGGCGACAATGTCCGCCACGGCCTCAACAAGGATCTCGGTTTCACCGAGGAAGCGCGCGTGGAGAACATCCGTCGCGTGTCGGAAGTGGCCAAGCTCATGGCCGACGCGGGCCTCATCGTCATCGTCTCGTTCATCTCGCCCTTCCGCAACGAGCGCCGTATCGCGCGAGAGATCGCCGGCGATGTGAGTTTTGCCGAGGTCTATGTGGATACCCCGCTCGAGGTCTGCGAGGCGCGCGATCCAAAGGGCCTCTATGCGAGGGCGCGGCGCGGCGAGATCAAGAACTTCACCGGCATCGACAGCCCGTTCGAAGCGCCGGAGCATCCCGAGATCGTGCTGCATGGCGCGACCGAGACACCCGAGCAAATGGCCGAGCGGCTCTACTCGCAGATGTTCGGCTGGGGCCTCGCCTACTCGATCTAGCCCATCAGGATCAGGCGTATGGCGTAGGCCACGATCCCGAGCATCAGCACGCTCCCGGCCCAGATGCCGACGAACCAGAGCAAACGGCTCATTCGCTCGTGCATCAGTGGTAGCCTTCCTTGGGGTCGACCTTGCCGCGGAACACCCAGTAAGCGTAGCCGGTGTAGCCGAGGATGATCGGCAACAGCACCAGCGCGCCGACCAGCAGGAACCCCAGGGAGGCATCGGGGCCGGCGGCCTGCTCGATCGTGAGCGCGCCCGGAACGATGTAGGGGTAGAAGCTGATTCCAATCCCTGCAAAGCTGAGCACGAAAAGCCCCAGTGCGGACAGAAACGGCTGCAGATGCCTGTCGGTAACGAGGCCGTGCCACAATCCGAACGCGCAGATGATCAGCATCATGGGCACGAACGCCGAAAAGAGCGCCGTTGGCCACGTGAACCACCGCTCGAAATAGATCGGCTCGAGGAAGGGCGTCCACACACTGACGATCCCGATCAGCAGGAGTGTGCCTATCCCCGCCAGCATCGCGAACCGCTTTGCCCGTTCCCGCAAATCGCCTGTCGCCTTGAGATTGAGCCAGGTCGCGCCCAGAAGCCCGTAGCCGACGACCACCGCAATGCCGACCGTGATCGAGAAAGGGCTCAGCCAGTCCCACCAGCCCCCGGCATATTGCCGGTCCTCGACGCGAATGCCCTGCAC
>JBIQKK010000037.1:0-19736 GCA_044506585.1 Hyphomicrobiales bacterium
GCCTCGCCGGACAGGACGGACTGCGGGCCGGCGATGACGAACACGTCATCGCTCTCGCCTTCGAGATCGCCGACGACAAAGACCGGATCGAGCTGGGCGTAGGAAACGGCGTCGAGATCCTCCCACGTCCAGACTGTGCCATCATCGAAATGAACTTCTCCGATCTCGGTGCTGTCGAAACGATAACCGCCGAAAACGATCTGGTCGGAGCTGCCGGCAAAGCCGAGTGTCAGGTCGCCCGAAGCGAGGTCCGAGGTAAACACCACGTCCGCAGCGCTGTGGCCCTGGATCACGAGGAGGTTGTAACCGCTCCAGTCGTCGATGAAGTCACGGCCGTCGCCCACCCCAAAGATGTAGGTGTCGTCCCCATCCCCGCCCGCAAGGAGATCCTCACCGGCGCCGCCGACCAAGGTGTCGTTGAACCGGGTGCCGTGCAGGTTGTCGTCTCCGGCCGTACCGAGGCCGATGCCGAGCATCGAGCGGATCGTCTCGTTGGTCCATTCGACGCCCGTATCCGCAAAGAAGATGGACGCAAGTCCATCGGTGCCGTCCTGGAGGACAATCCGGTCCGTGCTTCCTGCAAAGGTAATGACGGTGTCGCCGTAGCCAACGTCGCGCGTGAGCGTGACGTCGGACGGATCGTAGCCGTAGATCGCGAGCGTATCCTCGAGCGTGTTCCACGCGGCGATGACGTCGGTGCCGTCGCCTGCGTTGAAAATGTAGAGGTCGTTGCCGTAATCGCCATTGAGATAGTCGTCGCCCAGTCCGCCCGCCATGACGTCGGCGTCGGAGGTGCCAAACAGGACGTCGTCGCCGTCGGTTGCGACGGGAGCGTCCGGTGGCGGAGGCAACATGGCCACCAGATCGTCGAGCGTCAGCACCGTCCCGTCGTCGAACTCGAAGAACGTCACGGTGCCGGAAATGTCGGGCAATCCGCCCCTGAGATAGATCTCGTCGGTGCTGCCGGCAAAGCGGACGACGAGCGATTGGTCGTCCTCCTCGAGAGGGACAAAGACGCGCAGGTCCGCCGCGCTGTAGCCGGTGATACGAAGGGTGTTCTCACCGCCCCAGGAGTAATCGTCGATCGTGTCGTGCCCGTCGCCACGATTGAAAATGTAGGTATCCGCGCCGCTCCGTCCCATCAGGACGTCGTCACCGAGACCGCCGATCAGCGTATCGTCTCCGTCCAGGGCGTCGATGATGTCGTTGCCGGCACCTCCGTCGAGCACGTCGATGCCGTAGGTGCCTTCGAGGTCATCATTGCCCGTCGTGTCACGATCCGCTTCGATCTCGGCGAGTATCTGGGCGTTGTCGAGGGTCGTGCCGTCGTCGAAGGCGATGGTCGACAGACTGCGGATGCCGCCGTTGAGCTCGATCCGATCGTCGCTCCCGGCGAACGTCAGGATGAGCGTCTGGTTGTCGACCTTTGAGCGAGTGAAGGTGACGTCGGCGAGCTCGTAACCGTGCAGCTCCAGCGTCTCGGCATTGCGGAAACCGGTGATCTCGATGACGTCACGGCCATCGCCGGCGGTAAACACATAAGTGCCGCGGCCATTGCCGTTGACGACGATATAGTCATTGCCCGTGCCGCCGTTGAAGGTGTCGTTACCGCCATCGTCACGCAGTTCGTCGTTGCCGCCGCCGCCGATGAGCGTGTCGTTGCCCTCGCCGCCATCGAGAATGTTGTCCTCGGCGCCGCCAACCAGAGTGTCGTCGCCTTCGAACCCGCGCAGGTTGGGCAAGCCCGCGGCGATCTGGGCCGCCACCAGGCTCTGGCGGATTTCGTAGGCACCGACGCCGTTGCCGTCCGCGAAGGTGAACCAGTCCACCGTCGAATAGAAGTCATCGAGGAAGTCGACGATGCGGATGGTATCGGCACCGCCGTCAAAGCTCAGGATGACATCGTCGGGATTGTTGCTCGCGATGGACCACGAGGCCTCGCTGGCGAGGTAGCCGGTGATCTCGACCCGGTTGCCGTCGTTGTAGTGGACATCGTTGATGGTGTCGTGACCATCGCCGGGGTTGAAGACGTAAGTGTCTTCCTCATAGCCGCCTTCGAGGATGTCGTCCCCGCGCCCGCCCTCGATCCGGTCGTAGGACCGCGTGCCGACGATATGATCGTCGCCATCGGTCGCCGCGTCCGCCAGCAACAGATCCGACAGATCGTAGCGCGACCAGGCCGTGCCGTCGTCGAACTCGATCGAATCCATCCCATAGGGATACTGGAAGGCGTTCGCGAGCAGGATCTGGTC
This sequence comes from Hyphomicrobiales bacterium, assembly GCA_044506585.1. Taxonomy (GTDB): domain Bacteria; phylum Pseudomonadota; class Alphaproteobacteria; order Rhizobiales; family Devosiaceae; genus Devosia_A. The sequence continues at coordinate 2,253 of JBIQKK010000037.1, forward strand.
GGTCGAATTGGCAAAGCGCAGCACGAGGCTGGCGCTGTCGCCGACGGCGAGCGAGAGCTGCACCTCCGACGGATCGTAGCCGTGGATGCGCAGGACGTTGTAGTCGTTGTAGAACGACGCGTAGAACGAGTCCGCGATGGTGTCGCGGCCGTCGCCGCGATTGAAAATGTAGATGTCGTCGCCGCCGCGGCCGTCGATCTCGTCGTCGCCCTTGCCGCCCGCCAGCTCCTCGCCCACCGCGCCGCCCACGATGATGTCGTCGCCGTCGGTGACGTTCACCTCGACCCGCGACAGCAGCTCGGTGCGCGACCACACGGTGCCGTCGCCGAACACGATCTGTTCGATGCCGGGTCCCACCCAGGCCTGCGCCATGTTGCGCAGCAGGATCTCGTCGTCGGTTCCGTTGAATTTGAGGATGATGTCGCTGCTGCCTGCTTGCGGCCGGAGCACCCGCACGTCGTCGGGCGTGTAGCCCTCGAGGCGCACGGTGTCCTCGTCGTTGATGTCCCAGCCGTCGTCGATGAAGTCGTCGATGACGTCGTGGCCGTCGCCGCGCGCGAAGATGTAGGTGTCCTTGCCGGCATTGCCGTAGAGCAGGTCGTCGCCCTCGCCGCCGCGAATGACGTCGGCGCTGTTGAAGCCGGAAATCGTGTCGTCCCCTGGCGTGCCCGCGCCCTCAAGGATGCGGGCCTGCAGGTCCGCGATGGTCCAGACGGTGCCGTTGGAGAAGCTGATGGTCTCGATGCTCGAGGCGCCGTTGACGTCGAGGCCGCCCTTGATGAGGATCTCGTCCCCCTGCCGCGGGAACGACAGCACCACGTCCGAGCGCAGCGGGTGGACCAGCCGCACCGAGACGTCGCCCGGCAGGTAGTCGTTGATGACGAGGATGTCGGCGGTGGACGTGCCGGGATCGCCGGCCCTGTCCTCGATGATGTCGCTGCCGTCGCCGGCCGAGTAGGTGTAGACGTCGTTGCCGTTGCCGCCGCTGAGCAGGTCGTCGCCGGTGGTGCCCTTCAGCGCATCGTCGCGGAAGTCGAAGCCGGTGATGACGTCGCCGCCCGCCGTGACCTGCCGGTCGATGAGCGACTGCATGATGTCGTCGGCGCTCACAATCGTGCCGTCGGCGAAGGCCAGCGTCTCGATGCGGCTATTGGCATTGGCGGTGCCGGGCGCCGCGACGCCGTTGCGGATGGCAATCGAGTCGGCGGTGCCGCGAATCGCGATGACGATCGTGGTGCCGTCCTGCGTGATGTCCAGCGCTTCGGGACGGATGAGCTCGCCGAACTCGATCCGGTCGTTGCCGCCGGTGTCGGAGATCGCGTCCTGGCCGTAGCCCAGGTCGAATTTGTAGACGTCGTTGGCGGTGCCGCCCTCAAGCTCGTCCGAGCCGCCCTTGCCGTCGATCATGTCGGCGCGGCCGTCGAAGCCGACGAGATATTCGTCGTCCTCGCCGCCGATCAGCATGCGCGTCTTGATGTCCTCGAGCATCCAGACCGTGCCGTCGGCGAATTCGAAGCGCTCGACGGGCCTGTCGCCGAAGCCATCGACGATGCGAAGTTCGTCCGCCGTGCCCGGCACGCCGATCAGCAGGTCGAGACCCTCGCGGCGCACGGCGACTTCGTCGGGCTCGATCAACAGGCCGAACACGACGCGGTCGACCGCGCCGGAATAGCCATTGGCGCGCTCGACGATGCGGTCGTTGCCGTAGCCGGCGCCGAACAGATAGGTGTCGCCCGCGCGCCCGCCGTTGAGCGTGTCGTCGCCCTCGCGGCCGTCGAGGATGTTCTCGGCATCGATGATGCCGTCGATGACGTCGTCGCCGCGGCCGCCGCCGCTGATGAGCAGCATCTCCTCGACGTCCGAGATGGTCCAGTGCGTCCCGTCGGCGAAGTGGAAGTGCTCGACGCCGTTGATGTTGTTGAGGAACTGGTCGCGGATACGGAGCGTATCGACGCGGTCGACGATCGTGATCAGGAGGTCGTTGCCGTCCTTGGTGAACTGGATGTTGGCCGTGGTGATATCGGCACCGAACACCACGTGGTCGGCATTGAACCATTGCGCGGTTTCCTGCCGGTCGATGATGACATCCTGCCCGTAGCCGACATCGAACTTGTAGGTGTCACCGTCCGACGAACCGTACATGGTGTCGTTGCCGCCGCGGCCGTCGATCGTCTCGGCGAAATGGGTGCCCACGAGAACGTCGTCGCCATTGGTACCGACGAGGTCGACGTCTTCGGGATTGAGGTCGGTATAGAGCACCGTCTGGTCGGCGAAGCGGAACTCCTCGATGGCGTTCCATTGCCCGTCGAACCGGTTGTACTGGTGCTCGAGCGTGACGGACTCCCCGGTGCTCTTCAGCGTGAAGGTCAGGTCCTCGCCGGCGCGGGAAATCCGGATATCGTCGAAATTGATGCCGAACATGTCGAGCATGTCGCGGCCCGGCGGCAGCAGGAGCTCGGCGGAATTGTCGAAGATTACATCGTGGCCGTAGCCGGCTGCGAACACGTAGCGGTCGCCATAGATGCCGCCTTCGAGGCGGTCATTGCCTGCGCCGCCGTCCAGAACATCGTTGAAGTCGAAACCGTAGATCGTGTCGTCGCCGTCGGTGCGGGCCTGGAGCAGCAGCTTGCGTGACAGCTGCTCCATGTCCCAGACGGAGCCGTCCGCGAAGCGGATTTCCTCGACGCCGTCATAGTAATAGTCGCCGAAAAGGACGGTCGAGGTGAGCTTGAACTGATTCTTGAGCGTCAACCGCTCGCCCGTATCGGCGATCTCGAACGTGACGGTCTGGCTACTGCCCTCGCGAATGAGATTGAAATCGGACGCGTTAAGGCCCTTGAACTGCACCGTGTCATGCGAATCCGACAGGAAGTCGCTGAGGTTGTCCTCGATGACGTCGTCGCCATAGCCGCGCGCATAGATGTAGGTGTCGTCGAGATCGCCACCGCTCAGCAGGTCGTTGCCGGCACCGCCATCCAGCTTGTCCTCGAAGAAGAAGCCGAAGATGGCGTCTTCGCCATCGGTCTTCATCTGCTGGACGACCTGGCGCATCACGTCGGCTTCGCTGAGGAAGGACCCGTCCTCGAAGACGAAGCGCTCGATGCGATCGAACCACTGAACGCCCAGGATCCACAGATTCACCGACTTGAACTGATTGACGACCGTGAGTTCGTCGCCCGTCGCCACGCCATTGTCGTCGAGCAGGAGGATCTTGAGCGTGCCGCTGTCGGCGATGCGCTGCAGCTTGATATTGCTGAGACCAATTCCCTGCTTGAACTGGACCACGTCCATGTGCTGGAGCGGGAACCAGTCATTGTTGTCTTCGATGCGGTCCTGGCCGTAACCCTGGCCGAAGATGTAAAGGTCGCTGTCGCGGCCGCCGCGCAGAATGTCGTTGCCCTTGCCGCCGTCGAGCACGTCCAGCGATTCCGTGCCGACCACGAGATCGTGGCTGTCGAGCGGATGGCTCGTGGCATAGGCGATGTCGAGCTCGTTCCATGTCACGCCGTCGGCGAAGGTGATTTCCACCATCTTGCTGTCGAACGAGAAGTCGAAGCCGAAGAGCGGGTCAGGCTTGAGGCCCACGAACTGGTCGCGGATGGTGAGCACGTCATCCGTGCCCAGGACTTCGAGGACGAGGTCGAGCCCGTCCTTGTAGGCATAGACCTGGTCCGAGGTGACATGCGCAAAGCGCAAGGTGTCGATCGATTTGGGCTGCAGCGGTGCTTCGATGTCGTGAATGACATCGTGGCCGAAATTCTTGCCGATCACATAGACGTCGGCCCCATAGCCGCCGCGGATCAGCTGGTCGCCTTCGCTGACATAAATAAGGTCGCCCGCCCGCGTGCCGTCGAACTCGCTCGAGGCAGGATCGACGAACAGCACGCGCTCCTCATCGACGCCGAACAGCTCTGCTGCCTTAAGCAGCTCGGCATCCATCGGTGCGTTCTCGTAGGCCGCGACCACCTGCTGGAAGATGAAGGCTTCGGACTTCGGACCTGAACCGTTCCGCTTGAAGTCCGGATAGACGACATTGAGAATGTCGGACCACTTTTCGAGGTAGTCGACCGCCGCTTCGCGCGTGGGCGGGGCGTCCTCGAAGATCGCCTGGAAAAGCGGTACGAGCTCGCGCCCCGATGTCGCCTGGAAGCTGTCGCTCGCCGCGTCGTAGCTGACGCCCTCAAAATACTCGGCGAGCCCGCCCTGCGCCGCCATGCGGACAGCGATGCCATCATTGAGCGCGTTGTAGTTCTTGATCAGCCGAGAGAAGAAGTTGGTCGTTTCGCGCACCGGTGCGTCATAGTCGAGCACCCCGTTTGCATCGATGGTCGCAACCAGCACTTCAGGCTGGAGGTCGAGGCCGTAGACAGCGGTGGCAAACCGCGCTTCGTCGACATTGAGTATCTGCGCGCGCACGAAGCTGTCGACGCTGTTGTCGGCGTCGGGCAGGTTGTCGAGATCGATCGCGTAATTGCGCAGTCCCGGTCCGCCCGGCGTATCGTCGGCGGCCTGCAGATCGAGCGCACGCTTGAGGGTGCTCGACCACACCCAGAAGGTGCCGTCCGCGTCGGTGACCTGCACCGAATAGTCCGACAGCAAACCGGACTTGAAGTAGACCGCGAATTTCTCGAATGGGAACTCGGGCTCGACCGGCGCGTCCAGCTTTTCGACCCGCCACTCCTGGCCGGCCGCGGTGCTCTGCGACATGACCTGCTCGAGTGTCGGGCGCTCGATAAGGATGCCCTCGCTGTCGAGGATCGCCGCGCCACTGGCGAGCGCCCAGTAGCTGCCGAGTCCATCGGTGACCTCGACGCCATAATCGACAACGCTGGTGCCGCCGGCGAACGAGACCAGATAGGGTCGCTCCGTGCGTGGGGCCTCCCCGCCAATCGCTTCGCCCGGGACCCACATCTCGTCGAGGCGCCAGGTCCCGCCGCCGCCGTCCTGCGCAAGGATATCCTCGAGCGTGGGTCGCTCGATGGTATTGCCCTCGGCATCGAGCACGGGGCTGCCGCTCGCGAGCGTCCAGTACCCGCCGCTCGCATCTTCGACATAGACGCCGTGATCGAGGGCTTCGGCACCATCGGCGCCGGTGCCCACGAGCACCGGCGTCAGTGCCCGAGTCGTCGGATTGGCATCGACCCAGGCCATGTAGACCGGCCGCGCGAGCTCGCGCAACTCGGCCAGGTCGCCATGCACCATCGCGGCGGCGGCGCTGCGGACCGCGGCATCCACGGTGAAATCGTTCGACGCCGCGACGTCGAGATCGGTCAGCTTGCCATAGCCGTGCGCGCGCACGTCGCCGGCCCAGTCCGCGATGCTCTTGTCGCCGCGATACTGCGTGTCGATCGGGTTGCTCTCGAAGATCGCCTCGTACATGGCGCCGGTAGAACCGTCGGCCCGCGTGAAGCTGCCGGCTTCGCGCAGCGTGGTGCCCGAAGGCGTCACGACTCCACTGGGGGTGCCGGTCACCGACAGGGAGGTGATGCCGACGTCATCGAGACTGAACAGCTCGCCGTCGTCGGTCTGGCCGTCCTGATCGAGATCGCGCCAAACTTCGAGCTGACTGAAGGCCGCGTCGTTCGCATCCACGACGCCGTCATTGTTGTCGTCGAGTGTCGCGAGCTCGGCAAAACCGGACGCGCCGGGGGCACCGAACAGCTCGGCGATGTCGTCGATCCTGCGGTTGCCGTCAGCATCGAGGACGAGGAAGCCGTCATCGGCGCCGACCCAGCCATTGTGTTCGGCGAAGAAATCGCCGTTCATGTCGAAATAGACGCCACCGTCCTCGTCGCCGGTCTCGATGCCGTCGCCATCGAGGTCGAGCACGAGCGGATCTTCCGCCGGTACCCAGGCGATCATCTTGGCGAACGCGTAGAGCGACTGCAGATACTGGATCAGCGTGCCCCAGACCGAGTTCCACAGCGAAATCTCGTCGCCCTTGTCGGTGGCGATGCGGAAGCGCATGCCCAGGTCGCCGAAATTCGTGATGCCGTAGGCGTCGGCATTCCCGCCATAGTCGAAATTCTCGACCACCATGGTCTTGCTGAGGATTTCGGCCTCGGAATCTTCGGGCGAAATCTTGCCGAAGGTGACGAGCAGCTGCCCGCTCGAGGTTGCCTCGTAGGTGACGAAGGGAAGGACGTAGTCCCTCACATACGAGAGCTCCGAGAACTGGTAGCCGAACCCGCCCGTCAGCGGCAGCCCGAACATCTGGAGGATGTCGCGGCTCTCGGCGTCCATGATGAATGAGCCGGGCGACCACCAGAAGATGTCGTCGCCACGCGCGCCCGTGCCGTCGATGCTGTCGCCGTAGATCTGGCCCTTCTCGGTCCAGTTGAAGATGAAATCGCGGCCCTCGCCGCCAACGGTGATCGCGCCCTGACCGCCGATGACGATGATGCGGTCTTCACCGGCCCCGCCATAGACTTCGAGCCGCAAGTCCTGTGCGGCCATGGGGCTATCGTCGTCGGCCGGATTGAGCTTTTCGCCCTGGTGGACGTATTGCGCATCGCGGACGATCAACCGGTCGTGGCCGTCGCCCCCGTCGATCTTGCCGTAGCGGGGATAATCGTCGCCCGCCGGCCACCCGGTGACATCGCCGAAGAACTGGTTGATCGGCCCGTACCATAAGGTGTCGTCGAAATCGGTGAGGCGGATGTCTTCCGCGCCGGTGACGCGCAGCGGATGGTTCTGGGTGAAGGCATTGATCACCGACTCCGCGGCGAGGGGTACGCCGACGGCCGTTCCGAGGATGTCGCCGATCAGCTCGAGATAGCTGAAGAGGGAGTGGGGGCCGTTGGCTGTGCCGAGCTGGGTCGCGCCATTGACCGTGGTGATGCCGGTGGTCAGATCCTCGTATGAGAGCTTGTCATAGTCGGCGGTGCTGAAGGAGCCGACGCCGGTGCCCATGTCGATCCAGATCGGCGCATTGAGCATGCCGGTGGTGACGTTCACGCGGTCCGAGCGCTCGGACAGCATGACCTTTTCGATGGCGATCAGCAGGTCTGTGGAGACGCGGCCGGAATTGAGGTCGCGGATCGTGAGCTCGGCGCCCGGCGCGTCGCCGAGGGTGGCCGCGACGATGTCGTCGATCTGCACGCCCTTGGCAGCCGGCACCATTTCGCGGTCGGCGTCGGGGCGCGCGGAATAGACGACGGTGTCCGTCTCTTCGGGCAGGATCAGCCACTGGACGAAGGCCGTCAACCAATCGGTTGCCGCGGAAATGCCGCCGATATAGACGTCGTTGCCATTCGCCGGATCGCCATCGGCAGGAGCCTGCGCGGCAAGATCGACGATGGTGTCGTCGCCCCAGCCCCCGACGACGAGGTCCTTGCCCTGGCCGCCAATGATCTCGTCGTCGCCTTCGCCCCCGGCGATGATGTTGTTCTGGCTGTTGCCGCGGATGGTGTCGTCGCCATCGCCCGCGGCGAACAGAGAAGCGTGATCCGGATCGTAGTCGGGCGTGTCCGACCGTTCGGGCAGCGTAACGTCGAGCGCGCCCATCCCGAGCGCGAAATCGATCCTGTTGATCGTCGACATCTTGGGCGACCCGAACAGACGATCCATCGCCTCTAGCATCTCGCTGTCCTCGCCGTAGCTGGCGAAGAACGAGTCGAGGATGGTCGCAACGCCCTGAACCTCGACCTCGCGGTCGGGGGCGATGGTGAGATCGGAATTCTCGTTGAGGTTCCACAGGGCCTGGTTGAGATCGAGGGCGAGGATGGTGGCCGCTTCGCCATCGGTGACAGGCTCGCCATTGGCGTCGGCGAGGATCAGTACGCCCTGCTCCGGGGCGAGGCCGGAGTGGCTTTGGTAGGTGACCTTCTGCAGCGCCATCTGGCCGGCAAACTGCACGAAGGCGCCCATGAGGCCGGGGAGCGCGTCCATCACCGCGCTCGGCGCCTGTCCCGAACTCACCAGCGCGCCGAGCTCGTCGGCATCGCTGAACAACGCCCGGATGCCGGTATTGCCGAAGATCAGATTGCCTTCGTCGATGCTGGAATAGGCGAGGGCGGCCTGCATCTTGCTGGCTTGATCGAAATACCCACCCACATTCGCGGGATCGAACCCGGCCGCCGCCGCCACCTTCTGGTCGTACAGGACGTCGACGAGATCGGTGTTGAACAGGCTGCCGAGGAAGGAGTTGCCCAGCGACTTCCACTCGACATGGTCGTTGGCCTCGCCGTAGGTGAGGATGCTGAGCACGCCCATCGAGTGAAGTGCGATGGGATTGGCGAGGCCCGTCAGCGGATCGAGTTGGGTATGGTCGAGCAGGGCCTCGGAGGTCGAGGACCAGCCGAGCACTGCGGCGGCGAGGAGGGGATTGACCGCCACGAGCCCAAGGGTCGTAATCGCTGGCGCCACCGCTCGGACATACTCCAGCACTTCCCCAGTCGTGCTGAAGGCGGTTACCCCGGATTGATCGGGCAGGCGGAAGCTGGGATCGACCTCTTCGCCGTTGATGATGGCAACCAGGACGTCGAGTGGGATTTGAAGCGCAAGGGCAGCGGAGCGCAAGAGCGCTGCCGCCTGGAAGGGCATGTGGTCGAACAGGACAGCGTCTGCCCCGTTGAGTGCCGCGACGTACCCCGCCAGACCGCCGCCAAGGGAGTGGCCCGTGAGTATTACGTTCTCATTAGTGTCGCCGAACGCCGACCCGCCCGTGACAAGCTCAAAATATTCCTCGGCGTAGCGTGTTTGCGTGACCGGTCCCGGCAGAAAGCTTCCGGTCATGCCGGCGCCGGTGATCCACCCGTTCAAGATATCCTTGAACAACTCGATATTGCCGGGGCTGTTACCGTAATCCGTGCCCCGATAGGAGATTACCGTCTTGCCATTCCATTGATACGCCACCGCACCGAAACCGATCTCCTCGGCGGAGAACTGATCCTCGATATGCAATTCGGAACCGAGCAAACCGGTTTGCGTGGCCAGCCCGACATCGCCCGAGATGCCGTCAATGGCTGTGAGCTCCCCGCGCATGTAGGCGTCGAGCGACAGGACGGACAGAAAGACATCCTCGTTAGTGGGCTTGCTCGCCATCTTATTCCCAATCCATGAAATAACGGTCGGTCGTGCGCTGTGCCAACGTCATATCGGCCGTCGGAGTGCGTTGAGAAACGTGAGGATCGAGGGCGCGAACGATGCTGCCGGCAAATGGAATATCGTTCAACCACGGCAGGCGTTGTGCTACCTGCCGGGTCAACGGCGTGTCCGCGGCGACCCTCTCAAGCTCGATCGAAACCAGACGGACCGTCCCCAATGGGTTGGTGAAGCCGGGCTCGGTTGCCACAAATATCGACTTGGGAACCGTCTCGTCGTGAAAGGCGACGATAAGGGGCATGATGGCCTTCATGCGTGAGGCCGGCAGAACACACCGGGTGCCAACCGGCACCGCTTTGAGCAGGGCGACGGAGTCCGGCGCGACCGGTCCGCCGTTCTCAAAGCACCTCATCACGATGTAAGGGAACCGTTTACTGCCGTTGCTGTCGTTCAGCAGGACGTAGACGGTCCTGCCCGCTCCGACGTCGATGATGATTCCTTCGCCGGTGTCGTCCACGCCCAGGGCGAAGCCAATGAGGCTGTTCGGAGTGGAGGTGATACTCGTCTGTCGAACGCTGGAGCCTTCGAAGGGCTTGCCGTTGACGGCAATCTTAGCGGTCGCGCGGTAGCGGACCGCGGCAGTGTCGCCACTGCATCCAGCCAGCACCAGGGTACTCATCCCGGCCAACAGAAGCGCCCGGGCACGAGACCCGCCGATGCGGTAACGCCGTTGGGAAAGGGCGGCCCTGACATGACCGCGCCCCGTCATCCGCACCTGAAACACAGCCAAAACATCCGCCCCGCGCGGCGCCCGTCCCGCACAACCATGAGTCACTCAAGCATGTCGTTCCGGGTCTGGGTAGAGAACATTCTGCGACTTCTCCAATTTTACGCGTTTCCCACACACTCTATCGCCGCGGTTAGACTGTTGTTCCCGGAATTCGGTGACCTTCGGAACTTTATCAATTGATGACGTTGTCATCCCGTTCCAAGGCCTATTGCGCGGGCCCCTTGCCAGAGGTCGGGAATTCAGTAGTGTGCGCGCCTCTATTGGACGAGGGGCAGATGGCCACGAAGACTGAGAAGGCGGCGGATCCCAAGCAAGACAAGCCCGAGGCGGGCCAGCCGGATCCCGAAATGGTGGCCAAGCTGGGGGCACTGCGCACCCGCATCCTGTCGGCCTTCGGCCAGTGCGCGCTGGTGATGATGAGCGTGCCGCGCTACCGGCACCTGTCGATCGCCGACCTGAACCATCTGTTGCTCGAACCCCTGGTGCAGGATCGCGTGGCGATCGCATCGTCCAAGGGCGGAGAGGGTGCCGACGAAGGTGCGCTTGCAGGTATCGCGATCTGGGCGAGCGTGTCGGACGAAGTCGACAAATCCATCCGTGAGCAGATCAGCGCCGGTGTCTTCCCGGTGCGGATCAAGACCAAGGACTGGAACAGCGGCAAGGCCATCTGGCTCCTCGACGTCATTGCGCCCTCGCGCAAGCTGACGACGTCCGTCCTCGCCAATTTCCGGCAGGTGGTGAAGGAGGGGCCGGTTCACATCCATCCGATGGTTGGCCGGATGATGGATCAGGAGGCGCTGAAGAAGATGGGCGCGGTTCCCGACAGTCAGGCCAAGCAAAAAGCCGATGCCTGAGCGGCTTTTATCAGCATAAAAAACAATCAGGTCTTTGCGGTTTCTTAGATTTGCAATGCAAGGATTCCTCCACCGAGTTTAGTCGTGGGGGAACGGCATGCAGCGCTGGACTATTGCACGGAAGCTGCCGGTTACAATCGTCGTAACGGCCCTCTTCGTGGGTGCTGGCATCGGCGCGGCGGGCTATGTGATCGCGTCGCGAACCGCCGAGCAGTTGACCTTCGAGCGCCTGGCCGGTGTGGCCGGCGACCGCAGCGTACTGCTCGAATCCTATCTCGGTTCCCGCGAACTCGCCGTGTTGACCGCGGCACGATCCGAGACGGTCCAGAACGCGGTGCGCGACCTTCATTTCGGCTGGGTCAAGGCGGGCGAGAATGCGTCGGCCCAACTGATCGACGCCTATGTCACGAACAACCCCAATCCCGACAAACGGTCCGACCTCGCCGATGCGGGCCTCGGGACCAACTACGACAGCGCCCATGTGCGCGTGCACCCCGCGCTGAAGGTGCTCGCCGAGAGTGCCAATTTCGAGGAGATCTACCTCTTCGATTCCGACGGCAATGCGATCTACTCGGTCAACAAGGGCCCGGACTTCGCCGGTGGCTTTGCCGCGGGCGGGACCTTTGCCGACACGGTCCTCGGTAAACTCGTCGCGTCGCTGCCGCCCGATGCGCAATCCGTGGTGATGAGCGATATCGTCGCCTATGGTCCGGCGGGCGATGCACCGTCAGCCTTCATGTCGGCGCCGGTTCTCGACAAGCGCGGCGCGCACGCGGGAGCCATTGCCGTGCGGCTGCCGATTGCCGATTTCGGCTCGCTCATCAATCGTCATGACGGCATGGGCGAGTCCGGCGAGGTGGTGATCGTCGGTGCGGACCACAAACTGCGATCGCAATCGGCCTTCACGCCGGACGACGATGTCCTGCAAACGACGTTCGACGATGGTGTCATCGACCGGGCGCTCGAGACGGGCAGCGCCCAGGCCCGCGTGGCCTCATCCTATCATGGCCGCGAGATGCTGGTGAACGCCGTGCGCCTCGGCTCCGGCGACAAGCAGTGGGCAATCGTCACCATGCTGGGCGCCGGCGAGGCCATGGCTCCCGTCGCAACGATGGGGCAGGCGATGCTGATCTCGGCAATCACGCTGCTCCTGATCGCAGGAGTGATGGCGTTGGTGATGAGCCGGCGCATTTCGCGACCGATCACCACGCTCACCCAGACCGTTGCGTCCCTCGCACAAGGCAATCTCAGCCTCGATGTGCCGCACACCGATCGTAACGACGAGATCGGAGACATGGCACGAGCCGTAGGCGTGTTCCGTGAGAACGGCCTCAAGGTTGCAGAACTGACCGAGGCCGAAGCACATCGCGCCGAGGACGACATCCGTGCCCGAGCGCGCATGATGTCCGAACTGCAGGCGGCGTTCGGCCACGTCGTCCAGGCTGCGGCCGAAGGCGATTTCTCGCAGAAGATCGAGTCGAGCTTTGCCGATGCCGAACTGAACACTCTGGCGGAAGGGATCAACCACCTCGTCGCCACGGTGGACCGCGGCCTGAGCGAAACCGGCAGCGTGCTGGCGGCGCTCGCGGAAGCCGATCTCACGCGGCGGATGGAGGGCGAGTATCGCGGCGCCTTCGCCACGCTCAAGACCGACGTCAACAAGGTGGCCGACGGCCTGAGCGACATCGTCTCGCAACTGCGGCACGCCTCGGGCTCCCTGCGCTCGGCGACCAATGAGATTCTGGCCGGCTCGAACGACCTGTCCCAACGCACCGCCGTGCAGTCATCGACGATCGAGGCCACGTCCTCCACCATGAAGGAATTGTCCAACACCGTCGCGCAGAACGCCGAGCGCGCCAATAGTGCCAGCCAGCTCGCGCGGTCCCTGATGACGGCCGCCGAGGAAAGCGGCGAGGTGGTCGTGACGGCGACGGAATCGATGGAGAACATCACCAGCTCCTCCAACCAGATTTCGAGCATTATCGGACTGATCGACGACATCGCCTTCCAGACCAACCTGCTGGCGCTCAATGCGTCGGTGGAGGCGGCCCGCGCCGGCGAGCTCGGCAAGGGGTTTGCCGTGGTCGCGGTCGAGGTGCGCCGCCTCGCGCAATCCGCCGCCCAGGCCTCTGCCGATGTGAAGGGCCTCATCGAGCGCAGCGCCCAGCACGTGCAGTCGGGCTCGCGACTCGTCGCGGAGGTCGCCCAGAAGATTCAGGCGATCCTGACCAGCGCACGTTCGTCGAACGGCCTGATGGATCAGATCGCCAGCGAAAGCCGCGAGCAGGCTGCGTCCATCAACGAGGTCACAAACGGAATCCGCCAGCTCGAACAGATGACCCAGCACAACGCCTCGCTGGTCGAAGAAACGAACCAGGCGCTGTCGACCACCGAGATGCAGGTGGCCGAACTCGACCGGCTGGTCGACCTGTTCAATATCGGGGCGGCAGAAGAACGGCGTCTCTCCGCCGCGGCCTGAGCCTTCGGACGCTCAGCCCCCGGCCAGCGCCCTCGGTGAAGGGGGCGGCCGCCGCATGGCGTTTCGCGCGATCTCCGCGATCTGTGCTGCCGTAGCGCGCAGCAGCGTCTCCTTGGCGGACGCCAGATGCATCCGACATGCTGCATCCACGGCATCCGGGTCACGGCTGAACAGGGCGTCGATGTAGTCGAGGTGCTCGTGGATCGCGACCTCGTTGCGTTCGCGCTCGCTGTGTTTGCTCCACTGATAGTGGTAGTGAAAGATCAGCGTAATCGTGTCGTAGAAGCTGTCGATGAAGCGGTTGGGGCTGGCCGTGTTGATCAGCCGGTGAAAGCGGCTGTCGAGGTCCGAGAAATCGTGATAGCGGACGTCGATCTCGTCGCGCAGCCGGACATGCTCGTCGCGCAGCGATTTGAGCTCCTCCCAGAGCGGCGCGTCCGGCTCGAGTGCCGCGAATGCGCGCGCCGAGCGGAGCTCGAACATCTCGCGAATTTCGAACAGCTCGAGCGCAAAGCCGGTCGTGAAGCCCTGTAGCATCCAGCCTGCGTTGGGTCGCTTCTCGATCAATCCGAAACGCTTGAACCCGTTGAGAAATTCGCGGATGACGGTGGTCGCGACGCCGAATTTTCGGGCCAGCTCGAGTTCATTTATGGTGGTGCCGGGGAGGGTGTTGCCGCGCAGCATCCAGTCCATGAACTGCCGTTCTACATGGATGGATGCCGAGACCGTTTCGTCATCGGGAAAGCGCGCGGCCCGGTGACCTGTGACGCGCGCCACCCGCTCATTGCCGGTGCCCGCGATGGTGCCTTCTTCCCGCAGCGCAGCGATGACCTTGCGGACCGTCGTCCGGCTCACGCCCAGCGCCAGGGCCAGCGTATTCTCCGATGGCACGGGGTCGCCCTCGTGCATCTTGGACATCAGCTCTAGAGCGTCGTTAAAGGCGCGTTTGAATACCGTGTCGGTCTTCACCCCGGATCCTCCCCGGTTGTATTGTTATTCATAAAAAACAGTTTGACGCTAGGGCCCAAACGTTTTTTGTACATAAGGGACGGCTGGAGGGGGCTTGTGACAGAACTGGAGACCACCGGGAAGGACGAAAGTGCCGAGGTCGTCGCACGGCCGAATGCCGATGTGGGGCCGATCTCGTTCGGGTTGCGTCTGCTGAGCGTAGGGCCGCTGCTGATCCTGGTGCTGCTCGTCGTGGTTGTTTCGTTGCTTACGCCGAACTTCCTGAGCCCGCGCAATATCAGCAACATCGTCTCGCAGACCGTGGTGATCGCCGTCGTCGCGATCGGCCAGCATCTGGTGATCCTCACGCGCGGTATCGACCTGTCGGTCGGCGCCAACCTGGCGCTCGCCACGATCGTTGGGGCGCTGGTTTTCCGCATCACCGATTCCGCCGTATTGGTCATGCTGGCGATGATGCTTGCCGGTGCCGCAGTAGGGGCAGTGAACGGCATCGTCTACGTCTTCGGCAGGTTGCCCCATCCCTTCATCATCACGCTCGCAACGCTCAGCATCTGTCGCGGCCTCGCGCTCGAATTCGCCGTCGGCCACACGACGATGCGCGGCATGCCCGAATTCGTCGCGGCGCTCGGCGGCGGCAATTCGTTCGGCATCCCGAACTCGTTCTTCGTGGTCGCCGGCGTCGTCGCCCTCGTCTTCATCATGGCCAAATGGATGGTCTGGGGCCGCTGGATCTACGCAGTGGGCGGCAAGCCCGAAGCCGCGGTGCAGATGGGCATTCCCGTCAAATGGGTGCTCGTCTCGGTCTACATCATCGCCGGCCTTTGCGCGGGTATCGGCGCCGTGCTGCTCGCGGGGCGGACCGAGGCCGGCTCGCCGCTCTATGGCAATTTGCTTGAACTCGACACGATCGCGGCGGTCATCATTGGCGGCGCGAGCTTTCTGGGGGGCCGCGGCCATCTGGGCCACGCGCTGGTGGGCGCGGTGATGATCGGCGTCATCCGCAATGCACTCAACCTGCTCAATGTGGACGTCTTCTTCCAGATGATTGCCATCGGGCTGATCATCGTGATCGCGGTGGAAGCGGACGTACTCCGCAATCATCTCGAAGCGCGCGTCCGGGTCCTGCAGGCCGGCGCGGGGAGGGCTCGATGATCAATACGAGTTCTCCGGTTCTGGTCGTCCGCGGCGCGCAGAAGCGCTTTGGTGCCGTTCACGCGCTGAAGGGCGTGAGCCTCGAGGCCTATCGGGGTGAGGTGCTGGCGCTGCTCGGCGACAATGGCGCGGGCAAGTCCACGCTGATCAAGTGCGTCAGCGGTCTTTACGAGCTCGACGAGGGGGAGATCCTGCTCGATGGGGAGTCGGCGCGCATCCACACGCCGGCCGCCGCGCGCCATGCGGGGATCGAGACGGTCTATCAGGACCTCGCCCTGTTCGACAATCTGACGCCGGCGCAGAACTTCTATTGCGGCCGCGAGATCTCGTTCCCGAAATGGCTGCCGCGCGGCATGCGGTTCTTGAACTCCCGCGCGATGGATGAGGAAGCGCGTTCGGTTATCGACCGCCTCAAGGTGAAGCTGCCCAAATTCGATGCGCCGGTCGCGCTGATGTCGGGCGGCCAGCGCCAGGCGATCGCGGTGGCGCGATCGACCGTCTTCGCCCGCAAGGTAGTGATCCTCGACGAGCCGACGGCGGCGCTGGGCCTGCGCGAGTCGCGCAAGGTGCTCGATCTCATCGCGCAGCTGCGCGCCGAGGGTAACGCCGTGATCCTCATCACGCACAATATGGAACATGTCGTCGAACTTGCCGACCGCGCGGTGGTGCTGCGCCAGGGTCGCAAGGTCGGCGAGTTGAAGCCCACCCGCGACAATCAGCACGAACTCGTCTCGCTGATCGTCGGTGCGGAGGCTTGAGAGATTCGTTCCCCGCGCCTGGGGAATGAAGGACAGGCCGCTTCTCCCGGGGCGGTCTCATTTGGGAGGAAGAGTATGAAACTCAAACTACTGCTGGGAGGCCTGGCGCTCGCTGCCGCGATCGTTTCGCCCGCCCTGGCGCAGGACCCGGTGAAAATCGGGTTCATCACCAAGTTCCCGGTGCCGTTCTTCGCCACCATGGAAAATGCCGCCAAGGCTTATGCCGAAGCCAATCCTGGCGTGGAGATCATCTACGGGCAGGGTTCGTCCGCGACCGATATCGAGGGGCAGATCGCGCTCATCGAGTCCATGGTCACCCAGGGCGTGCAGGGTATCGCGCTGACGCCGGTCGATCCGACCGTCGCTACCACGCTCGACAAGGCCATCGCCGATGCCGGGATCAAGGTCGTCCTGATGGACAACAATATTCCGGACTGGGAAGGCCGCACCTCGCTCGCAACGACCAACAACTACAATGCGGGCGTGATCGCGGGTAAGCATCTGGCGACCCTGCTCAAGGACGGTGATACCCTCGGCATCCTCGAAGGCGTGCCCGGTGTCCCGGCGCTCGACGACCGCGTCAACGGCATGCTCGAAGGGCTTGCCGCGGTGAAGGTGAACATCGTCGGCCGTGGCGCGACGAGCTGCACCGAAGAACTCGGCATCAACGTCGCCGACGACCTGCTGACGGCCAATCCCGACCTCAAGGCCATCTACGCTGCCTGTGGTCCTCCGGCCGCCGGCGCTGCCAAGGCGATCGAGAATGCCGGCATTGCGCCCGAGGACATCGTGCTGGTCGGCTTCGACTTCTGCTGCGGCGAAGAAGATGCGATCAAGTCCGGTATCGAAGACGCTTCGGTTGCCCAGTTCCCGGCCAAGATGGCCGAGTACGGCGTCGACGCGCTGGTCAAGGCCATCCGTGGCGAGACGGTCGAGAACCTGATCGACTCGGGTGCGGCACTGGTGACCAAAGACAACATGGCTGATTTTATGTAATCCGCCCGGAGCCGGGCGTGACGTCCGGCTCCAACTCTTTTTGCTCCAAAGCACCTCCGGAACATGCCCACACATCTCGTTGACGCCTTGGTCTGCACGAACCCTGGCGAGCTTGTCATCGCGCAGCGTCCGGCTCCTGTCGCCGGCCCTGGTGAGGCGCTGGTGCGCCCCCGGCGCGTGGGCATTTGCGGCACCGACTATCACATCTACGAGGGCAAGCACCCGTTCCTGCAATATCCCCGCGTCATGGGCCACGAGCTCGCGGTGGAGGTCGTCGAGGCGCCCGCCGGCTCGGGTTTTGCGCCGGGCGAGATTTGCGTCGTCAACCCGTACGTTTCCTGTGGCACCTGCGTTGCTTGCCGCAACGGCAAACCCAACTGCTGCGTACGTATCGCCGTGCTCGGCGTCCATCGCGACGGCGGCATGACGGGCCTGCTGACG
>JBIQKK010000037.1:19836-25226 GCA_044506585.1 Hyphomicrobiales bacterium
GTCTTCGACGCCACCGGCAATGCCCAATCCATGCAGAAGGGCTTCGACTTTGTCGGGCATGGTGGACGCTATGTGTTCGTCGGTGTCATCAAGGGGCCCATCACCTTCGAAGACGCCGATTTCCATCGCAAGGAAATGACGCTGCTCGGCAGCCGCAATGCGACGTCGCAGGACTTCGAGCGCGTGATCGCTGCGATCCGTGATGGAAATGTCCCCCTCGACAAGATCGTTACCCACCGGACCACGCTGGCCGGTGCTGTGACCGATCTGCCGCTCTGGGCAACGTCCAAAAGCGGTCTCATCAAGGCTCTCATCTCGATCGACTAGAATAACGGTCCATCGGCGATCCTCCTCGCCGACAGGACCGCTCGCGGTGGGGCGGGGGTGGCGATCTCACGCCCGCCTCCACTCGCCACGAGCCCGTCCCCGCTCAGTCAGTCATTTTTCCCCTCCCCAGACACGCGTGCCCGGTCCAGCCGGCTCGATTCCACTTGCCATCATCAACTGAGATGATAACGTTTCAAGTTAGTTGAAACGGCCATAACAAGCGGCCTTCACTAGGGAGGAATACATGACTACAGGGATTGGAACGGGCGTCAGCCGGCGCTCGGTCATCGCGGCAGCCGGTCTTGCACTGCTCATGGCTTCGACGCCGGGCTGGGCGCAGGACCTCAGTGGCGAACTGGTGATCCTGCAATGGCAGGGCGGCACCGACGCCGAGATGTGGCAGAAGCTTGAGGCCGACTTCACGGCCAAGAACCCGGGCGTGACGGTGCGCGAACTCGTCGTGACGGGGCAGGGCGATATGCGCGGGCCCATGCGCACCGCACTGCTCGGTGGCGAGAAGGTCGACATCATCATCAACACGTGGCCCGCGTTCCGCGCCGAGCTCGCCGATGCGGGCATTCTGCGGCCCATCGATGACCTCTGGGCTTCGGCCGGGCTCGACTCGGTGCTCGACCAGTCGTGGAGGGACCTCGGCTCGACCGCGGGCGTGACCTACGGCGTCAACTATACTTACGGCGACCGCTCGGCGATCTGGTACAAGAAGGCTCATCTCGAAAAGGCCGGCATCGAGCCGCCCAAGACCTGGGACGAGTTTCTCGCTTCGATCGACAAGCTGAAGGCTGCCGGCTTTGCGGCGCCCATCGCGATGCCCGCCAAGTACTGGGCGCACGGCGAATGGTTCGAGACCCTGCTGATTCGCACCGGCGGCCTCGATGCGGCCGCCAAGCTCGCGGCGCACGAAATCCCCTGGACCGACGATATCGTCAAGACCACGCTCAAGAAGTATGCCGAGCTGCTGAACGCCGGCTGCTGCGGTACGCCGGAGCAGATGTTTGCCGGTGACTGGGACTACTCGGCCGACCAGATCTTCACCGCCGACCAGTCCAACTACCTGCTCATCGGTATGTGGATGAACTCACGGGCCCGCAACGACTACAACCTCGAGGAAGGCGTCGATTATTCGATCTTCCAGTTCCCCTCGATGGGGTTGGGCTTCGACGACACTTCGATGGTCGATTCCAAGGAAGTCTCGGGCACCACGAACGGCGCCAATCCGGCCGCTGCCGATGCCTTCCTCACTTACATGGTGAGCAAGGACGCCGCCGATATCCTCGCCTCCTACGGATATGCCTCGCCCAGCAAGAACGCCGACACGTCCCTGCTTGGTCCGGTGCAGCAGGTCGCGACGGCGGCAGTCGCGCAGTCCAAGGTGCAGTTCGTCCTTGGCGACCTGCTCCCGGGCGACCTGGTCGACGAGTATCGCGTACAGCTCCAGAAGTTCTTGCAGGATCCCTCGGATGCCAACATCGACGCGGTGACAGCCGCGATCGAGGCCAAGGCCCAGGAATTCTACTGAGATGCAGGAGTCCGTCGCAGACAATGCGGCGGGCTCGCGTACCGCCTTCTCCTCCCAGTCTCGTGGCGAGCGGCGCCCGCTGCTTGCCACGGGCTGGAGGGTGAGGGACTGGCCCGCGGCCTGGCTGCTCATCCTGCCCGTTCTGATCCTGTTCGGGATCGCGGTTGTCTATCCATTGATCGACACCATCAGGCTGAGCTTTTTCGACATCAAGGGCCTGGCGAAGCCCAAATATATCGGCGTAGGCAACTACGTGAGGCTCTTCACCGACCCTGCCTTCCGCAACACGATGGTGACGACCGCGATCTTCACGCTCGGCGTCACGACCATCACCGTCGGGCTCGGCTGGTTCCTCGCCATGCTGTGCGCCTTCGCACCGCGCCAGACGCTGCCCTTCCGCTTCATGATCTTCGCCGCCTTCGGCATTTCGGAAGCCGTTGCTGCTTACATGTGGATCGGCATTTTCCGGCCGGACGCGGGCGGACTGCTCAATGCCGTTATCGGCCTCTTTCAACCGGGCTTCGCCCAGCCCTGGCTCGGCGACCCGCGCACCGCACTCGGGGCGCTGATCATCGCAGCCTCATGGGGCGGTGTCGGCCTGCCGCTGATGCTGTGTTTCGCCTCGGTCCAGGCCATCCCCAAGTCGCTGTTCGAGGCCGCCTATATCGACGGCGCGAGCCATGGCCAGGTGATGCGCAACATCATGATGCCGCTGTCGATGCCCGGTGTGCGCGTTTCCATCTTCATCAATCTGCTCGGCGCGCTGCGTGCCTTCGACATCATCTACATCATGACGGGTGGTGGGCCGGTGCGCTCCACCGAAACCGTCGGCTACTTCATGTACCGCGAGTCAATGACGCAGTTTAAGCTCGGCTACGGCGCGGCGGCGACCGTGATCCTCCTCGCGGCGGTCCTCATCGTCTCGATTCCCGCCATCATTCAGCGCACGGCAGGTGCACGATGATCGGCCGCGCTCCCCGTTGGCCCATCGTCGTCGTCGGCGTCTTCGCCTTCGTGTGGATCATTCCCATTCTAGGCATCGTGATGACCTCGATCCGGCCGCTGTCGGAAACGCTGCGCGGCTGGTGGCGGATCGATACCTTCACGCTCACCCTCAGCGCCTGGCAGCGCGTGTGGGAGGCCTATCCCCTTGCGCCTGCCTTTGTGACCACCGCGGTCCTCGCGGCCATCGCGACCGCCGGCACCATGCTGCTCACGCCGGCGGCCGCCTACGCCTTCCACTTCCTCAAATTTCCGTTTCGCCGGCTGCTGCTGATCATCATCATCAATGCGTTCGTCCTGCCGCAGCAGGTGGTGATCATCCCGCTCTTCACATTGTGGCGCGATCTCGGCCTCATCGACAATTTCCTCGCGGTGCTCATCCCCTATGTCGGCTTGAGCTTCGCCTGGTCGATCTTCCTCGTGAAGAACTTCCTCGAGGATTTTCCGACCGAGCTGGTCGAGGCCTCGCGTATCGACGGTTGCGGCCCGATCCAGACCTTCTGGCACATCGTCCTGCCCAACAGCCTCAGCTCGGTTTTTGCGACGGGCATCCTGCAGTTCCTGTGGACCTGGAACGCGCTGCTGCTCCCGTTGCTCTACCTGAGGACCAATGTTCCGCTGCCGGTGATCCTGGCCCGGATCAACGGCACCTATGAGCTCAACTGGGACCTGCAATCGGTTGCCGCTATCGTCACGACGATCGTGCCGCTCGCCGTCTTCCTCATCTTCCAACGTCAGTTCGCCGCCGGCGCCGATTCCCGGACCGGCAATAAGGAATAAGAATGCCCGCCTCGACCAACAAGCCGCTGCGCTTCCGTCAGATCCATCTCGATTTCCATACCTCTGAACACATCCCGGGCGTCGGCGCTGCGTTCGATCCGCAAGTGTTCGTGGCGACGCTCAAGGATGCCGCCGTCAACTCGATCACCGTCTTTGCCAAGTGCCACCATGGCTGGTCCTACTACCCCACTAAAGTGGGGGCGCCGCACCCTCAGCTGGCGCGGCCCGACCTCATGGGCGACATGGTCCGGGCGCTGAACGCCGCCGACATCGAGTGCCCGATCTACATCTCGGTGCAATGGGACGAGCGCAATGCCCGCATCCATCCCGAGTGGCGCGTGATGAGCGCCACAAACAAGTTCCATCGCGCGGGTGACGACCCATCCACCGGCCAGCAGCTCAGCGCCGCATGGCACACGCTTTGTCTCAACCACAAGGCGTACCGCGACGAACTGCTCGAACAGGCGCGCGAGGTGCTCCGTAATTACGAGACGCCGGGCATCTTCTTCGACATCATCCTGACGCCCGATTGCGTCTGCCCCGAATGTATCGCGACGATGCAGGCGCACGGGCTCGATCCGGAAAAGCCTGCCGACCGGCTGAAGAACGACGAATGGGTGAACGAGCGCTTCCGCTCGGAGATGAGCGCCGCCTTGCGCGCAGAGTTCCCGGGGGTTCGCATCTTCTACAATTGCGGCCACATCCATAAGCAGGGTCCGGAGCGCTTTGCGAGTTACAGCCATCTGGAACTCGAGAGCCTCCCCACCGGCGGCTGGGGCTATGACCATTTTCCCTCGAGCGCGCGCTATGCGGCGACGCTGGGGTTCGACTTCGTCGCGCATACCGGCAAGTTCCACACGAGCTGGGGTGAGTTCGGCGGCTTCAAGCACCCCGATGCGCTGGAGTTTGAAGCAGCCCAGATGGTGGCATTGGGCTCCAAATGCCTGGTCGGCGACCAGCTCCACCCAGATGGCCGCATCAACCCCGACACCTATGCGTCGATCGCGCCGGCCTATCGGCGCATCGAAAAGCTCGAACCCTATCTCGAGGGTGCGCGGCAGGTCAGCGATATCGCGATCCTTGCTGCCGAGTACTTCCACCCCGTCGGTGCGCGCAATTCCGAGGCCGATGACGGCGCGGCGCAGATGCTGCTGGAACTGAAGCTGCCTTTCGACGTGATCGATCCCAGCGCGACGTTCGAGAACTACCGGCTCATCGTCCTGCCCGACGACATTCCGGTCGAGCCCGCGCTCGCCGCACGGCTCGACCGCTTCACCGGGCAGGGCGGCAAGCTGCTGCTGACCGGTTCATCCGCACTCAACGCCGACGGCAGCTTCGCCATCGATGCCGGCGTCCGCCGTGCGGGCGATCCGGTCGCTTACGATCCCTCCTATGTTCGGGCCAGCCGTGATCTCGACAGCGGCATGACCGAAACGCCGTTCGTGATGTACGGGGTAGGGCAGACCGTCCGCGCCGCGGGTGCAAATGTTCTGGCCGAGATCGTGCCGCCGTACTTCAACCGGAGCTATGCGCACTATAGCTCCCACCAGCACACGCCGGACGACCCCGGCGCAGCTCCACTGGGTGCCGCCGCGACCGTCACGGATTCCGTGGGCTATATCGCGTTCCCGATCTTCACGATCTACCGCGCCATCGGGCAACCGCTCTACAAATATATGGTGCGCGGCCTCATTTCGCGGTTGCTCCCCGATCCCGCGATCATTACCGACTTGCCCTCGTCGGG
>JBIQKK010000148.1:0-3557 GCA_044506585.1 Hyphomicrobiales bacterium
TCACCCATCTCAACGAGAAGGGCGAGGCCCATATCGTCGACATCGGCGGCAAGCCGGTCACCGCCCGAAGGGCAGTTGCGCGAGCGGTGGTCGAGGCGCAGACCGAAACCATTGCAGCCATCATGTCCGGTGGCCTCAGGAAGGGCGATGCCCTGGCCGTCGCACGCGTCGCGGGTATCATGGCCGCCAAGAAAACGGCCGACCTCATCCCCCTCTGCCACCCTATTGCGCTGAACAAGGTGGAAGTCGATATCGCCGAGGAGAACGGTGTTCTTGTCGTTACGGCATTTGCCGAAACCTCCGACCGGACGGGGGTCGAGATGGAGGCGATGACCGCAGCCTCCGTCGCAGCGTTGACCCTTTACGACATGGCCAAGGGCATCGACCGTGCCATGCGGCTGACCACCGTCGAGCTGGTCGAAAAGTCCGGCGGCAAATCCGGAGATTTCCGCAGGTGATCACCGTCGACGAGGCGCTCGACCGGATCTTCACGCGCATCCCGACACCATTGCCGGAAACCGTCCCCCTCGCCCGTGCCCATCGCCGGGTGCTGACCCGGCCGCTCGTCGCCAAACACACCCAGCCGCCCTTCGACGCTTCGGCGATGGACGGGTACGCGGTACGAGTGGCGGACGTCGTGCCCGGGCAGCCCTTGTTTCTCGCCGGGACCAGCCAGGCCGGCGCACGGTTCACCGGCATGATGCAGCGCGGCGAGTGCGTCCGCATTTTCACCGGCGCGCCGCTGCCGATCGGGGCCGATGCGGTGATCATGCAGGAACAGGCAACCGCGCGGGGCAACCAGATCACGTTCGAGCGCGTCCCGCGCCCCGGGCAATCCATCCGGCGCAAGGGATTTGACTTCACCGATGGCCGCGAACTGATCCCTGCCGGCGTCGGGCTCACGCCGGCCATGCTCAACCTGGCGGCCGCCGCCAATTATGGCGAGCTGACTGTCGCAAAGCGGCCCAGGCTCGCGATCCTTGCGACCGGTGACGAGCTCGTTGCACCCGGTTCGGATATCGGCCCAGACGAGATCGTTGCCTCGAACTCCTACGGGCTCATCCCTCTGCTTGCCCCCTATACCGAGAAGGTCATCGATCTCGGCATCGTTCCCGACGACAAGCGGCAGCTGGAGAATGCCATTCTAGGGGCGTTCGACTATGGGGTCGAGGTGCTCGTCACGACGGGTGGAGCCAGTGTGGGCGAGCGCGACTACGTGCAGGACGTGCTGCGCGACCTCGGCGTCAATCTCGATTTCTGGAAAGTCCTCATGCGCCCGGGCAAGCCGCTGATGTTCGGCACCCGCGGCAAGACGCTGGTGTTTGGCCTGCCGGGGAACCCGATCTCGGCCTTCGTCACCGCGACGGTCCTCGTCCGCCCGGCCTTGCGCCTGATGACCGGCCACACGGACCCCTTCTGGCCCTTCATGGGTGTCCCGCTCGCCGCCGACCTGCCCGCCAATGGCGAGCGGCGTCACTTCGTGCGGGCCAAGCTCGACCGCAACGAGATCGGGTTCCTTGAGGCGGTTCCGATCGCCGAGACCGACTCCAACCATACCTCCTCGCTCGCCCAGGCCGACGCGCTCATTGTCCAGCCCGAGAACAGCGACCCGATCCCGGCGGGTGAGATCGTCGAGATCATTCCGCTGAACATGCTGGGCTGAGGCCGGAGGATCACGGCCACCGAGCGGTTCGCTAACGCTTCCTTCACCTGAATCTTGCAGAACAGAACTAGAACGCCTATAGATCGTTCGGCCTTTGTTCCGATTCTCCTGAAGGGAGACAGCGATGCTCACGCGCAAGCAGCACGAACTTCTGATGTTTATCCATGAGCGGATGAAGGAAAGCGGGATTCCGCCCTCCTTCGACGAGATGAAGGACGCGCTGGATCTGCGCAGCAAGTCGGGAATCCACCGGCTGATCACGGCGCTGGAGGAACGCGGCTTCATCCGCCGGCTGCCCAATCGCGCCCGCGCGCTGGAAGTGGTCCGCCTGCCGGATTCGATGAACCCTTCGCTCGGTGGCAAGAAGGCCCGGTTCGAGCCGTCCGTCATCGACGGCAGCCTCGGGCGGGTGGCGGCGACGCCGTCGCGCGCGGCACCGCAAATGCCCGGAATGTCGGATGTGGGCCGGCCGGTTTCCATTCCCGTGATGGGGCGGATCGCGGCCGGTACGCCCATCGAGGCCATCCAGACGCACAGCCACACCATCGCCGTGCCGCCGGAAATGCTCGGCGGCGGTGAGCACTTCGCGCTCGAAGTCCGCGGTGACTCGATGATCGAGGCCGGCATTTTCGACGGCGATACGGTCGTGATCAAAAAGCAGGACACGGCAGCGACCGGCGAGATCGTCGTTGCCCTCGTGGACGAGGAAGAGGCGACCCTCAAGCGGCTGCGCCGCCGGGGCAATTCGGTGGCCCTCGAAGCGGCGAACCCGGCCTACGAGACGCGCATCTTCCCGCCGGATCGGGTCAAGGTGCAGGGCCGGCTCGTCGGTCTGCTGCGCAAGTACTGACCTCCGCCCCCGGGAACAAAAGCAAAAACCCCGCGCCAATCACGGTCGCGGGGTTTTGTTTTTAAGGCGCAAAGTCACGCCAGCCCTGAGTTGAGCCGTGGGGGTAACGCCGGGGGCGCCGAGGGGTTCCGCGTTGGGTTCGGTGCAACTTGATCCATGTTGTAAGGATCGGGATTCCCGACAGATTTTCGTCCCGCAGCCCTCCCCTCCTTCGTTGTCATGCACTAGGGTCGCGCCGGAATTTGCGGAGTCGCCTGTGACAGTGATGACCGAATGGGTTGCCGTCGATTGGGGCACCTCGAACGTTCGTGCTTGGGGCATCGCCAGTGATGGCGCAGAGACCTTCTCGAGCGAATCCGACCGGGGGATGGGCAAGATCGGGCCTGCCGACTATCCGGCAGTCCTTGCCGAACTCATCGGTGACCGGGCAAGCGGCGGCGCACCTGTCATCGTGTGCGGCATGGCGGGCGCCCGCCAGGGCTGGCTTGAAGCCCCCTATCTCGATACGCCCGCCGACCTCACCTCGCTCGCCCAGGGCGCGGTCACCCCGCAAGGTTCGGGCTTTGCTGCCCGGATCTTGCCGGGAGTGGCTCAGCGAAACGCGGGGAGCGAGGACGTCATGCGCGGGGAAGAAACCCAGCTTCTGGGGCTCCTGAGGCTCAGGCCGGACTTTGAGGGCACCGTCATCCTCCCCGGCACGCACTCCAAATGGGTGGAGCTGCGGGCGGGCCGGATCGTCCGTTTCGAGACGGCGATGACCGGCGAGCTCTATGAAGTGCTGTCACAGCATTCGGTGCTGCGCCATTCCTTCACCGCGGGCTCGATCGAAGGACCCGAGATCGAGGACGGCATTGCGGCCGGCATGGAGGTCGGGCTCGCGAGGCCGGCGCTCGCCACGTCGCTGCTTTTCCGCACCCGCGCCGCGGCGCTCCTGTCAGGCAAAGGCGCGGACTGGTGCTCCGGGTATCTCTCGGGCCTTCTGGTTGGAATAGAAATCGGCGGCCATCGCGATTGGCTGGGCAGCCAACCCATCCCCCTCATCGG
>JBIQKK010000038.1:0-24272 GCA_044506585.1 Hyphomicrobiales bacterium
TGCGCGAGCGGGCATTGCATCTGGGCATACCGCCGGCGTGGACTGAGGTGCGCGTTGCGCCGGAGCCCAACATGCACATCCAGGCTTGCGGCCTCGATGCGGCGGGGCGGGTGCAATATATCTATCATCCCGACTGGGAGAGCCGGCGCGTGCTGAAGAAGCAACGCCAGCTCGCGCTGCTGACCGCGGCACTGCCGAAGATCAGACGGCGCGTTGCAGAAGACCTCGAGGCGGAAGCGGGGAGCCGGACGCTGGCGCTCGCGATCGGCGTGGCGATGATCGATCGCACGGCTATGCGGATCGGACGGGAACGCTACCTCGATGCCCGGGGTACCCGCGGCGCCGGCACGCTGTTCACGCGCGATGTGTCGGTGCATGGCGACGAGATCACGGTGAAGTTCCCGGCCAAGAGCGGCAAGGTGGCGTCGTACACGCTGACCGATGCGCGGCTGGCCGCGGCGATCGCGAAAGTAAAGTCGATTCCCGGCAAGCGGCTGCTGATGTATCGGGATGGCGAAGGCGCGCCGCGGGCGATCCGTACCGAGGAGGTCAACCGCTATTTGCGGGAGACCGCGGGCGTGCCGGTCACGGCCAAGGACTTCCGCACGCTGCATGCCAGTGCTCTCGCGGCTGAGGCGCTGGCCAAGCTCGAGCCGGGGGACTCGCCGACAGCGCGCAAGCGGCAGGTGGCGGGCGTGACCAAGAGCGTGGCGGCGTTCCTGCGCAACACACCGGCAATCACGCGGGCGAGCTACATCGCGCCGTGCCTGTTCTCGCTGTTCGAGAAGCGCACGCTTGCCGAGATGTGGGCGGGCGTGGAGCGGCGCGACGGGTTGCGGGCACGGGAAGCGCGGCTTGCTGCGGTGCTGCAGGCGGTAGGATAGCGCTCTAGGCGACCTGCACCTGGGGCGGGCTCAGAAGTTTGTCGAGCGCGGCGGGCGAGACTGGCGCCGACAGCAGGAAACCCTGGAAGACATTGCAGCCGAGCTGGCTGAGGACGTCCATCTGTTGGCTGGTCTCGACGCCTTCGGCCGTGACTTCGATCTTGAGGGCGTGCGCGAGGTTGACCATTGCATCGACGATGGGGACGGAGACGCTGCCGGGCGCCAGCTGGCTGACGAAGGACCGGTCGATCTTGATCCGGTCCACGGGATAGCGCTTGAGGTAGTTGAGCGAGGAATAGCCGGTACCGAAATCATCGAGTGCGATCCGGATGCCGGCGGCCCTGAAGATGCGGAGGGCGTCGGCGGCGATCGAGGCTTCCTCGAGCAGGATGCCTTCGGTGATCTCGAGCTCGAGATCTTCGGCATGCATTCCCGTTTCATTCAGCAGCTGGAAGACGGTGCCGGGGAAGGCCGGATCGCGCAGCTGCACCGGGGAGATGTTGACTGCGATCGTGTAGCCCGGCCACCTGGCGCCCATGCGGCACGCTTCGCGTAGGACGAATGCGCCGAGCGGAATGATCAGGGCAGTCGCCTCCGCGACCGGAACGAAGTGGGCCGGCGAGATCTGGCCGAGGCGCGGGTGGGTCCAGCGCGCGAGGGCTTCGGCGCCGATGATCGTGCCGTTGGCGTCGAAAAGAGGCTGGAACGCAACCGCGAGCTGATCGTCGCGGCGCAACGCTTCGCGAAGTTCGGCCTCGATCGTCTTTCGGTTCTGCAGGAACTCGTTCATCGCCTCTTCGAAGACGACGGCGCGGTTGCGGCCGGTCGCCTTGGCTTCGTGAAGCGCGATATCGGCTTTGCGCACCAGCTCATGCGGGTCGACTTCGCCACCCTCGGCGGTGGCAATGCCGATGGACACACCGACGAAGGCTTCGCTCGCGAAGATGTCGAAGGGCTTGTTGATGGCCTCGATGATCTTCTCGCTGAGCTCCAGCGCGGCAGTGAGGCCCGGTGCGTGGATATGGACGATGCCGAACTCGTCGCCGCCGAGGCGGGCGAGAATATCGGTGGGCGCGAGCAGTTGGCCCAGACGCTGGCCGACCGCGCGCACGAGCTCGTCGCCCGCCCGGTGGCCGAGCGTGTCGTTCACCTGCTTGAACCGGTCGAGATCGAGGATCAGCACGGAGGCGCGGCGGTCTTTGGTCGGACGCTGCGCGAGAACGCGGATGAGCTGGGACTCGAAGCTGATCCGATTCGGCAAACGGGTCAGCGGGTCATGGGCGGCGCGATGCTCCGCCTCGACGCGGCCGGCTTCGAGTGCGCGGGACTTTCGCCACAACTGGAAGGAGAGCCAGATTGTCGTGACGGCAACCGCGAGGAAGGCGGCGACGACCACGGGCATCGTCTGGTTGAGGATGTCGCGCCCGGTCAGCTGCGGCGTCCATTGCATGAAGGTGGCGAAGCGGCCAGCCGGGTCGGTCAGCGCAATGACGCCCATTCCGGCGGGGTCGGAGGGTGTGGCGACGAAGGCGACATCGTCGATCTGGTACTGCTCGCCGATGCGAGCGGCCAGGTCACGATCCAGGCGAACGATCGAGACGTGGACGTATTCGCTCCCGGTGGCCTGGGCGATGTTGCCGGTGTCGCTGATGATGGGCGCAAGACTGAGGATCGAGGGTGCACCGCGCAGCGTCGTCAGCTGGTTGATGCGCGGCGGCGTTGCGACCTCGCCGTTGCTGTAGGCCTCGATGCCGCCCGCGGCGATCTTTGCGCGCAGGGCCGCAAGGGCGGGAGCGATGTCGGCCAGGACCTGGCGGTCGAATTTCCCGGCATCCACCCGGCCGCCGTCGGACATGGCGTAGATGGGCCGATCGTGGTCATCGAGGACCAGGACGTCGTCGTGGCCGAAATAGTCGTACATCCAAGCGCCGAGGTTGGCGTCGATCCATTCGTCGTCAAACTGCAGTCTGGTGTTGGTTACGGCATCGTCCCAGATGGTGACGCTCTCCTGGTCACGCGGAATGCGCTGGAGCTCGTTGGCGATCACGTGGCGGGCGAGATTGGCCTGGCGGGCGAGGCTGCGTTCGTCGGTCGCGTGGACCGACCACAGGACGAAGCCGAACACCCCCACTGCGGCGCAGAGGAGGCTCAGGACGATCGGCAGAAGGACGGGGAGGGAGAACTGCCCCGGCCATGCGGGGGTCTCCTTGCCAGACGTCATTGAGGGCGCAGCTCCAGCTGTTGAGCGGAGAGATTACCGGGCTGCGCTTGCGGTTTCGTTACCGTTAGCGGCAAAGTTGCGGCTGCAGGACCTCGGAACCCGCGCCAGCCGGGAGGAGTTTGCCCCGAACAGGAGGCCAGCGTCATGGATTGGGCTACGGGACTGGGGTACGCCAACACCCACACATCACAACTCATTTTCGCGGTGAGATTGCTGCTCGCCGCCGTGTTCGGGGCAATGATCGGCTTCGAACGCGAAGGGGCGCATAGTACGGCAGGGCTGAGGACGCACATCCTGATCGCGGTGGCGGCCTGCCTGTTCACGCTGCTGGCGTTCGAGATCTACGCGACGGCGCTGGAGGGCGGGAGCAACAATCCGGACCCCATCCGCGCGGTGGAGGCGACGACGGCGGGGATCGCGTTCCTCGGGGCGGGGGCGATCTTCCAGGCACGCGGCAATGTGCGGGGGCTGACAACCGGTGCCGGCATGTGGCTCGCCGGTGCAGTCGGGGTTGCGACGGCGCTTGGCTACTACACCATCGCGCTCGGCGTTTCGTTGCTGGCGGTGCTGGTGCTCGCGGCGCTCAGATATTTCGCGCACGAGGTGATTTCCGACGACAGCGAGACGGACGGGCGAGGCAAGCCGTAGCCTCGCGTGCTGCCGGTCCGACGATGCCCGAGTTCGACAGTGGGAGAGGAAGCGGCGGCCACACAAGGTGACCGCCGCTTGAGGTGCCAGTCCGTGGTGCCGAAGGCGGACCGGATGGAACGGCGCGAGTCGAGCGGGAGGATCGGCTCGCCGCGCGCCGGTTGTGCCGCATCGGGAGGAGGGATGCGGCACGCTCGCGTGTTCTCAGCACGCGTAGTGGGAGGGCAGGCGGACGCAGGATCTATCCGCGCCCGGTAATCGGACTCTCAGGTGCCGGTTCGGTCGAGGCGCTCGCTGCGCGACCAGAAGTCGACGATGCTCGCAGCCTCGCGGCGGTAGAGATCAATCTCGGGACGGCGCTCGAAGACGGCCGCGGCGCCGGCATCGATGAGCCTGTTGCGCGTCTCGCGATCGAGGGTCGCCGCCATGGCGACGACAGTGAGATTGGGTGCGCGCTGTTTCAGGCGTTCGATGAAATTGCGCGTCGCGTCGGACGATGCCTTGACGTCAACGACCACCAGGGCGGGCGGCGTCATGTCCTCATCGGCCGTCGCTGCGAGGATATCGAGGGCAGCGTCGGGGTCGAGATGTTGGTCGACGGAAGGCGCACCCTGCGTGATGAGGGTGCGCGTCATCAGCCGCGCCGAATGGAAATCGTCGTCGACCAGCGCGATGGCCGGCCGCCGTGCAGCATTGCTCATCAAATGTCCTTTCCCGCGCCGCGCGGGAGTTGGCAGTCGATCAATTGTGTAGCCGCGTGCGAGAGACCAGGCCCGTCGGAGGGAGGACCGAAAGGCTGCCGGAGACGTTGAAAACCGTTCCTCTCCGGCGGCTCTGTGCCGCGAATGGTGCCCGTATGATGCAAGCGCCCGAAACGCGAAAGGTTTCACGGGGTAAAGGGCAGTAATCCTGCTTGTGTTTAACATGTAAAATGCGAACTATCGGCGATGGCAGGAGGAGGGAGGGTCCGCCGTGCCGGATGACGTGCCGACTCCGGAACGCGTCCGCGTCGCCTTGGACGAAGTCCTTGGCTGGCAAGGCATATCTCGTTCTCCGCAGCTGGCCGAACTGCTCAAATATGTGGTCGAGAAGACGCTGGCGGGCGACAGCGCGGCCATCAAAGCCTATTCCATCGCGGTCGATGTGTTCGGGCGAAGCGCGGACTTCGATCCACAGACGGACCCGATCGTCAGGGTCCAGGCGCGGCGGCTGCGCGGACTGCTCGAGCAATATCACGCAAGCGGGATCAATCGTTCGGGCGTCGAGATTCGCCTGCCGCTGGGACGCTATGTGCCCGAGTTCGTGACTGTGGACCCAACGGCACCGGAGTTGAAGCGCCGGCCCGCAAACGGGACCAAAGGCGTTCGTTCGATCTCCGCCTTCACCTCCTACGCGATGCTAGCGCTGATCTTCACGCTGGTCGGCGTGGCGCTGGCAGTGGCGCTGGTACGGGGGATGCTGCCGGGCCCAGACGGCGCGAACACCATTCCGCAGGTCCCGGCGATCGCTGTCGGCCCGGTCGACAATCTCACGGGGCAGCCAGAACTGGACGGTGAGGTCAATGACATCGGTTCGGACCTCAGGGCCGCGCTGGGACGGTTCGAAGGCATCCGGGTCGCAGGCGAGGGGGCGGCGGTTACCGCCACGGTGCAACAGCTCAATGGCAGCCTCGTGCTGCGCGCGACGCTTGTCGATGGGGGCAGTACACCGTGGACCACGACGATCAACGTCTCGCCGAGCGAGCCCGAGGGCGAGGCGCTGCACGATGCTGCCCTGGCGCTAGCGGCGCAATTGGGCAGTTCCGCCGGCCCCCTGCATGCCCCCGGGCGGGCCTGGCTGGACCTGCAGACGTCGCTGCCTGCCCAACCGACCGCCTATGTGTGCGACCTCCTCTACATGCGCTGGCGCGACAGCCGGCGGCTCGCCGATGCGACCAGGGCCGGAGACTGCTTCGACAAGATTGTCGCAGATGCGCCGGAAGACGCCCTCGCGCTGGCGGCCTCGGCCGACGTTTCGTCGTGGCGCACGAAATATCTGGCGGCGCCCGGAGACGATCTATCGCAACTGCTGGGCGCGGCGTCGGGACTGGCGGGGCGCGCCGTGACGCTGCGGCCCGACAGCAGCTTCGTCCATGAACAGCAGGCGACCGTGCTGGGACGGCAGGGCTCGGTCGATGCGGCGATGGGATCGATCAGGAGGGCCCTCGAACTCAATCCGGCGAGCATGGATGCGGTCGCGGTCGAGGCAATGCTACTGTGGCGAAAGGGGCAGTTCGCCGATGGGGGACGCGAGGCGGAGCGCGCGCTGAGTGTACTGCCGGTGCCGCCGCACTGGTACTACACGACACGTGCGCTGAATGCGCTGCGCGAGGATCGGTTCTTCGATGCGATCGATGCGGCGCAGGCGCTGGCCGTCGGGGACGATGAGCTGGGCCCGATCATCGCGCTCACGGCTGCGCCTCGCGCGGCACGAGCCGACCTCATCGACCGCTACAGGCCGATCGTGCTGGGCAACGTCCGGTTTCAGCAATCGGGAATCATGCCGCGCCTGGAGATGCGCGTGAACGCAACGGGCGTGCTGCAGCGGATCCGCGCGGGCCTGGTGCTGGCTGGGATTCCCGCCAATACGCTCGACGCGCCCTTCAACCCCGACGGCAGCCCGAAATCGCCGAACGGGTGATCAGCCGAAGAGCTCGTGGGCGATGCGAATGAAGGCCCGGCCACGCTCCTCGAAATCCTTGAAGGTAATGCCGGGGGCCTCGAGCTGGCCGTAACTCGGTGCGCCGGGTGAGAGGATGATCGTGTCGTAGCCGTCGCGCCGCCCGGCGAGCGCCTCGAGCCCGGCGCGCAGGGTTGCGGCTTCGATCACTTCGATCTGCGGTGCGGCAGCGTAGGTGGCGGTGGCGAGGCGATCGCCCGTCACGGGAAGGGTGACGAGCACGGTGACGCCACGCGGACCAAGGAGCGACGCCAGCTCGGTGTAGTCCTGCTGGCGCTCGTGGCCGCCTGCGATGAGTGCGATACGCTTGCCCTCATAGGCAGCGAGTGCGGCCTTGGTGGCTTCGGGCGTCGTCGAGATGGAGTCGTTGACGATGGTCAACCCACCGATGGTGTGTTCCTCGAGCCGGTGGGGCAGCGGTTCGAACGCATTGATGCCACGGACGATACCTTCGAGACCCGCACCGGCAGCGAGAGCGATCTGCGCGGCGAGGCGGGCATTGTCGAGATTGTGAGATCCCTTGAGCCTGGACCTTGCAACGGCGGACGCGATGCGGTCGGCAATGAAGGGGGCCAGCGGCGGAAGGATCCGGCGCGTATCGCGCAGAGCAGCGAGCACCAGCGGATTGGTCTGGGCGGCGGGGCCGAGGCCGACGGGGAAGGGCGTTTCGCGATCGATGAGGTTGAGCTTGTCGGCAAAGTAGTGCTCGACGTCGCGGTGCCAGTCGGTGTGCTCGGGCGTGAGGTTGGTCACGGCTGCGATGTCGGGGGAGAAGGCCATGTCGGCGGTCTGGTAGCTCGAGAGCTCGAACACGACGATCTTGTGCTTGTCCGCGATCTCGAGCGGGGCGAGGCCGACATTGCCGGCGAGCCCCGCGTCGAGGCCGGACTGGGTGAGCATCAGGTGGACGAGGGTTGCCGTCGTGGACTTGCCCTTGGTGCCGGTGATCGCGATGACCGTGCGGCCCTCGCGATAAAACTCGCCCCAGAGGTTGAGATTGGAGGTGACCGCGATGCCGGCTTCGCGCGCAACGAGGAAGATGGGTCGATAGCGCGAAACGCCGGGGGATTTTACGATGGTGCCGAAGCGGCGCGCTTCGATGGCGGCGTTGAGGTCGGTAGGTGCAATCGGCTCGGCATCGTCGATGTCGGCGGCACCGCTGTCGACGGTGACGTAAACCTTGAGACCGGGGGCGCGGGTCTTGAGGAAGGTGCGGGTGGAGCGCGCTTCGCGGCCGGCGCCATAGAGCAGGACGGGATGATCAAAGCGCATGGGGCGCAACCTTCTCGGCAATTGCCTCTGGAATAAGGTGATCCGGGCTGTCGGTGAAGAGCGCTGCCCGCGCTGCGGACAGACGCTGTCGGCCGTATTGGGCCACAAGGTCGTCGCGCAGTGCAATGACCACGGCCGAGTGCTCCCAGTCGGGATGCGTGGTCAGCACATAGAGGCAAGCGGCGGCTTCCTCGATCTCGCCCACGCACTCCCAGGGCTTCTGGCCTGCGAGGCCGGTGAGCTCGCGGAAGGAGCGCTCGTTCTCGGGCCGGTCGAGGAAGTCGTGGCCGAAGATCGAGAGCATGCGCGGCTTGTCCATTTGAGCGGCCATCAGCAGGAAGGTGAAGTGGCATTTCGGGCATTCGCCGCACCAGAGCTCGCCGTCGTGTCCGCTCAGCCTGAAGTTGCGATTGCAGCTCGAAAAGACGTGGTCGAAGCGCGTCTCGCGCGCGAAGAGGCTCGCAATGCGCGCTTCGGAATAGGGGCGCAGCAGCGAGAAGTAGCTGAGGGCACCACCGGTCGCATCGTACAGGACGGCGGCGATCCGACCCTCGAAGTCCAGGGATTTGGAGTATTGGTGGTTGACCTCCCGGCCATCATGCACGGCGTTGCCTTCGCTTGCCGAGCGCTCGTTCGAGAGGATAACGCGGGCATAGGAGAAGAGCAGCGCGGTGAGTGCGGCAACCATGGAGTTGATCGCCGTGGAGGGCACGTGGCCATTGAGGTAGCCAGGCTGCTGTGAGAGCCGGATCATTTCCGGATCGAGCGTTCGTTTCACGTAGAGCGGAGTTCTATCGATGGCCGTGACCGAGCTGAGGATCGGACCCTTTGGATTGACGGCAAAGGGTGTGTAGTCGAGGCCGGCGCGCTCGAGCAGTTCGACGGACACGAGGGAATCCTTGCCGCCGCCGATCGGCAGGAGCGCGCGGTCTTTCAGGATAGGCGCGGGACGGGCGCGGGTCATGTCGGTGGGTGCGACGATATCGATCTTGCCGAAACGCTCGAGATTGTTGCGCGCGAAGAACTCGCCAAGGCCGTTGGAATAGACGTCGAGAACAAAATCCTGCTCGCGGGACGTAAGGGCGAAGCCGATCTGGATGCGGGTTGGCGCCAGCAGCTTGTAGTAGCTCACGCCGAGAACCGTTGCGGTGAGGTCGAGGAGGCGTGCGAAGGCGTCGCTGCCCGCGGCGTCCGCGTCGGCGCCCTGCGGAAATTCCAGCGTCTCGGTGAACTCAAGGTCGCGCAGGGCGTACCGGAAGGATGCGACGCCGCGGGCGGCATCGTAGACCGGCTGCAGGATGTGGAAGGTGCTGCTCAATAGATTCTCAGGCTCAACCGGAGCACAATATCGGTGCTGAGGCGCTGAAAGCCAAATTCGCGCATGGTGCAGCTCCATGCGGTACCCAGCCGCTCGATCTTGAACAGGTTGTAGCGGGCGGGGTCCTCGCCGCCGTCTTCAGATTGCGCGGCGCCCGCGGCGGCGACGCCGATCACGGGGACGTCGCCGGTCGATCCGGGGATCGCAAAGATCGAGGATTTGTGGCTGTGGCCATGCAGCACGAGTTCAGCGCCGTGCTCAGCGACAGCTTCGCGAAAGAGCCTGGCCCCGTAAAGCCCGAGGCGAGGATGGCGCGCCTCAAGGTTGGGTGGGTGGTGGATGAGGATGACGCGGAAATAGCCGCCGTCGCCAAGCAGCTTGAGTATGCGGCCAAGGCGGTCCGCCTGGGCGCGGTCGAAGCGGCCGATGGCGAGGGTGGGCGCACTCGGGATGGCGCTCGAACAGGAGATGATGGCGAGATCGCCGATGCGGCGGACGAACGGGAAGGCTGCGGCGTCGAGTGTCTCGCCGGCCATGTAGTCGCCCCAGCGCTCGGCGTTGGTGGCGAGCGAGCCGGGCAGGTAGGCGTCGTGATTGCCCGGGGAGACGCAGACTTCATCCGGACTGCCGACGGTCTGGAGCCAGTGGAGGGTTGTGTCGGCCTCCGCCTCGAGGCCCAGATTGACCAGGTCACCGGTGATGGCGGTGAAATCCGGGTTCTGCTCGCGCATATGGCGGATGAGCGTAGCCAGGCCGTCCCCCGACAGCGTGTCGTGGCGCCGGAGGCGCCAGTTGAGGTAGCCCGTGATGCGCTTGTTGGCGAGTTCGGACCAGCGAACCGGCGGCAGCGGCGCCAGGTGGACGTCCGAAATGTGCGCAAGGGTGATCATCCTGCCGGGTAATGCCACGCCGCGGACGGCAAGAAAATGGCGTTCTCGAAGGAGCGCGGTTTGCTAGGGTCGCGCCAGCGACAAGAGGGCTCCATTTCAGACGACTAACATTGATATTGATTGTGCTGTTTCTTATGGGATACATTCATGCTCATACTGAGGAAGACCGCCGTTTACGACAGATGGTTTCGAAATCTACGGGATCACAATGCCCGCGCACGGATCGAAATTCGAATTGACCGGCTTCTGTTGGGCAATCCCGGCGACGTCCGGCCGGTGGGCGAAGGAGTGAGCGAACTGAGGATTCACTACGGGCCCGGCTACCGCGTCTACTTCATCAGCGAAGGAGAGACATTGGTCATCCTTCTGTGCGGAGGCGACAAATCGGGGCAGGCAGAAGACGTGGCCCGGGCCAAGGCGCTCGCACGCGATTGGGAGAATTAAGGTATGCCGCTGGAGACGACGCTTTACGACACCGCCGATTATCTCGAGACGAAGGAGGACGTGGCTGCGTATCTGGAGGCAGTGTTCGAGGATGGGGATCCTGCGCTGATCACGCATGCGCTTGGCGTCATTGCGCGGTCGGAGGGGATGAGCGAAGTGGCCAAGGCGGCCGGGCTGACGCGGGCAAGTCTCTACAAGGCGCTGTCGTCGGACGGTAATCCGGAGTTTGCGACGGTGCTCAAGGTGATCCGGGCGCTGGGGCTCAAGCTGACGGTGGCCGCTTAGCCCTGTGATTACATTAACCGTCGGGTCTTGAATTGGGTCTCGAACTCGACGATTTTCTTTTACGTGCCGAGGCGCTGGTGTTAAGGCGCATTTCAGACGTCAGGAGGCGTCCAGGATGGAGAACGTCGTTCACGTGAACCGACGACCGTAATTGGTCGGGAGCCGGCTCAGGGCCGGTGCGTTTGTCCTTTATCTGAATCCTGGACTGTCACGATGATCGCTCCATCTGTCTACGAGCCTGCGCCTGGCGCGCCGCCGTTCGCCGAGCCTGCCCATATCCGTCTCGCCACGCCTGAGGACGATTCGTTCGTCGAGGATTTACAGGCGCTTGCCTTTGGTCCGGGCCGCTTTGCCCGCACGGCCTTCCGGGTGCGCGAGCGCTTCCCGATCGACAAATCGCTCTCGCTGATCGCTGAAATCGATGGCGTGACCTGCGGGTCGGTGTGGATGACACCGGTCAGCATCGGCGGCATCGACGGCTACATGCTGGGGCCGCTCGCCACCCATCCCAACTACCGCAAGCGCGGCGTCGGCAAGCAGCTGGCGCGCGAGGTGACGCGGCTGGCGCTCGAACGCGGCAAGGGGAGCTTCGTGATCCTCATCGGGGACCGCGACTATTATTGTCCTCTGGGCTGGCAGCCGACGACCATCGGCGCGGTCCAGTGGCCGGGCCCGGTCGACCCCACGCGCGTGCTGCTCTATTCTGAGGACAAGACGCTCGCGGCGCGGATCAAGGGCAAGGTCCGTGCGTTCGGGGCCAAGAAGCACCAGTAAGAGAAGTTCCTGTGTCTGCGGCCGATGAACTGATCGAGAGAATCAGGGGTCGGCTGCTTCCCTCGCCGCAGGCGGCCGAAGAGACGGCCACGCTCGCGCCCGACTGGATGCCGGAAGGCGGTCTCAGTTCGCCCCCACGTGATGCCGCGGTGCTGATCGCGCTCGTGAGGCGTGGGGAGGCACTGTCGGTGCTCTATACGGAGCGCTCGCCGGACTTGCGGGCGCATTCGGGGCAGATCGCATTTCCGGGCGGCAAGATCGACCCAGGCGACAAGGGGCCCGCGGACGCGGCGCTGCGCGAGGCGTGGGAGGAGGTCGCGCTCGACCGCGAGGATG
Organism: Hyphomicrobiales bacterium; assembly: GCA_044506585.1. Classification (GTDB taxonomy): domain Bacteria; phylum Pseudomonadota; class Alphaproteobacteria; order Rhizobiales; family Devosiaceae; genus Devosia_A. The sequence continues at coordinate 11,791 of JBIQKK010000038.1, forward strand.
CGCGCGTTCTGGGGTACATGCCCGCCTATTATTCAGGCTCAAACTACATGATCACGCCGGTGGTGGCAGAGGTGACACCGCACCGGCCGTTCGTGGGCAATCCCGGTGAGGTGCGTTCGGTGTTCGAGGTGCCGCTTCCCATTTTGATGCGCAACGAAAGCTTCGGGACGTTCCGGTTCGAGCGGGGCGCCCTGCGCGGATCGACATGGCAGATCGATCATGAGGGGCTTGTCATCTGGGGGATTACCGCCAATCTGACCCGGCGGTTTTACGAACTTGTACTCAAGGACGAGATTCCCTGGTGATAGCCAAGGCTGCCCTCAATCGGCTCAAGGAAGCACCGTGGCTTCGCGATCCGGCCACGCAACGGGTTTTCACGCTGCTCGATGGCGAGAAGGGCCGGACGCGGGCCGTGGGCGGCGCGGTCCGCGATACGCTCGTCGATCACGAGCGCGAAACCGACGAGGTGGACTTCGCCACTGAACTGTTGCCGCGAGAGGTGATGCGGCGGGCTGAGGACGCGGGGGTCAGCGTCTATCCGACGGGCATCGAGCACGGAACGGTCACGCTCAAGATCGACGGCCGCGTCGCCGAAGTCACGACCCTGCGCGAAGACATCGAAACCGACGGACGTCATGCGACGGTGCGGTTCGGGTGGGGCTGGACGCGCGATGCGGAGCGGCGCGACTTCACCATGAACGCCCTCTATTGCGACATGGAGGGCGAGCTGTTCGACCCCATCAACGGGGCCGAGGACTGCATGGCCGGAGTCGTGCGCTTCATCGGCGATCCCAACCGGCGGATCGCCGAGGACAGGCTGCGCGTCTACCGGTTCTTCCGCTTCACCGCGAGCCACGGTCGTGAGCAGTTCGATGAAGACGGGCTGGTCGCGGTGCACAAGGCGGCCGGCGACCTGCATGCGATTTCCGCAGAGCGTGTCGGCGCTGAGATGCGGCGGATGATTGCGCTGCCCAAGGTGGCACGGACGCTGGAGACGATGGCCAGCGCGGGCGTGCTGGACCTGCCGCCGGACCTGCTCGAGCGGCTGGGCACGTATGAGCGGCGCGCGCACAGGCCGAACGGCATGGCGCGGCTCGCCATTCTCGTTCAGGCCCTCAGTGCCAAGAGGCTGAAGCAGAAGTGGCGGCTCACCAATGACGAGGTCGACGCGGTGGAGTCGATCCTCAAGGGCGCGCGCCTCCTGACCGACTTTCACGTCAGCGAAGCGGCGTACAGGTTTCCGGCCTTTCTGTCGGACGCGGTGGACGTGGCGGCAACGTTCGCAGGCTGGACCGAGGCCGGCAAGTCGGCGGTGTTGCAGCATCTGGGGACGATCGAAGTGCCGAAGTTCCCACTGTCGGGCAGTGATCTCATTGCGCGCGGCATGAAGCCCGGCCCCAGGATCGGGGCCGAACTCGACCGCCTCGAGAAGCGCTGGATCCAGTCGGGATTCAAACTCGATCGGGACTCGCTGCTTTCTATTCTCGAGACGCGCTGATTACTGCGCGGCCACCGGGTCGTGGATGCGCTGCTTGATCCGATCGATCATTTCAGGGCGAACGACGGCCTCGCCGTGGACGGTTCGCAAATGGTCGGCCGCCCGACGCACGATCTCGGCGCTGTCTTCGGCCTTGGTGTGCCACTGGCAGCCGGGCACGAGGCATTCATATTGCTTCATTGCAACCTCCGCTTGCTGAACAAGACGGAACGGACGAGGCGACCGAACGGTTCCCTCAGGGCCAGCGAACGGCGGGTGGCAGCGACGAGAGGATCGCCTCGACATTGCCGCCGGTTCGCAGACCGAAGGTCGTGCCGCGGTCGTAGAGGAGGTTGAATTCCACGTAGCGGCCGCGCCGGACGAGCTGCTCCTCGCGGTCGGCGTCGGTCCAGGGCGTGGCGACGTTGCGCCGAACAAGAGTGGGATAGATGTCGAGGAAGGCGCGGGCGACGTCTTGGGTGAAGGCGAAGTCGGCGTTCCAATCGCCGGTGTTATGGTTGTCGTAGAAGATGCCGCCGATGCCGCGGGGCTCGCCACGGTGCTTGAGGAAGAAGTACTCATCGCACCATTGCTTGTAGCGAAGGTAGTCGACGCCGTGGGCTTCGCACGCCTTGCGGTAGGCCGCGTGGAAGTCGATGCTGTCGGGATCGTTCTGCGTCCGCCGCCGGTCGAGGACGGGGGTGAGATCGCCACCGCCACCGAACCACCATTTGCCGGTGACGATCATGCGTACGTTCATGTGTGCCGCGGGAACGTTGGGATTCCACGGATGGACGATGACCGAGACCCCGGCGCTCCAGAACTCGGCGCCTGCCTCCGTATGCGGCATCTGGCGCGCGAATTCCTCGCTGAAGGTGCCGTGGACCACCGAGATGTGGACGCCGGCCTTCTCGAAAACGCGCCCGTGCAGGAGTCCCATCTCGCCGCCACCACCATCAGGGCGCGACCAGGGCCTGACCTCGAAGACGCCGGGCGGCCGGTCCGGGAAGCCGCTTTCGGCCTCGATGGCGTTGAGTTCCGCGGTGAGGTCGTCGCGGAACCGGCGAAAGAACGCGGCGGCGAGGGACTTCTTGTCGTCAATGTCGGGAGGCAGGGTCATTTGAGGCTCGAGAAGGCACCGGTCTGGCGAAGGGCTTCACCCAATATCATGGCCCCCGCCACGGCGACATTGATGGAGCGCAAACCCGGGCGCATCGGAAGGCGCACGCGCGACTCGATTTCGGCGGCCACGGCCCCCGGAACGCCCGCGCTTTCGCGTCCCAGCATGAGGATATCGCCGGGACCATAGTCGAACTCGTAGGCCGAGCGGTCCGCCTTGGTGGTCAACAGGATCAGCCTTCTGCCTGCCTCCCGGCACCAGCGCGCAAAATGGGCGTAACTGTCGTGCTCGATCATCTGCGCGTGGTCGAGATAGTCGAGCCCGCCGCGCTTGAGCTCCCGGCGCGAAAGCGCAAAGCCTGTGGGATGGATGATGTGGACCGGCACGCCCAGACACGCGCCAAGACGCAGCAAAGTGCCGGTATTCTGGGCGATATCAGGCTGATAGAGGGCGAGATCGATGGTCATTGGGCGCTGGTTCTCCGCCAGCCGGGGCAGCGGTGGTGGGTATAGTGTCGCAGACGCCTTTTCGCCCGTCCCGTGCGTCTGGACAAGTTGGGGGGAGAGTGCCAAAAGACGGCGGAATCACGCGCCCTTTGTGGCGAGTGACAGCCATTTGTGGCGCGCGGCGCGGGGGCCCGCATTGCGCGCAATCAGACATCAGGCAGGGACTCAGGTAGAATCGCATGAGTGACGACGATCCGAACAAGGGCCGACGCGATTTCCTTTATGTCGCGACGGCGGCAGTGGGCGTGGTCGGTGTCGGTGCGGTGGCCTGGCCACTTATCAACCAGATGAATCCCGACGCCTCGGTGCTCGCCTTGGCTTCGACCGAGTTCGACCTGGGCTCAGTCGAGGAAGGCTCGTCCGTGACCATCAAGTGGCGCGGCTCGCCAGTGTTCGTACGGCATCGCACACAGGCCGAGATCGATGAGGCCCGGGCCGTGCCGATGGGGGATCTGAAGGATCCCGAAGAAGACCAGAACCGGGTCAAGGAAGGCCATGACCAGTGGCTGGTGATGGTGGCGCTGTGCACCCATCTGGGCTGCGTGCCGGTGGGTGACGCCGGTGAGTTCGGCGGCTGGTTCTGTCCGTGCCACGGTTCGGAATACGACACCTCCGGCCGCATCCGCAAAGGCCCCGCGCCCAAGAACCTGGTGGTTCCGCCCTACCAGTTCCTGAGCGACACCGTGATTCAGATCGGTTGAGGGGGACAACGCCGATGACCACGCACAACAGCAGCTACAACCCCACCAACCCGGTCGAAAAGTGGCTGGATGAGCGTCTGCCGCTCCTCAGGTTCTCCAAAGAACACCTGATGGACTACCCGACGCCCAAGAACCTCAACTACTGGTGGACCGGCGGCGCCATCCTGGTGTTCATGCTGGCCGTCCAGATCGTGACGGGCATCGTGCTCGCGATGCACTACACTCCGCAGATCGGGCTGGCCTTCGACTCGGTCGAGCTCATCCGCCGTGACGTGAATGGCGGGCGCATGATCCAGGCGACCCACGCGGTGGGCGCGTCGATGTTCTTTGCGGCTCTCTATGTCCACATCTTCCGCGGGCTCTATTTCGGCTCGTACAAGGCGCCGCGCGAGGTCCTCTGGATCCTGGGCGTCATCATCTTCCTGCTGATGATGGCGACGGCGTTCATGGGCTACGTGCTGCCGTGGGGGCAGATGAGCTTCTGGGCGGCCGCGGTGATCACCAACATCTTCGCGGCGATCCCGGTGGTGGGCGATCCGATCCTGCAACTGCTGCGCGGCGGCTTCGCGGTGGACAACCCGACGCTCAACCGCTTCTTCTCGCTGCACTACCTCCTGCCCTTCATCATCGCGGCGGTGGTCGGGCTGCACATCTGGGCGCTGCACGTGCCGGGGAACGGCAATCCGGTCGGCGTCGAGGTCAAGAGCGAGCGCGACACGGTGGCGTTCCACCCGTTCTACACGATGAAGGACTTCTTCGCGGTCGTGGTGTTCTGCATCCCCTTCGCGTGGTTCGTCTTCTACGCGCCCGATATCCTCGGCCATCCCGACAACTACATTCAGGCCAACCCGCTGGTGACGCCGCCGCACATCGTGCCCGAATGGTACTTCCTGCCGTTCTACGCGATCCTGCGCGCCATCGACTTCAACTTCATCCTCGACAGCAAGCTGCTCGGCGTCATCGCCTTCGGCGGCTCGATCCTGATCCTGTTCTTCCTGCCGTGGCTGGATACGAGCAAGGTGAGGTCGGGCACGTTCCGGCCGGCATTCAAGTGGTTCTACTGGGTGTTTGTCGCCAACTTCGTGCTGCTGACCTGGTACGGCGCGCAGACACCGGACATGAAGATCATCGGCAACTTCACGGTGGCCGACACCTCCAAGCTGTCCGTGCTCTACTACTTCGCCTACTTCATCGTGATCCTGCCGCTGCTGGGCAGGTTCGAGAGGCCGAGGCCCCTGCCGAACTCGATCTCGGAGGCGGTGCTGACCATGCCCGCCGCCGTGAGTGGCGCCGATGCGGCCTCACCGGCCGCCCGTTGACCCAGGACCGCACCGCAATGTTCAAAATCTCGACCATTCTCGCTGCCGGCCTGATGACCCTGGGCTTTGCTGCCCCCGCATTGGCGCAGGAGCACGAGACCACTCATATCGAACGGCAGGCGTGGAGCTTTGCCGGTATCTTCGGCACCTATGACGAGCATCAGCTGCAGCGCGGCTTCCAAATCTTCCGCGATGTCTGCTCGGGATGTCACTCGGCGCGACTGTTGGCTTTCCGTAACCTCGCGGAAGAGGGCGGGCCGGGCTACACCGAAGCCCAGGTCAAGGCTCTTGCGGCGGAGTATGAGATCGCCGATCCCGAGGCCGAGGGCGGCACGCGCAAGGGCCTGCCGTCGGACCGCTGGCCGGGGACGGGGCAGAGCGATGCGGATTTGAAGGCAGCGTTCGGCATCGTGCCACCGGATTTCTCGGTACTCGCCAAGGCGCGCTCGGTCACCTCGCCGTTCCCGCAATGGGTGTTCAACTATTTCACCACCTATTCGGAAGGTGGGCCGGACTACATCTACGCGCTGATGACCGGCTATGAGGATCCGCCACCCGAGGGCGTCGAGGTCCCCGAAGGCAAGTTCTACAACCGGGTCTTCCCGGGCCACGCGATCGGCATGCCGCCGCAGCTGGAAGACGGCAGCGTCACCTACGCGAACCCCGACGGTTCGGAGGTTCCTGCGGAGATGCTGACGCAGCATCAATATGCGCATGACGTGGCGGCCTTCATGATGTGGATGGCCGAGCCGCATCTGAACGCCCAGAAGGCAGCCGGTTTCCGGGTGCTGACCTTCCTGCTGCTGTTCGCGGTGCTGATGTGGTTCGTGAAGCAGCGAATCTGGCGCAAGGTCCATTGAGACGCATGGAATGAAAGGGGCGCTTCGGCGCCCCTGGTCGTTCCGGGGCGTCTTTTCAGCGCCATGTTGACCCGGTAGGATCGCGCTTCGAACGAGGAAACGCTCGCCATGTCACCGATCCGCACAGCCGCTACCGTGATTGGGGTCGCCATGACCGTTGCGCGGCATCCGGCCGTGCGTGCTGCGGTCCGCTCGGCCCCATTGCTCGTTACCCCGAAAATGCGCGAGGCTGCCGCAGAGGCGACACTCGATGCAGCGTTTCGCGCGGGCAAGCTGGCGCGCAAGATCGTGAAGCGGGACTGATGCTCGATCTCAAATCGCTGATCCGTTCCATCCCCGACTATCCCAAGCCGGGCATTCTCTTCCGCGACATCACCACGCTGATCGAACATCCGCAGGGATTCCGCGAGAGCGTGGAGCGGCTGGCCGAGGCGCATCGCGGCCTGGACATCACGCATGTCGCGGGAATCGAAGCGCGTGGATTCATCTTCGGGGCGGGGGTCGCGATTGCGCTGGGCGTCGGCTTCGTGCCGATCCGTAAGCGCGGCAAGCTGCCGGGCGCGACGATCGGGGAGAACTACACGCTCGAATATGGGGTCGATACGATCGAGATCCACGCCGACGTGCTCAGCAATGTGCACAAGGTCCTGCTGGTCGACGACCTGATCGCAACCGGGGGCACCGCGGTGGCGGCAGTCGGGCTGCTGCGGCGTACCGGCGCGATCGTCGAGAATGCGGGTTTCGTGATCGACCTGTTCGACCTGGGCGGTGCCGACAAGCTGCGGGGCATGGGCGTCGCGATCCAGAGCCTGGTGCCTTTTCCGGGGCATTGAGGAGGCGGCGCACCGCCTCCCCGGATCGCATTATCGCTTGCGAATGAGTTGCTCGAGCGGCGGCATGCTCGCCGGCGCTGCGGGGTTCTGTCCCTTACCCTTGATCGGCGGTGGCGCCTTGCGGTCTGGAGCATGGTTCCAGTTCTGCTTCGTAACTGGGGTGGGACGCTGATAGGTCATGAATTTTGGCATGAGTTCTCTCCTTCCCCGGCCGCAGGCTCGCGCGAGCGAACGGGAATCCAGATGCGCGCGCAAAGGCGTGCGCGAACGACGATGAAGGCTGATGTGACTGGACGGAGGAGAGCCGGACGAGAGTCCGCGCCTTTAGATCCGATGCATTCTGCCCGCCGGCAATCCCGCATCACCTGCCGCACGCGAGGCGTGGGAAGGATGGTGCACTGGCGTCCGCAGGAATGCTCAGATCATTTGGTGGCGAGACCTCGTACTGGAGAAGGCCCGTAAATAGGGCGATGCGCGCGCGAGGTCAACCCTAGGCGAGCTTGAGGACGATTGCGCCCGCAGCGATGATCAACACCGCAACGATGCGCGTGCGGGTGAGACGCTCGCGCAGGATGAAGACGGCGATCGCGGTGCCGAAGAGAATCGAGGTTTCGCGGAGTGCTGCAACGAGCGGGACGGGTGCCTGCGTCATGGCCCACAGAACGATGCCGTAGGAGCCCAGTGTGCCCAGACCACCGATGAGACCCATCTGCCAGTTGCGTCGGGCGTAGGCGAGGAAGTCGGGCCGGAACAGGAGGCCCCACAGCGTCAGCGGAAGCCCGACTAGAACGAAAATCGACATCGTGTAGGTGACCGAGGCGCCCGAGGCGCGGACGCCAAAGCTGTCGACCAGCGTGTAGGATGCAATCACCAGCGCGTTGACGAAGGCGAAGACAATGCCGCGACGATCGCCGCCGGTGCCGCGCAGGGTGAGGGTCAGCAGGCCGGTCGAGACGAGAGCAATGCCGATCCAGCCCGTGAGAGTGATGCTCATCCCCAGTGCGAGCGTGGAGACCAGCGCGACGATGAGCGGCGGCGTGCCGCGCATCATCGGATAGGCCCGGCTCATATCGGCATGAGCATAGGCGGCGGCGACGAGTGCGGAATAGGCAATCTCGAGGATGACGGAAATGACGAGGTAGGGCCATGCGGCCGGAGCCATCGGCTGCAGGAACGGTAGAAGGAGGACGCCGGGAACCGCGCCGAACATGGCGACGAGGATCATCGCATTGAGCTTGTCATCGCCGCTTTTGACGACGGCGTTCCAAGTCGCGTGCAGCGCGGCCGAAAGGAGGATGAGGCCGAAGACGAGAGCGGTCATCGTTCGTCTCCGGCAGGACGGACGCTAGCGCGGCTTACAAAGGAGAACCGGCTTTTCCGGATTGTAGAGGGTGAGGATATCGCCGCCTTCCGGGTTGAAGGTCACAAGCCCGTAGCCGATGCCGATTTCGGCGAGATTGCCGTCGAGGAAACGTACGCCGTCCGACCCCATCTCGGCACTGCCCGTGCCCGAGGCGGCGGATTTGAAGTTGGCGGAGGCGTAGCCATAGCTGCCGGCAAAGACAGTCAGGAGGCCGGCCTTGGTGTTATCAATGAGGGCGGTGCAGCCCCAATTGCCTTCGGCGGGGCTGACGGTCACGCCCTGGGCGAGCGCGGGGGAAGCCAGCGTCACGAGGCTCAAGGCAAGGGCGAGGCGGCGCATATGTTCATCCGGTGCGTTTGGCGAGGACTTTCCCCAAAACAGGGAGTCGGGTCAACGCCAACAACACCCTGAGGCGGAGCGGCATCCGGTAGTCGCGCAGCTTGGAGAAGCCGACGAGTTCGGCGTGATAAACCAGTTCGCCGCGCTGATTGGTCGCCTCGAGCGTGTTGAACAGCAAGCCCCAACCGGGAATCGAGTTGGAGGGGCGCTTGCCGGTGACGGTGAGGGTGTAGGTGACGCGGTCGCCCGGACGCACGGGCGCCTTGAAGTCCATGCGGTTGACCCCGGGTGACGGGCCCGAGACGCCGGGCTCCTTGCCGAGTTCGCGCAAACGCTCCTCTTCGGCGAAGAGGGCATCGACCATGCGGCGATGGCCGACGCTCACGGTGTGCCAGCCCGAGGCGACGAGGCCGCCGAAATGGGAGTGCCTGGCCGCTTCGGGATCGACGTGGAAATATTGCGGATCGTAGAGCTTCCCGAAGCGAATGATCTCGGCTTCGGTGAACTCATGGGTGCCGAGCGGGAAGATCTCGTTGAGGGTAATGTCCTCGAACCAGCGCGTCATGGATTCCCGTCCTCGGTAAGCGGCACGGTGGGGTCGCGCAGCTCGATAAGATTGGCGAGGCGCATCGTCATCACCGGCTCACGATGCTGGTTGCGAATGTCGAGATCGATGGTGACGATGCCGCGCTCGGGGTGATGGCGCGACCGGCGGAGACCCGCGATCGTCGCCGTACCCGTGATGGTGTCGCCGACCATCACCGGCTTTTTCCATTTGAGGTCGGAGAAGCCGAGGCCTCCCATCGAAGCGATGGTGTTGAGGAAGCGGTCGCCGAGCATGCGCAGGGTCAGCGCGGCCGTCTGCCAGCCGGACGAGGCGAGACCGCCGAGGAGGGATGCCTTCGCCGCTTCCTCGTCGAGATGGAAGGGGAACGGATCGAACTCGCGGGCGAAGCTGACGATCATGTCCTTGGTGACGTTGGTCACACCCAGGTCGATCACTTCGCCAAGGACGAGATCTTCGTAGTGCTTGCGACTCGCGGTGACGGGATTCATGGCCGGTTGACGTATACGTCAACCCCTTCTCGAGCTCAATGCGGCTGCGGTGGTGTCAGGCGTCCGGACGGCACACGCGCTTCAGCAGGCTCATTTGCTGGGCAACCAAAGCGTGGCGCTCATCCGGGCCGTATTGGACCCAACTCTCGATCATGTAGCGGTCGCAGACTTCGACGAGCGCCATCACCGACTGAACGAGCAACGGTTCGGGCAGGTCAGTGCGGACGACGCCCAGCGACATGCCGTGCCGGAGCAGGGATGCGACCCATTTCTCCGTCACGGCGAGCAGGTGGCCGGTGGTGCCGCCGTTCTTCTCCTGCGCCCGGAGACGATAAAAAAGCTGGCCGATGCGCACATACCAGGCATCGCTCTCCCAGAAGACGACGCCTTTCATGAAGAGGGACTCGATTTCGGGCCAGAAGGTTTCGGCGGTGAGTGTATGGAAATCAAAGCCGCCGATTTCGCGCATGAAGCGCTCGAAGACGCTCTGGACGAGTTGGCCGAACAGGTCCCGCTTGTCCTCGAAATAGTAGTAGAGCGAGCTCTTGCCGATGCCCGCGCGCTCGATGATCCGGTTGAGGGACGCGCCGTCATAACCCTTTTCGGCAAGCTCATCGGCAGCACTGCGGAACAACTTTTCGCGGCGCTCCGGGGCCATCCGCTTCACTCTTTCCGAACCCATGGGTTGCCTTCGCCCCTCTGCTGGACCATGGTGTGTACCAGTGGTTCACAGTCTAGTCCAGAGGTGGAAGCATGAAGATTCTCATTGTGGGGGCAGGGGTTGCGGGGTGCTGTGCCGCCTGGTGGCTGGAAAAGTACGGCCATGAGGTCACTCTGGTCGAGCAAGCGCCGGAACCTCGCCGGGGCGGCTATGTCATCGATTTCTGGGGGCTGGGTTATGAGGTGGCCGAGCGCATGGGGCTCCTGGATGCGCTCCGCGCGCACGACCTGGCCATTGAGGAATTTCGCGTCGTCGACCGAAACGGCCGCAAGGTGAGCGGCATCAACCAGGGCGCCATGCAGGAGCTGACGGGCGGACGGATACTGAGCGTGCCGCGCTCAGCGGTGGCGCTGGGTCTCTATAATGCGGTCAAGGACCGGATCGACGTCCGATTCGGGGACAGCGTGACCGGCCTCGAAGACGGGCAGGACGGGGTCGACGTGAGGTTCAGCCGTGGCCAGCCTGCACGCTACCACCTTGTGATTGGCGCAGACGGACTCCACTCGGCGGTGCGGAAGGCGGTGTTCGGGGAGGAGGCGAAGTTCGAGCACTTCCTCGGCTATTGCGTCGCCGCGTTCACGACCACCGGCTACCCGGCCCGCGATCCGCACGCCTATGTCGCCTATGGCGAGCCCGGGCGCCAAATCTGGCGGATCACCCTGGACGGAGATGCCACGCTGTTCCTTCTCACTTTCGCCGATCCCGATCGGGGCGCCATCCCGCTCCATGATCCGGCGCAGCAGAAGGAGATGCTGGCCCGGCGCTACGCCAATTGCGGCTGGGAGACACCGGAGATGCTGCGGGCGCTCGAAGGGGCGACCGATCTCTACTTTGACCGGGTGAGCCAAATCTCCATGCCGCAGTGGACCAAGGGGCGCGTGGCGCTGATCGGGGATGCCTGCGCGTGCCCGAGCCTGCTGGCCGGCGAGGGTGCTTCCATGGCGATGGCGGAAGCCTACACGCTGGCCGGCGAGCTGGACGCCGCGGGCGGCGATCATGCCCACGCCTTCACGGCCTATGAGCGGAAGCTCCGGCCGTATGTGGAGCGCAAGCAGAAGGGGGCGCGAGCGTTCGCAAACAGCTTCGTGCCCAAGAACGCCTTTGGCCTCTGGGCACGCAACTTCGCGATCAACGCCGTTACCCGGCTTGGGCTGACGGGCCTGCTGTTCCGGGCGCAGTTGGCCGATCCGATTGAGCTGGGCCGGTATCGAGCCGGCTGAGCTCGTGGCCTGGCCGCGCGGCGCGGACGCAACCGTGAGGGGATCAGGCGGTGCGCTCGACGACGGTTTCGCCCGATACCGGATCGGTGACGCCGAGGCCACTCCCGAGATCTTCGAGCAGGGGGCGGATTTCGTCGAGAAAGCCGATCATGGTGGGACGGGCGGCAACGATCGACTCGAACTTGTCCCATTTGCCGATGAAGCAGTAACTGCGCTCGCCGGTCTTTATGAGGGCAGCGTCGAGCCCACCGGGCATCGGATCTTCCAGCGACTTGCGCTGGCTGGCGATGAAGGCGTCTTCCATTCCGGGCTTCACCCGGAAACGAACCACGTTGTAGGCGGTCATTCGAGTCTCCCTAGAAAAGTGCCGAGGGAGACAGTGTGATCCGGCGCCACGCAGGCCGCAAGCGGGGTGGGTTATTCGTCGTGCTGACTGCTGGCCCAGCGCCGGACATGGGGGATACGCGGGACGATCACGGCGTACACCGAGGCGATGACGGCAATTGCATACCAGCCGATGCCGATGGCCATGCCGACCGCGGCAGCGAACCAGATCGCAGCGGCAGTGGTAAGGTTGCGGATCGTGTTGTTGTCAGATTTGAGGATCATCCCCGCGCCCAGGAAACCGACGCCGGAGACGACCTGGGCGGCGATGCGGGCGGGGCTGTTGGGATCGGCGACAGTCGAGATGAAGGTGAACAGGCAGGCCCCCGCCATCACGAAGCAATGGGTGCTGATCCCCGCGGGCTTGTTGCGCAGCTCGCGCTCGACGCCGATGATCGTGCCGAGCACGAGACACAGACCGAGCTTGATAACGAACTCGAGTTCGTAACCGCTGAGGAAGGCGGGCATGGGCACTCCAGTCAAAGGGTGGCGGATTAAGTGTTGAACTTGAACAGCATCACGTCGCCGTCCTTGACGACATAGTCCTTGCCTTCGTCGCGGGCCTTGCCGGCTTCCTTGGCCG
>JBIQKK010000039.1:0-2683 GCA_044506585.1 Hyphomicrobiales bacterium
CATTTGCGGCTCGTGGCCAAGATCGCCATGGGCTATCGCGGCTATGGCCTGCCCATTTCCGAGGTGATCTCGGAGGGCAATGTCGGCCTCATGCACGCGGTCAAGCGCTTCGAGCCCGACAAGGGCTTCCGCCTCGCGACCTACGCCATGTGGTGGATTCGCGCCGCGATCCAGGAATACGTCCTGCGCTCATGGAGCCTGGTCAAGATCGGCACCACCGCCGCGCAAAAGCGTCTGTTCTTCAACCTGCGCAAGGTGAAGGGCCAGATCGCCGCGCTCGACGACGGCAATCTCCACCCCGATCAGGTCAAGCAGATCGCGACGACCCTCAGGGTCACCGAGGATGACGTCATCTCGATGAACCAGCGCCTCACCGGCGACGCCTCCCTCAATGCCCCCATGCGGGCCGACGAGGGCTCGTCCGAATGGCAGGACTGGCTCGTTGACGACACGCCGGACCAGGAAACCACGCTCGGCAATACCGAGGAGTTCCGCGAGCGCATGGGGTTGCTCAGCAACGCCATGGCCGACCTCAACGACCGCGAGAAGGCCATCTTCCAGGCCCGCCGCCTGAAGGACAACCCGGCCACGCTCGAAGAGCTCGCGCAGGAATACAATGTGAGCCGCGAACGCATCCGGCAGATCGAAGTCCGCGCCTTCGAAAAGGTCCAGGAAGCCGTCACCCAGGCTGCCAGGACCAAAGCCCGCGAACAGCGCGAGCGGGTTTAGAACCGAGGCATGCCGTCCTCATCCCTCCCCGTAGGAGGGATGAGCCGGCGCAGCCCGGCCTACCCCACCATGGCCGCGGCCGCCGCAGCCACTCCGAACAGATATTTCCGGTCCACCACCAGCAGCCACGGGCGCGCCCGCGTCTCCGGCTCGATCCGGAACGGACCTTCGACGGCTTCGTTTGAAGTCCCCGTGCGCTCACCCGCAGCGAGGCGGATGCCGTCGAGGAGATAACGCAGGCCCACGCTGCGCTTGAACCGGATCGGCAGCAACGGATGCACCGAAACGCGCTCATGCGGATCGACCTCGAAGCTGAACGGGCCGCTCAGCGCCATCGCGAGGTCGGCCTCGTCGACGAGGATGATCACGCGATCCTTGCCGTGCCGGGTCACTGCATCCAGCGCCGCAAGCGTGTGGTCGAACCGGCGCCCGGTCATGCCGAGCGCGATGGTGACCGGCGCCCGGGTACAGTAGAGCGCCTTTTCAAAGTCCGTCGTCTCCTGCTCCGGGACCCGGATCAATCTCGTCCGGCCCAGCCACCCGTCCGGATTTTCGAGCGAGTCGAAATCTCCGATGATCGCTTCGGGTTTGAGCCCGGCCGCCACGATCGCATCCGCCCCGCCATCGGCTCCCACCAGGTGCGCCCCCGCCAGATAGAGGTCGCGCATCAGGTCGGGATCGACCGCGCCGCCGCCGACAATCACCAGCAGCCCGTCGAATGTGAGGATGGTTGGCGGGGAAGCGCGCTCTTGCACGATGAGTAATCTCGGACTAGATCAGGGACGTCTCGCTGGGGTGCTCCGGAAACGGAGCTGAGAAACACCCATTGAACCTGAACCAGGTCATGCTGGCGGAGGAAGTTCGAGATGGCAAGGGCGCCCATGGTAGGCCCTTCCATTTGCGCTACTCTTCAACGCATGGCCGCAACCGAAAAGGAAACGGCATGCTCCGTTCTGCTCTTCTCGCGCTTGCGGCTCTCCTCGCTCTCGGCCATCCGGCCGCGGCGCAGGATAAGCCGACCCTGACCGTCTACACCTACGATTCCTTTGCCAGTGAATGGGGCCCTGGCCCCGCGCTCAAGGCGGGCTTCGAAGCAACCTGCGCGTGCGTCGTCGAGTTCGTCGCAGCCGAGGATGCGATCTCGACCCTGCGTCGCGTCCAGCTCGAGGGCGCGACGACTAAGGCCGACGTTCTTGTCGGCCTCGACACCTTCATCGCGGGCGACGCCCGCGCCACGGGTCTGTTCGCGCCGCATGGTCTCGACCTGGGCGGTCTCGCTCTGACGCAGCCTTGGACTGATCCCGATTTCGTGCCCTTCGATCGCGGCTACTTCGCCTTCGTCTATAACAAGGAGCTCGTCCAGACCCCGCCGGCGTCGTTCGAAGAGCTCATCGCGCTTCCCGACGATTTCAAGATCGTGGTGATGGATCCGCGCTCCTCCACGCCCGGCCTCGGTCTGGTCGTGTGGATCAAACAGGCTTACGGCGACCGCGCCGCCGAGATCTGGGCCGGCCTGAAGCCGCACATCCTCACCATGACCCGCGGCTGGTCCGAAGGCTACGGGCTCTTTCTCGATGGCGAAGCCGACATGGCGCTCTCTTACAGCACATCGCCCGCCTACCACGTGGTTGCGGAGAACGACACGCGCTACGCCGCCGCCGACTTCACCGAAGGATATGTGCAGCAGGTCGAGATTTCCGGGATACTCAAGTCCTCGCCCAATCAGGAACTGGCGCGTCGGTTCCTGAGCTACATGGCATCGCCCGAGGGCCAGAAGATCCTGCCGACCACGAACTGGGTCTATCCGGTGATCGACCTCGGCGCTGATCTGCCGGCAGCCTTTGGTACTCCTCCCGCGCACGTCCTGCCGGTCGACGAAGCGACGGTGACCGCCCAGCGCAATGCGTGGATCGAGGAAGCCCTTGCCGCGATCCGCTGACAGCGTCATCCCGCC
>JBIQKK010000039.1:2783-13502 GCA_044506585.1 Hyphomicrobiales bacterium
TCTTCGGGCTCGGCGGGGTCGTTGCCGCCCACATTATCCTCGATGCCGCCTTTGCCGCGCGCATCCTGCTCGCCCGCCTCGATGCAATCCCGGATACCCGGCTGAAGACCGGCCAAAGCCTCGCGCTGCCGGCCTGGACACGCTTCGCCGTCATTGACTGGCCGGCGATGCGCGGCACGCTTCCGGGCCTCGCCGCGGTCATCTTCCTGCTCGCCTTCACCAGCTTCCCCATCGTGCTGCTCCTTGGCGGCGGGCCATCGGTCCAGACGCTGGAGGTTGCGATCTACTCGGCCGTTCGCCTCGACTTCGACCTGGTGGTTGCCGTGAAGCTCGCCCTCGTCCAGATCGCGATCTGCTCGGCCATCATCATCACCAGTGCCGCCCTCACGCCGATCTCGGCGAGCCTTGATCGCCCCGTTGTTCCGCGCTGGCGCGATGCCGGCCTCGCTCGCGCCGTGCAATGGGTGGTGCTCTTGCTCGCCGTCCTCGGCTTTGCTTCCCCGCTGCTGGCCGTCCTGCTCGACGGCCTTTCAGGCCTGGCCTCCATGCTCACCCGCAGCGCGTTCTGGTCTGCTACCGCGACGAGCCTCCTCGTTGCGACCGCCTCGGCAATCCTGACCCTCATCCTGGGCCTCGTCGTCGCGGCGGCGCGGGCAGCGACCGCCTCGCGGCCGGCCCGGATTGCGCTCGGAGTCCCGGCCTATGCTTACCTTGCCGTTCCCGCCGTTGCCCTCGCGCTCGGCGCGTTCCTGTTCGTGCGCGAACTGGGGATCGCGCCCGATACCGTCGCTCCCGCTGTGGTCATCCTTGCCAATGCCCTGCTCGCGCTGCCCTTCGTGATGGCGACCCTCGCGCCGCCCTTCGATGCCATCGCTCGGAGCCGCGGCAAGCTCATCCGCTCGCTCGGGCTGGGTGGCGTCCGCCAGTTCACCGCCGTCGAGTGGCCGCTGATCGCCCGCGACGTTGGCCTCGCCCTGGCACTGAGCTTCTGTTTCTCCCTGGGCGATCTGGGCGTGATCGCCCTGTTCGACACCAAGGACTTCGTCACCCTGCCGCTGCTGATGGTACGCGCGCTCGGCAGCTACCGGACCAACGATGCCGGCACGATCGCCGCGCTGATGCTGGTTCTCACCATTGTCGCCTTTGTCGCCCTTCCCGCCCTGTTCGAGAGGTTGAGCCGTGCTCGCGCTTGATGCCGTCCGCTTCAGCTACACCGGGGCGCCGGCATACGATTTTACAATGGAGGCCCGGCGCGGGGAGATCACTGCTGTGCGTGGCGCGAGCGGCTCGGGCAAATCGACCCTCCTCGATCTCATCGCGGGCTTCCTTGATCCGGCGTCCGGCACGATCTCCATCGACGGGGAGGTCGTGAACGGCCTCCCGCCCGAGCAACGGCCCGTCTCGATCCTGTTCCAGTCCGAAACTCTGTTCGAGCATCTCAGTGCAGCACGCAACGTCGCGCTCGGCCTGCCCCATGCGGACGCCGCGCGAGTGAACGCCGCCCTTGCCGAACTCGGCCTGACCGGTCTCGCCCGCCAGCGCGCCGCGACACTGTCGGGGGGCCAGAAGCAGCGTGTCGCCCTCGCCCGCACGCTCCTGCGCGACAGACCGGTCCTCCTGCTCGATGAGCCCTTCTCGGCGCTCGACGACGAGACGCGCGCGGCCACACGCACGCTCGTTCAGTCGCTCACGCGGAAACAAAAATGGGCCACCGTGCTGGTGACCCATCATGCCGATGATATCGCGGCCATCGCCGACCGCGTCTATACCATTGAGGGCGGGCGCTTAACCGGAGGCCTCGCCGCCTGAAGCCCTGCCTTGCCAGGCCGCGAACACCTCGGTGAACAGGGCCTGTGCCGTCGGGTCCTTCTCGAGCGTGATGATCGCCCGTTTGCCCGACGCGTAGATCAGCGCCAGATCCATCCACTTGCGCGTCGTCAGCAGGTTGACGTTGGCCTTGTTGTCTTCGGCCGCCGCACTCAGCGCGAACAGGAACGAGTTGCCGACGACGCGTGCCGAGGCACCCACCAGCGGCTGGCCCTGCACCAGCTCTTCATTCTTGAGCAGCACGCCCGGCAATCCGGCCACCGATCCACCGATGAAGCTGTCAGAGACGGTGAAGTTGATCTCCATCAGGTGGCTTGCCGGCAGGCTCGGGTCGGAGTTCTTGCGGATCAGCACTTCGACCGAGAGGTTGCGCGCCGGAATATTGGCCCGGCCGATCAGCGTGGGCTGGCCCGTTTCGTCCGCGCCCTTGCTCCAGTCGACCGTGCCAGAGAACGGCACGGCGCCGGTGGTGCCGTTATCCGAAGCCTCCAGCAGCAGGGACTGGCTCCCCAAAGCCGCCGTCGGATCGATCGCGGCCACGGCCTGCTCGGCCGTCGCGGCGTTGTCCACCGTGCTGTCGCTCAGGCGTTCCGCGGTCCTGGCTTCGCCCACCGGCGATTGCAGCGCCAGCGGTTCGACCGATTCCGCCGGCACCGCCGCCACCGAGGTCGGTAACCGTTCGTCAGCCTTGAGCTGGGTCGCCGGGTCCGGATTGGCCGTCGGCGTCTCCGTGTTCCCCGGCCCGGTCGGATCGGCAGCCCCAGCCGCCGTTGACTCAGCCGTAGTAATTATCGACGGCGAACCCTTGCCGAACATGGCGTCGAGATTGATGAACCCCTCCTGCCACGCCCAGAATCCCGCCCCGCCCGCGCCCACCAAAAGCGCCGCGAAAATAATCAGGAAAATGGTCACCGGCCCCATGCCACCCCGCTCGGGAGTGGCCCGCGGCAAGCCGTCAAAGGCCCGTGCCGCCTGGGCCCGGCGCGGATTGGCAAACTCCTTGGCCGGCCGCGGCGGACGTATCTCACGTTCCGGAGGCATGCCGCGCTCGCCGCGGCTGATCACCAGTTCGGTGCCGGTGCTGCGCGCCTTTCCGTTCGCCCTGCCGTTGCTGTTGTAAAAGCCGTTCCGCGCCGGAGCCTGCATGGGCTCGTCGTCGAGTTCGACTTCGGATTCAGTGTAATGGGCCGGGCGGTTATCACCGCGAGCCTCGCGATCGAGCGTTGCAATCGCCCGGTCGATCGCGCCCTGCGGATCGGCCGGTTGCTCAACCTCGACTTCGCGGACTGCGGCCATGGCCTGCACGTCGTCGGGCACATCGAACTCGAAAGGCTCCACCTGTCGCGCAGCGGCGGCCATTCCCGCACGTCCGCCATCGCGGCGCGGTTCGATGGCTGGCCCCCGCCGGCCATTTTCGACGACGCCAAAATTTGGCGCGGCGGCGCGGCCTTTTGCCGCCTCGGCACGGGCGACGATCGACGGAAGCGGGCGCGCATCGGGTTTCTTGGCCGGACGCTTGGGTGGCTCCTCGTCCGCCGTGTCCGATTTCACCAGCACAGGATGAGATTTGGGGGGCCGTGACTTGAACTCGGGCGCGCGAACCGACGGACCTTCCTCCTCCGGCTCGCGGTCGCGCTCGGCCGCCGCGATGATGTCTTCGATCGATGCACCACCATTCGCGCCGGCCTTGGTCTTTGCGGCGACGGGCTCGGCTTTCGGCCGCTGCGGCTCGGCCTTGGAGGCTTGTCTTTGCGTCGGAGCCTTGGGCTCGGCCTTCTTGGCCTCGGCAGCAAACACTGGCGGGAGGGAGGGCGGCTCAGCCGTCAATCCGGCGATATTGGCCTCGCTGGCTTCCTGCTCGACCTGGCGGATGCAATCCTCCAATTGCAGCCGATGCGAAGTAATGTCACGGGCTGGGAGCGGCGGATTGATAGCCCGCAGTTGCCCGACGAGGGCGGCTCGCGCCTTCTCATAAACCGCACGCCGCGCTGCCCCGTTGTTCTCGGGCAGGGCTTCTACCGCCCGGCGCAGAAGTTCTTTGTAATCCGCCATTCGCTACATTCGCTCAATTTGCGCGGGAGTTGTAGCCAAAAAACCTCAGTCTTGGAACGGGTCTTGCACGAGGATGGTATCCAGTCTTTCCGGACTGGTGGAGAGCATTGCGACCGGCGCCCCGATCAGCTCCTCGATGTACCTGACGTACTTGACGGCTTGTGCTGGCAATTCGGACCAGCTGCGCGCCCCTGCTGTAGTTTCCTGCCACCCCTCGAGAGACTCATAGATCGGCTTCACCGCCGCCTGTGCCCTCATAGAGGCTGGCAAATAGTCAATTTTTTGTCCGTCCAGCTCATAACCGACACAAACTTTGATCTCTTTGAGCCCATCGAGGACATCGAGCTTGGTTAAGGCGATCCCCGTGATCCCCGACGTACGCACGGTCTGGCGCACCAAAACGGCGTCGAACCAGCCGCAGCGCCGTGACCGTCCCGTGTTGACGCCCACCTCTTTGCCGACTGTGGACAAATGCCGGCCGATGTCGTCGTCGAGCTCGCACGGGAAGGGCCCCTCACCCACTCGGGTCGTGTACGCCTTGGTAATCCCCAGCACATAGCCGATCGCCGTCGGCCCCAACCCCGACCCTGCCGCGGCCTGTCCGGCGACCGTGTTGGACGAGGTCACGAACGGATAGGTCCCGTGGTCATTGTCCAGCAGTGCGCCCTGCGCGCCCTCGAACAGGATCCGCGCGCCGCTGCGCCGCTTTTCGTCGAGCAGCCGCCAGACCTGGCCCACATAGGGAAGTATTTTGTCGGCCACTTCAGTCAGTTCCGACTCGATCGCCCCCGCCGGAATTTCGGCCAGTCCCATGCCGCGCCGCAGCGCATTGTGGTGCGCCAGAAGCCGCTCGATCTTGGCCGGCAGCGTTTCGGGCTCGGCGAGGTCGCACACCCGGATGGCGCGCCGCCCAACTTTGTCCTCGTAGGCAGGTCCGATCCCGCGGCGCGTCGTGCCGATCTTCAGGCCTGAGTTCGAGTTTTCGCGCAGCGCGTCGAGCTCGCGGTGAAGGCTGAGGATGAGCGGGGCGTTGTCGGCCACCCGCAAGATCTCCGGCGTCACCTTGATCCCCTGGCCGGCGAGCTTGTCGATCTCGCCCAGGAAGAAATGCGGGTCGAACACCACGCCATTGCCGATCACGCTGAACTTGCCGCGCACCACCCCGGACGGCACCAGCGCGATCTTGTAGCTCGTCCCGTCGACCACCAGGGTATGCCCGGCATTGTGGCCGCCCTGGTAGCGGACCACCACGTCGGCTCGCTCCGACAGCCAGTCGACGATCTTGCCTTTGCCCTCGTCACCCCATTGGCTGCCGACGACGATCACATTTGCCATGAACTAACAGCCCTCGCGAAGCGGGAACGCGCGCCCCAGGCGCGTCGTCCGGTCATTGATCTCGGGCAAAGGCCGGCCGCCCTGTGGCTGAGTCCGGCAATTGCGGACGTCCCTTAAACCAGTCGAGTTCCGAAAACAAATCCCCACAGGCCGAAACCACCCGGGCTGGCATCGGGCGCCGAAACATTGAATATGGGCGCCTTCAAATGACTGTTTCCGCATCCCCCCGCCCCGGACTGATGTCCAACCCCTACCTGCTGCTGATCCTGTGCACCTCGTTCTGGGGCGCAAATGTCGTGGCCGGAAAGGCGGCCGTAGGCCACATCGACCCCTACACCCTTACCGTGATGCGCTGGACCGGCGCCCTGCTGATGGTGCTGCCCTTCGCGATGGGCCCGCTGCGGCGGGACTGGCCGGTGCTTCGCGCCAAGTGGTGGCTCTTGCTGTTTTACGGCGCGCTTGGCTTCGGCACCTTCAACGCGCTGTGCTACATCGCGGCCTACTACACCACGGGCTTCAACATCGGTCTCGATCAGGTGACGATCAATATCTTCGTCATGCTGCTGAGCTTCGTCCTCTTCCGCACGCGCGTGAAGGTCCTGCAACTGGTCGGCGTCGCCATCACCATCGCCGGCGTGGCCCTCACCGTTTCGCATGGTGATCTCACGCGCGTCCTCGCGCTGGACGTGAACTTCGGCGATCTGCTCGTGCTGCTCGCCTCGCTTGGCTACGCCATCTACTCGATCTGCCTGCGCTGGCGTCCGCAGACCGACTGGCGCAGTTTCCTCGTCGCCACCTTCATCGGTGCCATCCTCGCATCGCTGGTATTCGTGATGACCGTCGGCGGCGGACCTGCTGCGCTGATCTCGGCCATCCCGAACATTACGCCGCTCGGCTGGTCCATCGCGGTCTACACGATGGTCTTCCCATCGATCGTCAGCCAAATGTTCTACGTCCGCGGCGTCGAACTCATCGGTCCCAATCGCGCCAGCCTGTTCATCAACCTCATCCCGCTGTTCGGCGCCGTCGGCTCGGTCCTGATCCTCGGCGAAAAGCTGGAGGCGTATCACGCGATGGCCGGTTCCCTCGTCATCGCTGGCATTGTGATGGCGGAATGGAGCGCGCGGCGAAACTGAAGTTCTGCCTTCGCGTCAAATTGCTACGGACCCTCCTGCACGCGACCGCGTTCTGGCGCCAGGTATGAAACAATGAGGTCCCGCCAATGACCCGCACATCCATAATGACCCTTGCGGCGCTCGCTCTTCTAGGCTCGCTAACGCAGGCCTCGGGTGCAGAACCCACCGTCGTTTCGGGCGGCGATACGACTCTGGTGTACGTCTTCCCGACTTCGCCCCAGACCTTTGTTCCCGTACAGGGGCTACCCTCATTCCTCGTGATACCTGGGGCGAATGCTCCCGCCATCGCCACGCAAGTCGTCTACACCGTCCCGCAACCCTCGGTCGGGGCCGGCACCGGCGCGGTGGCCGATCTCGACTGCAGCAATTTCGTTGGTACCGTCACTATCTCGGGCCCCGACATCTACAATCTCGACAAGGATGGCGACGGCGTCGGTTGCGAGCCGGAAGACCGGACCTAGCCGCGTGCCGTAAAGAATGGCACCAGCGCAGGCACCTTCTTGCGATAGGCGATATATTCGGGGCCGAGCCGCTCCATGAGGAAGCGCTCCTCCAGCCGGTATTTCAGCACGAACGAGATTATGATCAAGGCGGCGCCGGCGACCCCAAGCCAGCCTGGCTTGAGCAGGAGCGTCGCAATCACGGCGAGGCTGATGCCCGCATAAATGGGGTGCCGCACAATGGCGTAGGGGCCGGTCTTCACGATGCGATGATGGACCTTGCGCGTCACGCTCGCGGACCACAGCTGTCCCAGGTGAAGGCGCGCCCACCAGGTAACGGCAAGGCCCGTCAGCGCAATCACCAAGAGGATCTGCTCCTTGGTATCGAACGGCATCCAGTGGGTACCGCGCTCGCCGCCCACGAAGTTTGAGCACATCAGCACGACGCCGGCGATCACCATCGCCCAGTAGGGTAGTTGCTGCCGGATCGGCGGCCGCGCTTCCGATCGGCTCGACCACAGCGCTGCAATTACCCAGGACAGCGCCCAGGCCGGCCAAAGTACCGCAAACGGAATGCTGTAGGTCATGGCCCCTCCCCCTGGGCCAGCATCCCACATTCAGCGCAAATGAAAAGGCCGCCGCTTTGCGCACACGCCTGCACGCCGCGTCCTGCGCCCGGAGGCCCGCAGGTGAGTTGCGTGACACGTGCGGTGATCCGCGGCGTACATGGAGGCCCGCCTGTACGCCGCATTTCCAACGCGCCGGGGAATGTTCCGGCTGTCCGTGCGTTCATGGACTTCGGGGGCGTCCTCGCCCCCACAGCAAGGAGGGCGCCCGTCGGCGCCCTCGCTGGATCAGAACCGCAGCGCCTTCGCCTGCTTGACGCCCGGCAAGGCCGCGATCTCCTTGAGCTGCTTCTCGTCGACTTCACCATCGATCGAAAGCAACGCAATCGCATCGCCTCCCACCTCCGCGCGGCCGAGGTTGAAGTTGGCGATATTGATCCCGAGGTTGCCCAACAGCGTCCCCAGCCGGCCAATGTGTCCGGGCCTATCCTCGTTGGTGACGTAGAGCATCGAAGGTGTCGGCTCGGCATCCATATTGATGCCCTTTACCTGGATGATGCGCGGCTTGCCGTTGGCGAACACGGTCCCGGCGATCCCCCGCGACTGTTTCTCGGTCGTCACGGTCAGCCGGATGTAACCCTCATAGGCGCCCTGCTGATCACGGGTAGCAACCTCCACATTGATGCCGCGATCCTTGGCGATCTGGGGCGCCGAAACCATGTTTACGTCGCCCATCTGCGGCTTCAGCACGCCGTTGA
The DNA here is from genome assembly GCA_044506585.1 of Hyphomicrobiales bacterium. Taxonomy (GTDB): domain Bacteria; phylum Pseudomonadota; class Alphaproteobacteria; order Rhizobiales; family Devosiaceae; genus Devosia_A. Next base: position 10,898 of record JBIQKK010000039.1, read on the forward strand.
GCGCGGCTGCCGTCATCGGCTTGGTGTTGAGCTGCGCCACATTGCCCTCGTACTCGATCTTGATTCCGGTAATCGGGTTCTCGGTGAGCTGGCCCGCGAATGAACCGAGCATTTCGGCGAGCTTCACCCATGGGGTCAGCCGCGGTGCCTCTTCCGCGCTGATCGACGGGAAGTTGAGCGCGTTGGTGATTTCGCCGGTCATGAGATAGGCCGAAATCTGCTCGGCCACCTGCAGCGCGACGTTCTCCTGCGCCTCGGTTGTCGATGCGCCCAGATGGGGGGTGCAGATGACATTGGCGAACTCGAACAGCGGATTGTTCTCCGCCGGTTCCGTCTCGAACACATCCAGGGCCGCACCCGCGACCTTGCCCGACTTCAGCGCATCATAGAGCGCCTTCTCGTCGATCAGCCCGCCGCGCGCGCAATTGATGATGCGGACGCCGTCCTTCATCTTGGCGATGGCGTCGGCATTGATGATGTTGCGCGTCGCATCGATCAGGGGCGTGTGGAGCGTGATGAAGTCCGCGCGCTTGAACAGTTCGTCGAGGTCGACCTTCTCGACCCCGATCGCCTGGGCACGCTCCGCAGTGAGAAACGGGTCGTAGGCGATGACCTTCATCTTCAGGCCCTGCGCCCGATCCGCGACGATCGAGCCGATGTTACCCGCACCGATGAGGCCCAGCGTCTTGTTGGTGACCTCAACACCCATGAAGCGGTTCTTCTCCCACTTCGAAGCCTTGGTCGAGGCGTCCGCTTCTGGGAGCTGGCGTGCGAGCGCCATCATCATTGCGATCGCGTGCTCGGCGGTGGTGATCGAATTGCCGAAGGGCGTGTTCATCACGATGATGCCCTTCTTGGTTGCAGCCGGGATGTCGACATTGTCGACACCAATACCGGCCCGCCCGATCACCTTCAGATTCGTGGCCGCCGAGATGATCTTCTCGGTCACCTTGCTCGCAGAGCGGATGGCGAGCCCGTCATACTGGCCGATGGCCTCGTAGAACTTGTCCTTGTCCTTGCCGAGGTCCGGCAAATAGTCGACCTCTACGCCATTGTCTTTGAAGATCTGGACCGCGGTCTTGGAAAGCTTGTCTGAAACGAGAACCTTGGGCATGTGACCCCTCCGGGGAAGCGAATGGTGAGTAGCGAATAGCGAGTAGGGAAGAAGGGAGTGAGCGGCTACGCGAGCAGCCCGATTCGCCACTCGCTATTCGCTACTCGCTCGGCCGTCAGGCCGCTGCCTTGAGCGCTGCCTTTTCTGTGGCGAAGGCCCAGTCGAGCCAGGCCGTCAGCGCCTTGAGGTTCGACGCCTCGACCGTGGAGCCGGCCCAAATACGGAAGCCCGTCGGCGCATCGCGGTAGGCCCCGATATCGTAGGCCGCACCGGCCTTATCGAGCCGCGATACGATCGCCTTGGCAAACGCCGCCTGTGCATCCGCATCGAGCGCCGTGATCTCAGGATCGGCGATCACAAGGCAAACCGACGTATTGGAACGTTGCTCCGGAACCTTGGCGAGGTTGTCGATCCAGGCCGTCCGCTCGACCCAGTCGTTGAGCACCTTGAAATTTGCATCGGCACGCGCCTGCATGCCTTTGAGCCCGCCGACGGACTTTCCCCATTCCATCGCATCGATCGCATCCTCGATGCACAGCATCGACACGGTGTTGATGGTAGCCCCCTGGAAGATGTCTTCCATCAGCTTGCCGCCCTTGGTCATGCGGAAGATCTTGGGCAGCGGGCGCTCGGGCTTATAGGTCTCGAGCCGTTCGACCGCGCGCGGGCTGAGGATGAGGACGCCGTGCGCGGCCTCGCCGCCCAGTGCCTTCTGCCACGAGAAGGTCACCACATCGAGCTTCGAAAAATCGAGGTTCTGCGCAAACGCCGCCGAAGTCGCGTCGCAGATCGTGAGGCCCTGCCGGTCGGCGGGGATCCAGTCCGCATTGGGGACGCGAACGCCCGAAGTCGTGCCGTTCCAGGTGAACACCACGTCGCGGTTGAAATCGACCTGCGTCAGGTCAGGCAACTCGCCGTAGCCAGCCTTGATGACCCGCGCATCGGCAAGCTTGAGCTGCTTCTGCACGTCCGTCACCCAGCCTTCGCCGAAGCTCTCCCACGCCAGCATGTCGACGCCGCGGGCGCCGAGCGCACTCCACAGGAACATCTCGACAGCGCCTGTATCGGACGCCGGCACGATGCCGATGCGATAGTCCGCCGGGACTTCGAGCAGCTCGCGGGTCAGCGTGATGGCCCTTTCGATGCGCGCCTTGGCGGGCTTGGCGCGGTGCGAGCGGCCGACCAGCGCATCGGCAAGCACATTCACCGTCCATCCCGGACGTTTGGCACAGGGGCCCGACGAAAAATTCGGATTAGCCGGTTTCACCGCCGGCGCGGTCAGGGGCATATCAGCCATGGCGACCCTCCCAGGTCGAAAGCCTCACGTTAGGGTGAGGTGTCCTGAGGCGGGCTGATACTCCTCGCGTCGATTTCGCGCAAGAGCGTTTCCGCAGTTGGTTATCGACTGGTTGCCAGCTTCTCGAACCGGTCGGCGAGCCCGTTGAGTTCCCACTTGCGCGCGAGGGCAGCGCCGCCTGCCCAGTCCGGTGG
>JBIQKK010000039.1:13602-16522 GCA_044506585.1 Hyphomicrobiales bacterium
TCATCATCTCAGGCAGAACCTCGAGCTGATCGACGATCGAGTCCTCGAATTCTCGCCCACCCTGGTAGCCCGGCAGTTCTTTCGCCCGCCAATTTGGTTCGCTGAGCTTGTCCCAACCCACGAAGACCGCGCGTGGCGTCTCGGCCTCGATCAGCCGGATGAGGTAGTTGCAGAACCCCAGGATCGCATTGCCGCCCTTACCTCCTGCACGAAGCACACTCTTCGGCACGCCGTGATAAGCCCGGTGGGCCAGCGAGTCCCCATCGACCACCAGCAAAGGTCGATCTGACGCTCGCCCCGCCATCAGTCGAACACCACGAAATTGAGCGCCGGCAGTGGTCCACCCGGAAATTCCATCAGCCTGCCACCCTCTCTCAAGCTGCCGAGATCGATCCGATGAAATCCAATTCTATCGATGATCCCGCCCAGCGCGGCTTTCGCCTCTTGATCGTCACCCGCCATGAACAGAACGCGCCGCCCGCCCTCCGCTCGCGGATCGCCCGCGAGCAGATGCGGCAGGAGATGGTTGAACGCCTTTACCACCCGCGCACCCGCTACATGCTCTGCGAACACCTCGCTCGACGTACGTCCGTGGAGCTCGACCTGCCGGAAGCTTGGTCCTTCGAGCGCGTTGGTGCAATCGACAACGATCCGTCCGGTAAAGTCTACGCCGCCGAGCGCATCATCGAGCCTGCCCCAAGGCACGGCGACGAACACCAGATCGGCCCCCAGCACTTCGTCGCGCGACCCCATCGCCACATGAGGCGCGAGACTGGCGGCCAGTGGGCCAAGAGAGGCGGGCCCGCGCCTGTTGATGATCTTGGCTGCAATCTCCGCCCTCGCGAGGACCGACGCAATTGCCGATCCCACCGCGCCGGCACCGACTATTCCAATGCGCACATCAGGCTCCGTGACAAACGACCGAGCCTTAGCCGGGCACCATGCGGAAGACCAGTCCGTCGTCGGTCAGCACCAGCATTTCACCGTCCGCATCAAGACCGAATGAGGTGATATTTCCGAGACTGCCGAGTGCCTCCCCGGTATGCACCGCAGATGTCGCCACCCCCTCCTCGAGGCGCAATCCTTCGACCACCCCGGCGCAATAGTCGGCGAAGAAGTACCGCCCCTGCAGCGCCGGCAGACCGTCTCCACGATAGACCACCCCGCCCGTGATCGAGCATCCCTCGTCGTGCGAATAAACGTGGATCGGCATCACCATGCCGCCCTGCACGCAGGCGCTGCCCTTCGGAAAGCACTCTTGCCCCTCCATCGTCCGCCACCCCAGGTTGGCGCCGGCGTCCTTCGTTACATCGATGACGCTGATCTCCTCCCAGGCATTTTGCCCGACATCCGCGATATAGAGGAGATTGCCGTCGAAGGCGTTCCGCCACGGATTGCGTACGCCATAAGCGAAAATCTCGGGTGCGCCGCCACCCTCGGCAAATGGATTGCCAGCCGGAATTGCGTAGGGCGGCCCGCCACGGGGGTCGATCCGCAGGATCTTGCCGAGCAGCACCTCCCGGTTCTGCCCATTGCCGATGGAGCCGTGCCGGTCACCGCCGCCGCCACCATCTCCCATGCCGACATAGAGCATGTCGTCCGGACCGAATTCGATCCAGCCGCCATTATGATTGGCTTCCGGCTGGCCGATGCTCAGAACCGTCTCTGCCGACGCGGGGTCGATCGCCCCATTGCTGGCGGAATATCGCACGATCTGCGTGTCGCCCGCTCTGTCGGTGTAATTGACATACACCGCGCCGGTCGCCGCGAAGTCAGGATCGAAGGCCAGTCCCAGCAAGCCCTGCTCATTGCCACCGCTGACCCCACCAGTAAGGTCGAGCAGCACCGCGCCCGGCTTTCCCGCTTCAAGCAACCGCACGGTTCCGGTCTTTTCGACCACGACCAGCCGGCCATCGGCTGGCCACGGCTCGATCGCTACCGGCCGGGAGAACCCCTCGCCGATCTGCTCGAAGGTCACCGCCACCCCGTCGATTGTGGCGCTGGCACCCACCGCCGGAGTCAGCGTTAATCCCATCGCCATGACGGCCAGCATGCGCAGCATCTCAATTCTCCCTTTGATCTTCCCCGATAATGCGCGAGGCGGTGTCATGGCCGCGTCCGACTCATCAAATCGTGATTGAGTGAAGGGACGGCCCCTGGCGGCGCAAACTTCACGCCTTGTGAACAAAACGAGAATAAGGCTCACTATCCCGGTCAACCCGCATTCGCGATTCGCCGTGCTCGCAGAGATCGACTACCTCCACCGTCTTAACCCCGAGCAGCGCCGGGCGGTCGAGCACGGCGTCGGCAACGGCGAGCGCGGGGGCCCACTTCTGGTCATCGCTGGAGCCGGTTCGGGCAAGACCAACACGCTTGCCCATCGCGTTGCCCACCTGATCGTTAACGGTGCCGATCCGCGCCGCATCCTTTTGATGACCTTCTCGCGCCGCGCCGCGGGCGAGATGAGCCGCCGCGTCGAACGCATCGCGCGCCAGGTGATGGGGACCTCCACGGGCGCTGTCGGGGCCTCGCTGCATTGGAGCGGCACCTTCCACGGCATCGGCGCGCGGCTGCTGCGCGAATATGCCGGCAACCTCGGACTGGATCCCCAATTCAGCATCCACGACCGCGAAGATTCCGCCGACCTACTCAATATCGTCCGCCACGATCTTGGCCTGCACGAATCGAAAGCCCGCTTCCCTGCCAAGGGAACCTGCCTCGCCATCTATTCGCGCACCGTGAACGCGCAGGCGGAGTTGAGCGAAACGCTCAGGGATCATTTCCCATGGGCCGCCATGTGGGAGACCCAGTTACGCGAGCTTTTCGCCGCCTATGTCGAAACCAAGCAGGCCCAGAACGTTCTCGATTACGACGACCTGCTGCTCTATTGGGCGATGATGATGAAGGAGCCGGCGATCGC
>JBIQKK010000039.1:16622-22039 GCA_044506585.1 Hyphomicrobiales bacterium
CTCGAAAAGCGTGAGGGCGGCACTGCGCTGAAGGAGCAGGCCGTCCTGTTCCGCACCTCACATCACTCCGGTCCGCTCGAGATCGAGCTCACCCGACGCAACATTCCCTTCGTGAAATTCGGGGGCCTCAAATTCCTCGACGCCGCCCACATCAAGGACATCCTTGCGCTCTTGCGCTGGGCGGAGAACCCACGCGACAGGGTCGCCGGCTTCCGTGTGCTGCAGCTGCTTCCCGGCATCGGCCCCGGCACTGCCGGCAAAATTCTGGACGCGCTGAGCGAGGCGACGCACCCCTTCGAGGCGCTGAATGCCATGCCCGTTCCAGCACGCTCGGAGGGCTGGGAGGCCTTTGTGCGCATGGCGGGTTCGCTCGCCGCGTCGCGGGATTGGCCCGGTACGATGTCGCTGGCCCGCGCCTGGTACGAGCCGATATTGGAGCAGGCGCACGATGATGCTGCGGTGCGTTTGCTGGACGTGCTGCAGCTCGAACAAATCGCGTCTGGCTATCCGAGCCGCGAACGCTTCCTCACCGAACTCACGCTCGATCCGCCCGAAGCGACGTCCGATCTCTCAGGGGACGGACCCAAGGACGAGGACTACCTCATCCTCTCGACCATTCACTCCGCCAAGGGTCAGGAATGGCGATCGGTGCATGTGCTCAATGTCGTCGACGGCTGCATCCCATCGGATTTGGGTACGGGCTCCACGCACGAACTCGAGGAAGAACGCCGGCTGCTTTACGTGGCAATGACCCGCGCCCGTGACGAGCTGCATCTGGTGATGCCGCAGCGATTCTTCGTCACCCAGCAGAGCAAGCTGGGTGATCGGCACATGTACGCCCAGCGCACGCGGTTCATCACGCGCGCGATGCTGCCGCTCTACGACGACATCCTCTGGCCTGCCCTGAAGCCGCTGCCTGACGAACTGGTGGGCCTGCGGACGAATGTGGATTTGCGCGCGCAGATGCGCACCATGTGGGCAAAGTAGTGCTAGTGGTTGGCCAGAGCTGCGGCCCTGCCGAGCATGCCGATATCGCTGCTCTGGTAGACGATCTTGCGCTTTTCGCCCGGCTCGGCCACCTGCACTTCGGCCCGGCGTCCGTCCTTGGCGAAGGTCGTCGCCAGGGCAATAGCTTCCTGCTGCGCGCTGTCGCGCGTCAGAAAGGGGCCCTTGGTCTTGCCGTTGAGATCGATCCACCACTTGTTGCGCGCGTGGATCACGATGAACATTGCGGTTGTCATGATGCGCAGTCCTCAAAGCGCCGCGCCGCTGAGATACGCCAACTCTTCCGGACTGGAACGTCCTTTCGGTGCATATGCTTAAGACTCGCCGAGCTTTGCTGACAAAATGACGGTGAACCCGGTAGCGCTGACGCAATCCCAGGCGCGACGAATCTGGCTTCACGCGCAGCGGCTTGATACCCGCGAACCCTTTGGCCGAGGTACGAATGCCACCCGGCTCGCCGTCGAGCATCTGGGCTACGTGCAGATTGACACCATCAACGTCATCGAGCGCTCGCACCACCACATCCTGTTTACCCGCATCCCCCGCTATCGCCGCGCCGACCTGCGCCAGGCCCAGAGCATCGACAAATCGGTGTTCGAGTATTGGACCCACGCCCTCGCTTACGTGCCCGTGCGGGACTTCCGCTACTTCGTGCCCGCGATGAAGGCGCATCGCACCAATCCGATGCGCTGGTCGGCGGCGCAGTCGCAAGAGGGCGCACGGCTATTGCGGCGCATCCGCCGGGACGGTCCTCTGTCGATCCGGGACGTCACCGACGATGTGCTGATCGAAAAGGAGCATTTGTGGGCCAGCAAGAAGCCATCAAAGGGCGCCCTGGAGCGCGCATTCTACGACGGGCGCCTCGTCATTTCCGACCGACAGGGCATGGTGAAGACCTATGAGCTGACCGAGCGCCATTTCGGCTGGAAGTCCCTGCCGCGCGGCGCGAGCCCCTCCCAGATTGTCGAATACCAGCTTGACCGGGCGTTGCGCGCACAGGGCCTCATCAGCGCTCCGTCAGTGATGCACCCCTGGAAAACCTTCCCTGCCGAGTTCGGCGCGCTGATCGAGCGCCGCGTTCGACGCAAGCAATTGCGCGAGGTCCGCATCGGCGATTCATCCATTCCGCATTGGGCACCTCCCGAGACGCTGGATCACGTCCCCGACGTCGGCGAGCCTCTGGTACACATCCTCAATCCGTTCGACCCCATCGTCATTCAACGGGCACGCCTGAAACTCTTCTTCGACTATGATCACGTGTTCGAAGCTTACGTCCCCAAGGCAAAGCGCCAGTTCGGCTACTTCACCCTGCCCGTGCTGGTCGGCGACGATATCGTGGCGGCTCTCGACCTGAAGACCGATCGCGCGGCGGGCAAATTGCTGATCCAGGCATGGCACTGGCTCGCCCCGGCCCGCCCTCGCGCCCACAAACGCCTCATCGAGGAGGAACTGGGCCGCTTCGAGCGCTTCCAGCTCGGGGACTGAAAACGACAGCGGCGCCACTTGGGCGCCGCTGCGGATTGGGGTGTCGTCGTCGGTTCTATTGGAAGCGATACCGGACCGTACCGCGCACTTCGTGAACCGTGTTGTCGTAGAGATAGTACGGCCCTGGTGCCGCGTCGTTGTAGTTGCTGATCTTGGGCATGTAGAGCATCCGATACCCCAGATCCGCGACCCATGTACCGGCGTCGTAGGTCAGGCCTGTCATCGCCGCTACAGCAGGGGTCCACCCATTGCCGGGCGGCAGGTCGGGATCGGTCGGGGTGACCGTCACGCGGTAGAACGCGGCACCCGCACCAGCACCGACATAAGCACCGATTCCACCCTCAGCACTGCTGCCCGACAGCGGAATGTCGTAGTAGGCGTTGGCGAGGGCGACAGCGCCACGCATGTGCAGCGTGTTGGTGCCGTCGGTCAGGCCGTCATTGGACAGATAGTCCAACGTGCCGTCGACGCGCAGGCCCGTCCCGGTTTCGTAACCGAAGCCGGCGCCCACGGAATAACCATAGCCCGGAGCCGTGGGCGGCAGGATACAGCCACACGCCGTGCTCACATGCTCCTGCGTCCAGAGGAGGTTCAGCGCGGCCGAACCGCGGAGATAGAAGCCGCCTTCAAGGCCATAGTCGACCTCGGGAATTTCGATGTCCGGATACTCCGGCATGTCCGCCGCCTGGGCGGGAGCGCCGATCACGGCGCCGAGCGCCACAACCAGAGCTGCAATGAGAATACGCATGTCACACAGTCCTTGTGTTCGCCACGACGACACCCGTCGATCGGCGTTGACTGTGCCATTACTTCCTTAAAGGCCGCTTAACCCTAAGGCTTAACCCTAATGGCGCCTGAACGTGCGCTGAATGCCGGCTGGAAACCTGCTCTAGTAACGTCGCGTTAACGTTCTGGCTTAAGCAACCTGGCGGATCGTGGTCGCGATCTGCTCGACCACCGCATCGACAAGACCGGCGTCGTCGCTTTCGGCCATGACCCGGATGACCGGCTCCGTACCGCTCTCCCGAATGACCAGCCTGCCCTCTTTACCCAGCCGGTCGCGGCTCTCCGCGATCACCTGTACGACCAACTTGTGGTCGAGTGGCTTGCCCGCCTTGTACCGGATATTGGTCAGTTTTTGCGGCACGGGTTCGAACCGCTGGCAGATCTCGGAGACGCGCCCTCCCGCCTCCTTCACCACGGCCAGCAGCTGGAGCGCCGCCACCAGGCCATCCCCCGTCGTCGTGTAGTCGGAGAGGATAATGTGGCCCGATTGCTCCCCGCCGACATTGAAGCCACGGGCTCTCATGCTCTCCAGCACATAGCGATCCCCGACCTGCGTGCGGTTGAGTTCGAGACCGAGGGTAGTGAGGTAGCGTTCGAGGCCGAGATTGCTCATGACGGTCGCGACGATACCGTTGCCGCGCAGCATTCCACGTGCATGCCACGATTGCGCGATCACCGCCATCAGTTGGTCGCCATCGACGACCTCGCCATACTCATCGACGATGATCACGCGATCCGCATCGCCGTCCAACGCGATGCCGATGTCGGCGCGCACTTCCTTCACCTTGGCGCGCAGCGCCTCGGGAGCGGTCGAACCGACCTTGTCGTTGATGTTGAAGCCGTCGGGCTCGACCCCGATCGAGAACACCTCGGCACCAAGCTCCCACAGCGCGACGGGAGCAACCTTGTAACCCGCGCCATTCGCGCAATCGATCACAACACGAAGGCCGGTGAGATCGACATTCTTCGGCAACGTCCGTTTGGCGAACTCGATGTAGCGGGTCTGCGCCGCCTCGTCGCGGTGGGCACGACCGATGTCCCGCCCCGTCATCAGCTGCTTGCTGAGATCGGAATCCATAAGGTCCTCGATCTCGGACTCGACCTCGTCGGAGAGCTTGTAGCCATCCGGCCGGAACAGCTTGATGCCGTTGTCTTCGAACGGATTGTGCGAGGCCGAGATCATCACCCCGAGATCGGCACGCAACGAGCGGGTAAGCATCGCGACGGCAGGCGTTGGCATCGGGCCCAGGAAATAGACGTCCATGCCGACCGCCGTGAAACCGGCCGCGAGCGCATTTTCGATCATGTACCCGGAGCGGCGCGTATCCTTACCGATGACCACACGATTGCGATGTTCGCCCCGAACGAACTTAAGTCCGGCGGCCATGCCCACCCGCATCGCCAAATCCGGCGTCAGCTTGGTGCCATTAGCCAGTCCCCGTACGCCGTCCGTACCGAAATACTTGCGCGCCATCCGCAATACCTCAAAACGCCTGAATCAATTTCGCGGCGGACTTTACAGCAAATTGCCCCGATCGCGGAACTGGCCAAGCAAAAGCGTTAATTGGCCCCCTCGGGCCGGATTCCAGGTCCGCTAGCCCCGGTCGACCATGGCCGCTGTTGACCCGACCGAAGCTTTCGGGCACGCCGGACCCGGAGGGCCAAGTGGACGTCATCGAAATTGTCGCCGCAACGAGGCTGACGGCAGACGAGTTCCGGTCGTCGCCGCTGGGTATGTCGCTCGCGCGTCTCGCCCGCGATCCGCGCCTCAAGCCCCAAATCGCCTTCTCCAACACTCTGGGATTGCCTGCGGTCTACAATCGTCGGATCGATGCCGTTGATAAGTCGGACGTTCTCCTATTTGTCCATGACGATGTCTGGCTCGAGGACTTCTACATTTCCGATCGCATCCTCGCCGGGCTGAAGGAATTCGACGTCATCGGTCTAGCGGGCAATCGCCGCCTCGCCGCCGGTCATGAAAGCTGGGCCTACGCGCCGGGCGCGGACCGGCTCGACCTCCCCCATCTGGCCGGCGCGATAGCGCACGGTGACGCACCGCTCGGGAAGGTCGGGTTTTTCGGTCCCATCGTCGCCCCGGTGGAGCTTCTGGACGGCGTCTTTATCGCGGGGCGGAAGCAGGC
>JBIQKK010000039.1:22139-23288 GCA_044506585.1 Hyphomicrobiales bacterium
CCTTTGCTTTGCTCAGCTACCCGGTTGTGGCTCGGGCGTTGCGTCTGGCTCGGGGTCCGGACGCTTGCGCGGCGGCACCTTGCCGGCAGATGGCACACCGGTCGATTTCGGCGCCGCGTCCGCTTCGGTCTCGCGCACCGGCGGTTGCCCGTTGAGGAGGTTGCGGATTTCCTCGCCGGTGAGCGTCTCGAATTCGAGCAGCGCATTGGCGATCGCATGGAGGTCGTCGATGTTCTCGCGGATGACCTTCTGCGCCGTCTGGTAGCCTTCCTCGACGAAGCGCTTCACTTCCGCATCGACGATCTGCTGCGTCTCGTCCGACATGTGGACCTGGCGTGAGACCATCGAACGGCCGAGGAACACCTCGTCCTGGTTGTCACCATAAAGCAGCGGGCCGAGCTTGTCGGACATGCCCCACTCCGTCGCCATGGCACGGGCAAGGCTCGTTGCCATCTTGATGTCTGCGGAAGCACCCGAGGTCACTTTCTCGTAGCCGAAGATTTCCTCTTCGGCCACGCGGCCACCCATGGCGACCGCGAGGTCGGCATAGGCCTTGCGGCGGGTGAGCGACACCTGGTCCCGCTCCGGCAGGCGCATCACCATACCCAGCGCACGGCCGCGCGGGATGATCGTCGCCTTATGGATCGGATCGGACGCATCCATCTTGATGGCAAGCAGCGCGTGTCCCGCCTCATGATAGGCGGTGAGCTTCTTGTCTTCCTCGGTCAGGCTGAGGGTGCGGCGCTCGGCGCCCATCATCAGCTTGTCCTTGGCGTCCTCGAACTCCGCCATGGTCACGAACCGCTTGTTGCGGCGCGCCGCAAGCAGGGCGCCCTCGTTGACGAGGTTCATCAAGTCAGCACCTGAAAAGCCGGGCGTACCGCGGGCGAGCACCTTGAGATCCACATCGGGAGCCAACGGTACCTTCCGCACGTGCACCTTGAGGATCTTCTCGCGGCCCTGCACATCGGGATTGGGCACCACGACCTGCCGGTCGAAGCGACCCGGACGCAGCAGCGCGGGGTCGAGCACGTCGGGGCGGTTGGTCGCCGCGATGAGGATGATCCCCTCGTTCGCCTCGAAGCCATCCATCTCGACAAGCAACTGGTTCAGCGTCTGCTCGCGCTCGTCGTTGCCGCCGCCGAGGCC
>JBIQKK010000149.1:0-3329 GCA_044506585.1 Hyphomicrobiales bacterium
CACCCCCGACATGATGCCGCTGGTCGGCCGTCTCGGTAAGGTGCTCGGCCCGCGCAACCTTATGCCGAACCCCAAGGTCGGTACCGTGACGCCTGACGTCGCTGGTGCGGTGAAGGCCGCCAAGGGCGGCGCCGTGGAGTTCCGCGTCGAGAAGGCGGGCATCATCCAGGCCGGCGTCGGCAAGGCTTCGTTCTCCGAGGAAGCCCTGCTGCAGAATATCAAGGCGTTCACCGACGCCGTGCAGAAGGCCAAGCCGACTGGTGCCAAGGGCACCTATGTAAAGCGTGTTGCGGTGAGCTCGACCATGGGCCCGGGCGTGCACGTCGATCCGACCACGCTGAACGCATAACGAATTTCGGGCGGCGCAAGCTGCCCGGATGGCCCGCCGCAACGCGGGTTAAGTCCTGTCCGAGACTGCATGGCGGGCCGCAAGGTCCTTAATTCCCAGTCGGGGCCTGCAATAGACGGGGTGAGACCGGAAGTTCTCCGGTTCGAACCGAGCCAGTTGCCGCCAATGGGCAGTTCGCCCTCGGCGTCTTCAGGTTGACAGGCATCAACCGCTGACCTCGTCCGAGGGCAGCAATTGGCAAAAGGTCCGGCCGCAAGGTCCGGACCCAATGTGGAGACTAAGAGTGGAAAGAGCGGAAAAGCGCGAAGTCGTCGCTACGCTTCAGTCCTCGTTCGCCGAGGCTGGATCGATCGTCGTCGCGCGCAATGCCGGCCTGACCGTCGCTGACCTGGAGACTCTGCGTGTGCAGATGAAGCAGGCCGGCGGCACGGTGAAGGTCGCGAAAAACCGCCTGGCCAAACTTGCTCTCAAGGACACCAGCACTGCCGACATCTCGGGTCTTTTCGAAGGCCCAACGGTCATCGCTTTCGCCAAGGACCCCATCACGGCGCCCAAGGTGGCGTCGGCTTTCGCGGACAAGAACCAGAAGTTCGAAGTCCTCGGTGGCGCCATGGGTGCAACGGGTCTCGACCCGGCCAAGGTGAAGGCGCTCGCCACGATGCCCTCGCTCGATCAACTGCGTGCGACAATCGCCGGAATGCTCAAGCAGCCCGGTACGCGCATCGCCTCGATCCTGCAGGCACCAGGCGGTCAGATCGCTCGTGTCCTTTCGGCTCACGCCGAGAAGGGCAACTAAGCCTCACGGCACATTGGAGGCCGCACGCGGCCTCTGGGTTCGAACTGAAAACGAAACACTGAAGGAAGTATCAAATGGCTGATCTCGCCAAAATCGTAGACGATCTGTCGGCCCTCACCGTTCTCGAGGCTTCGGAACTCTCCAAGATGCTCGAAGAGAAGTGGGGCGTTTCGGCTGCCGCTCCGGTCGCCGTCGCGGCCGCTCCGGGCGCCGGCGGTGCTGCTCCGGCAGCCGCCGCGGAAGAGAAGACTGAGTTCGACGTCGTTCTTGCCGCCATCGGCGACAACAAGATCAACGTGATCAAGGAAGTCCGTGCCATCACCGGCCTGGGCCTGGGCGAAGCCAAGGCTCTCGTCGAAGCCGCGCCCAAGACCGTCAAGGAAGGTGCAGCCAAGGCCGAGGCCGAGGACATCAAGAAGAAGCTCGAGGCGGCTGGCGCCAAGGTCGAGCTCAAGTAAGAGTGACTACGGTTCGGGACAGCGCCTACGGGCGCTGCCCCAATTCTGCCGCAGAGTTGAATAGAACGCGGCATCTGGGTTCGTTCGCCACCTCCGGGCGCATTGGGGGCTCCGGCGACAGTTTCAGTTGCGGAACGACTACCTAACCAAATCGAGAGGGCAGATCTCCTGAGGTCCGACGGCTGATAGTCGGAGCTTTGGATATTTGCCTTCCGAGACATCCAAGAAAGATAGGAGCGGGTATGGCTACCACGTTCAACGGCCGCCGGAAGGTTCGCAAATCCTTCGGCAGCATCCGCGAAGTCACGCACATGCCGAACCTCATTGAGGTTCAGAAGGCTTCGTACGATCAGTTCCTCCTCGTTGACGAGCCCAAGGGCGGCCGTCCCGACGAAGGGCTTCAGGCTGTTTTCAAGTCTGTGTTTCCGATCAGCGATTTTTCGAACACCGCCTCACTCGAGTTCGTGAAGTACGAATTCGAGCCGCCCAAGTACGACGTGGATGAATGCCGGCAGCGCGACATGACGTTCGCAGCGCCGCTGAAGGTCACGCTCCGCCTGATCGTGTTTGAAGTCGACGAGGAGACGCAGGCCAAGTCCGTCAAGGACATCAAGGAGCAGGACGTCTACATGGGCGACATGCCCTTCATGACGAACAACGGGACGTTCATCGTGAACGGCACCGAGCGCGTCATCGTCTCCCAGATGCACCGTTCGCCCGGCGTGTTCTTCGACCACGATAAGGGCAAGACACACTCGTCGGGCAAGCTGCTGTTTGCCGGCCGCATCATCCCCTACCGCGGCTCGTGGCTCGATATCGAGTTCGACGCCAAGGACATCGTCTATGCGCGCATCGACCGCCGCCGCAAGATTCCGGTGACCTCGCTGCTCAAGGCGCTCGGCATGGATGCCGAGGAGATCTTGTCGACCTACTATAAGACGCTGGTCTACGAGCGGAACAAGAAGGGTGACGGCTGGAAGAAGCCGTTCGACCCCGAGTCGATGAAGAACACCAAGCCGACCTACGATTTGATCGACGCCAAGACTGGCAAGGTCGTGCACGAAGGTGGCAAGAAGCTCACGCCGCGCCAGGCCAAGAAGCTCGCGCAGGACGGCCTTACGCATCTGCAGGCAAGCGACGAGGATCTGTACGGCACCTACATCGCGCAGGACCTGCTCAACCTCGAGACAGGCGAGATCTACGCGGAAGCCGGCGATGAGATCGACGAGAAGTTGCTCGCGAAGCTCATCGAAGCCGGTTTCGACGAACTGCCGCTGCTCGACATCGATCACGTCACTGTGGGCGCATACATCCGCAACACGCTTGCCGTGGACAAGAACGAGTCCCGCGAGGACGCGCTCTTTGACATCTACCGCGTGATGCGCCCGGGCGAGCCGCCGACGGTCGAGACCGCCGAAGCGATGTTCAAGTCGCTGTTCTTCGACAGCGAGCGCTACGACCTTTCGGCCGTGGGCCGCGTGAAAATGAACATGCGCCTTGAGCTCGATGCTCCCGATACCGTGCGTACCCTCCGCAAGGAGGACATCGTCGAAGTCGTTCGCACCCTGGTGAACCTGCGCGATGGCCGCGGCGAGATCGACGATATCGACAATCTCGGCAATCGCCGCGTGCGCTCGGTCGGCGAGCTGATGGAGAACCACTATCGGCTCGGGCTGCTCCGCATGGAGCGTGCGATCAAGGAGCGCATGTCGTCGGTCGAGATCGA
>JBIQKK010000040.1:0-3758 GCA_044506585.1 Hyphomicrobiales bacterium
GTGCGGCGGCGGTTGATGATCGGCACCTATGTGCTGTCGGCCGGGTATTACGATGCGTATTACGTGCGGGCGCAGAAGGTCCGCACGCTCATCAAGCGGGACTTCGAGCTCGCCTTCAACGACGGCGTGGATGCGATCCTGACGCCGGCCACTCCAAGCGCGGCGTTCGGCGTGGGCGACGAGGACATGAACGCCGATCCCGTGAAGATGTACCTGAACGACGTTTTCACGGTGACCGTGAACATGGCGGGGCTGCCGGGCATCGCGGTGCCGGCAGGCAAGGATCATGCGGGCCTGCCGCTGGGGCTGCAGCTCATCGGCAAGCCCTTCGACGAGGAGACGCTGTTCGCCGCCGGACGCGTCATCGAGCGTGCCGCCGGCATGGATTTCTCGCCGAACAAGTGGTGGTGATCGATGGCTGACGACATCTTTTCGACCGCCGACTGGCGGGACGTTCCCAAGGATATGAGCAAGCCGCTGCAGGCGCTGTGGTGGGTGCGCAAGGGCGAGTTCCGCGTCGGCCCCGAATGGGAGCAGGCGCACACCATCGTCCAGGCGATGGAGGGTGTCCCCGAGTTCGACTGGGTGCACGCGCTGCTGCACTGGATCGAAGCCGATATGGGCAATGCCGATTACTGGTACCGCCGCGCCGGCAAGAAGCGCTCCGCCCCCAACGTGAAGGCGGAATGGGAAGTGATCGCCCAGGCGCTGTCAGGCGTGACGAAGCACTGAGCCGTGATTGCGGTCGCCGCCCATAGAGCGGCACTCTAGTGCGACGATCTCCATGCTGGGCGGCCGCTAATCCGCGCCCGCCACGACAGGCGAGGGCCGCCGGTTACGGCGCCGGGGCGGGAGGATCCTTGCCGGGCACGCCGCCCTGGTCGACCTTGGGTTCGATGACGGCTTCGAGGCGCTCGAGCGCCGAGCCCACACGCTCTGCGACGGTGATGTCGAATTTCCCGTCGGGTGGGGTGAACTCGTAGTCGCGCAACTCGTCGACGGAGACGCCGGCATGGAAGGCCAGTTCCTCGATCTCGAGGCCGAGCGCCAGGCGCCGGTTGTGGTCGCCCTTGGGCGAACGTTCGGCGGGATCAGCGGGAAAAGTCATGATGGTGCTCCTCTGCTGAGGGGACAATCGCCGCCCCGGCGAACGGTTCCGTTCAGAGGCCCACCACGGCCCGCGTGAGGGCGGGATAGTCGTCGAACAGATAGTCCGGATTGCTGGATTCGAGTGCTTTTCGGGAGTTGTAGCCGAAGGTGATCGAGCCGGCGGCGATTCCCGCCTTGCGTGCAGCCTCGACGTCGCGGACTTCGTCGCCCACGCCAATGGCCCGCGCGGGCGACTGCTTGAGCGCGCGCAGGACGCTCCTGAACTTTTCCGCCTTGCCCCAAAGCGACGAGCCGCAGGCATAGTGGTCGACGATCCAGGCGGCCCGGCCAAGCACGTGACGGACATTGGCCTCGGCGTTCGAGCTGACCATGGCGATCTTGACGCCGGCGGCATGGAGTTCGGCGAGCATTTCGGCGCAGCCCTCAAAGAGCACGATGTCGGCCATGTGTTCCGCGAAGCGGTCGCGGATGTAGACGGAGATGGCGGGGACTTTCATCAGCGGCACGCCGATCGCCTTGATGGCGTCGCGGCTCGACATGTCGCGATACTCGTCCATCCGGGATTGGTCGATCCGCTTCAGGCCGAAATGGTCCGCCGTCTCGTCGAGCGAAGCGAAAAACCACGGCAGGCTGTCGGCCAGCGTGCCGTCGAAATCGAAGATAGCGAGCGAGTAGTTCGGCATGGGGCGGTGGGTTTGCCGCGAATGGCGAGAGGCGTCAACGGCTTGACGAGCACCAAGGCGGACCCCGCGATTTGCAGGGCCCGCTTGAGTTGCCGTCCACCGGCGGGATCAGCCGCGGTTGTCGACTTCGCTGCGCACCAGCTCCAGCCCCCGGCGGGTGATGCGGTAGGGGCCGCCCTGCTGGCTGGCGATGGTGTGCCGTCGCTTGAGCCGCTTGAACAGGTGCATGTCGAAGTTGGGACGGCACCAACCGTCGCGAGTGTAGAGTTCGAGCGCGCGGATGCGGCCCCTGGCGTCCTTGAGCGGTTTGATGAAGCCGCCCTGCGCGAGCATATGCAGCACGCGCTGTTCTTCTCTTGAAATGTCCAATTGCAAGACCCGGGAATGCGTATGCACGGACGGCCGCCCGCATCACGCTGGACGGCGTCTTTCCCAATCAGCCTCATCCTCTTGAGGACGAGGCCCTAGCAGGTCTCCACAATGCTAGACATGGTTCATACTCCGAGCGGGCCACATGCCCGCTTCCGCTGAACGCATGCTCAATAGCGCAGCCACGCCGCCCCCGTCTAGGCCCCGGGATCGATCGCCTCGGGCGCCGGTTCGCCCAAGCCGCCGGGGAGCGACTTGATGTACTGGTAGAGCGAACGCGCCTCGTCGTCGGTGAAGGCGTGGACGTTGTACCAGGGCATGGGCGGCGCGGTCTCGAAGGTATCCGAGAACGTCACCCAGTCGTCCTCGCTCATGTCCTTGACCGTAAGGCGGAGATTCTTCGCGAAGGTGGTGCCCCACGGCCCTGGGAAGCCCGCCGGATTGCCCTTGAGGGCGAGTTCGGGGTCGACCTTGCCGGCGCTCTCATTGTAGCCCACGGTATGGCAGTCGTGGCACCCGCCAATGACGGCGAGATGCTCGCCGCGGGCAGCAGAAACGTCTTGTGCATGCGCGGCGCCCAGCATGAGTAGCGAGGCGGTCGCAAAGAAGGTCGCGGTCCGAAGCATAGCAGTGATCTCCTCCACGGGCGGTGACCGCCCGAGCGGCATCTAAGCCCGCCCCGATCGATGCGGCAAGGAGAGAGTGCGGTTGAATCGATGGGGCTCGCGTGCAAAACCAAGACATTCAAATTGCGAGCATCTCCGTGACCAAAGCCCCCGCCGATTGCATGACCAAGGAAGACGTGCGCGCCGAACTCGACCGCATCGACCAGGCGCTGCTGACGCTGTTTGCGGAGCGGCACCGCTATGTGACGCGCATGGCCGAGATCAAGACGGACCCGCACGAGGCACACGACCCCACGCGCATCGCCGCGATCCTCAGCAAGCAACGCAAGCGGGCCGAGGAACTTGGGCTCGATGAAGATCAGGCAGAGTTGATCTGGAAGACGTTGAT
Source organism: Hyphomicrobiales bacterium (assembly GCA_044506585.1). Classification (GTDB taxonomy): domain Bacteria; phylum Pseudomonadota; class Alphaproteobacteria; order Rhizobiales; family Devosiaceae; genus Devosia_A. Next base: position 3,177 of record JBIQKK010000040.1, read on the forward strand.
CGACTGGAACGTGAATTACGAGAAGGGTATCATCGTAGCCCGACGCGGCACGAAGCACCCCACCTGATGGCTCTCAACCTCCTCATCCGCAAAGCGATTCCCGTCGAGATCGAAACGCTCGCCGATATCGCCTTCGTGGCGTGGGAGCGCGACCTGTTGCCGTTTCTCAACGGTCCGGCGGCTTCGCGCGATGCGGAGCGCCACCGGTTGAGCGCAGCAGTGCGCGACGGACTCGATCGCATCATCGTCGCCGAGGTCGAGGACGTGGCCGTGGGCTGGTGCCAGCGGGCGCGGGGGCGCGCCTATGTCCCCTATCTGTTCGTGACGCCGCTGCTCCAGAACCAGGGGGTGGGCTCGGCGCTGCTCAGGCGCATGGAGTCGCTGCTGGAACTCGAAGGGGCCGACCGAATCCAGCTCGATACGCTCGCCGACAACGTCCGGGCGGTGAATTTCTACCAGCATCACGGCTACCAGATCCTGGCGCTCAAGTCCGAAGGCGCCCCCGGCCGGGACACGCAGATGAGCGTAAGGCTGGAAAAGCGGCTCGACCCGTGGCATGGGCCGATCGACGACATTTCCTGA
>JBIQKK010000040.1:3858-7833 GCA_044506585.1 Hyphomicrobiales bacterium
ATATGGAACAAGGTTCCATGCGCGCCGACGTCAACGTCTCGGTGCGGCGGCCGGGGGGCGAGTTCGGCACGCGCTGCGAGATCAAGAATGTGAACTCGATCCGCTTTGCCGGGCAGGCGATCGACTACGAAGCGCGCCGCCAGATCGATATTCTAGAAGATGGCGGCACGATCGATCAGGAGACGCGGCTGTTCGATCCGCGCAACGGCGAGACGCGCTCGATGCGGTCCAAGGAAGAGGCGCACGACTATCGTTACTTCCCCGATCCCGATCTGGTGCCGCTCGAATTCGACGATGCGTTCGTCGCGGACCTGGCACAGCATCTGCCGGAACTGCCGGACGAGAAGAAGGCGCGCTTCATCCGCGACTATGGCGTGACCCCTTACGATGCGATGGTGCTGACACTGGAGCGCGAGACCGCCGATTATTACGAAGCGGCGGTCAGGCACGGCAGCACCAAGCGGGACGGCAAGGCGGTGGCCAACTGGATCACCGGCGATATCGCGGCCTACGCCAACAGCCAGGGCCTGAGTGCGTGGGAAACGAGCATCCAGCCTGCGCAGGTGGCGGGGATCGTCGATCTCGTCGCCGCCGGCACGATCTCGGGCAAGATTGCCAAGGATCTGCTGCAGATCATCATCGCCGAGGAGCCTGAGGGCGACCCGGCGGCGATCGTGGAACGCCGCGGCATGAAGCAGGTCACCGATCTGGGCGCGATCGAGAAGGTGGTCGACGAGATCATCGCGGCGAACCCGGACCAGGTGGCCAAGGTGCAGGCGAAGCCCACGCTGATCGGCTGGTTCGTGGGACAGGCGATGAAGGCCTCGGGCGGCAAGGCCAATCCGCAGGCGCTCAACGACATCCTCAAAAAGAAGCTGGGGCTGGAGTAGTGGCCAAGGGATACTGGGTCGTTCATCTCGATGTTGCCGACCCGGGGGCGTACCAGCGCTACCGCGAGTTCGTGCAGCCCTTCCTCGATGCCAATAATGGGCGCTTCGTCATCCGCGGCGGGATGCAGGAAGTAACCGAAGGCGAGGTGCGCCCACGGACGGTGGTGGTCGAGTTCCCCAGCTTCGATATCGCCAAGCGCGCCTACCATTCGGCCGAGTACACGGAAGGCAAGGCGCTCAGGACGCCGATCAGCGACGCCGATTTCGCGATTATCGAGGGCGTCGACGGTTAGGCCGGCGCGCGCCGGAGGCCCTTCACCAGCCGGCCGTCCATGAAGACGAGCGCGAGGAAGATCACGACGATGCCCGCGATGTGGGCGGGTTCGAACCGCTCGTGCAGCACGATGACGCCGAGCAGGATCGCCGAGATCGGCGTGATGAAGGTGTTGAGCGAGATGTTGGTGGCACCCACCCGCGGCAGCAGCCAGTAGACCAGCAGGAAGCTGAAGCTCGTCGAGAAGACGCCGATGCCGAAGAGCGCGCCCCAGGTCTCGAGCCGCGTGATGACGGGCATGCCCGAAAAGATCAGCGCGATGGGGATCGACACCAGCGCCGCCCCGGTGAGGGAGGCCGAGGCGGTGACGGTCGAGTCCACGTCCTTGAAGCGGCGTGCGTAATTGAGGGTGAGGGCGTAGCAGAAGGTTGCGCCGATCGCCGCGAGGATGCCGATCACCTGCCCCGACGCGCCGGCGCCCAGCGAGGGCGAGGCCAGGATCACGGCGCCGCCAAAGCCGAGAACGACGCCAACGAGCTTGTTCCAGGTCGCCTTCTCGCCGCCGCGCCATAACTGGCTGACGATGACCGTGGTCATGGGCGTGAGACCGTTGATGACGCCGACGATCGAGCTCGCGACGGTCACTTCGGCGAACGGGAAGAGGGCGAAGGGGATGGCGTAGTTGAGGATGCCGAGGACGAGGAACTGCGGATAGAGGCTCCAGTCGCGGGGCAGGGGCTTGCGCATGGCGAGAAAGACCAGCCAGCAGATGCTGGCGCCGATCGTCACGCGCCCCGCCGAGACCCACAACGGACTGATTTCGCGGATGAGGATGGCGTTGAACAGGAACGAACAGCCCCAGACGGCGCCCAGCAGGATGATCAGCGCCCAATAGCGAAGCGGCATTGTTGTCTCCTAGACGTCGACCCTGAAGCCGATGGTGGCGAGGTCGGCGGGCTTGCCGCGCAGCCCCCAATTGTGAGGCGGCACGTCGTGAATGATCACCTTGAGGTCGCCTTCGTTGATGCCGAAGGGACCGAGCTCGCGCTGCAGCGCCGCATAGAGGCGGGCTTTGGCCGCGATCGACCGGCCGCTGAACATGGCGATTTCGACGATCGAATAGCATGGGCCGCGGCCGGCCGGCGGCAGGAAGCTTCCGGCAGGATATTCGAGAATTCGGATGTCGCGGTCATGCTCGGGGATGAGGATGCCTTCGATCAGGGCGCGCTGCAGGGCGGCGGCGAGTTCGGCGTGGCGTCCGTTGATCCAGCCGGCGCTGGTCTCGAAGCGGGTCGAAGGCATGAGGCGGTTCCTGTCGGGGGCGGAACATGGCGCAGCCGGGGAGTCGCGTCGAACCGATTTTGACGATGGGTTCGATGAATTCCGGTGATAGGACAGGAGGCATCCATGACCGAGCCCCCCAAACTCGTGAACCTGTTCTGGTCCGCCGCGGGCGTCTTTCCCGGCGAGGGCGAGGTGAGCCCCTACGACTTCGTCGAGCGCGTGGCGTCGGCGGCGCGGGCGGGATTTTCGGGGATCAGTTTCTGGCACGCCGACCTCGAGGCGACCTGCCGGACGCGATCGCTCAGCGAGGTGCGGCGGATCCTCGACGATCACGGGATCGGCGCCTGCGAGGTGGCGTTCATCGAGGACTGGTATGCCGATGGGGAGCGCCGCGTCGCCTCGGACGAGCGCCGCCGCTTCGTGATGGAGGCGGCCGAGGCACTGGGCGCGCCGCATGTGAAGGCGGGGGACCGCCGGACGACACCGGGCGAGCCGGCGCGCATACGGGAGGACTTCGCGACGCTGTGCGAACACGCGGCAGCGCACGGGCTGCGCGTCGGGTACGAGTTCATGCGGGCGTCGTTCGTCCACCGGCTCGCCGACTGCCTCGCGATGGTCGGCGATACGCCCAATGGCGGGCTGATCGTCGACATCGCCCACACCAACGCGATTGGGATCGGCAACGCCGAAGTCGCGGCGATCCCCCACGACCGCATCGTCAGCGTCGAGCTCAGCGACAACATCCGTGGCCCGAACGGATACGACGTGACGGCGCGGCGGTTCTGTGGCGAGGGCGAACTGGATGTCGCCGGGTTCGTCGCCGCGGCGAGGGCGGCCGGTTATGCGGGGCCGTGGGCGGTGGAAGTGGTCAACCCGGCGCTGCGCGGCTGGCCACTGGACCGGATCAATGAGACCGGCTTCCGGACAACACTGCCGTTCGTCAGGTAAGGCGCGCTTCGCCGCGCGCGACCATTGCGAGTGCACGCGGGTAGAGCTTGTGCTCCTCGATCAGTACTCGCGCGGCGAGGGTGTCGGCTGTATCGCCGGGCAGGATCGGCACGCTGGCCTGGGCGATGGTGGGGCCTTCGTCCATGCCGGGGGTGACGAAGTGGACGGTGCAACCATGCTCCACGCTGCCGTCGGCGAGCGCCTGTTCGTGGGTGTGGAGGCCCTTGTGCCTGGGGAGCAGCGAGGGGTGGATGTTGATCAGGCGGCCGGCCCAGCGGGTGCAGAACTCGGCGCTCAGCAGGCGCATGAAGCCCGCAAGGCACACGATATCGGCCTGCCAGCCGTCGAGGACGCCGTTGATGGCGGCTTCGAACTCGGGCTTTCCCGGATAATCCTTATGCGAGAGGACGGCGGTGGGGATGCCGTTGTCGCGCGGGAAGACGAGGCCCGGGGCGTCGGCCCTGTTGGAGAAGACGCCGACGATCTGGGCGGGATAGTCGGGCGCCTTCGCGGCTTTGATCAGCGCGGTCATATTCGAGCCGCGGCCCGAAATGAGGATGGCGACGCGCTTTCGAGCCA
>JBIQKK010000040.1:7933-14708 GCA_044506585.1 Hyphomicrobiales bacterium
GCGGTCATATTCGAGCCGCGGCCCGAAATGAGGATGGCGACGCGCTTTCGAGCCATCAAAGGGCCAGCTTGCCTTCGAATGTGACCGGTTCGGCATCGGGCTCGGTGATCTTGCCGATGACGAATGGCTTTTCACCCTGATCGTAGAGGTGCGCGACCAGGCGGTCCGCTTCGCCGGGGTCGACCACGCAGATCATCCCGACGCCGCAGTTGAAGGTGCGCAGCATCTCGCGCTCGCCCATGCCGCCGACGCGGGCGAGCCAGCCGAAGACTTTCGGGACCTGCACGGCGCTCAGGTCGATATGCGCGGAGACAGTGTCGGGCAGGACGCGCGGGATGTTGTCGATGAACCCGCCGCCCGTGATGTGGGCAAGTGCCTTGATGCCGATCCCGGCCTTGAGGGCCGAGAGGAGCGGCTTGACGTAGATGCGGGTCGGGGTGAGCAGAGCGCCGGACAGCGTGCGGCTCTCGTCGAACGGCGCGGGCAGGTACCAGTCGACGCCTGAAATCTCGACGATCTTGCGAACGAGCGAATAGCCGTTCGAATGAACGCCGGACGAGCCGATGGCGACGATGGTGTCGCCGGGATTGACGTCGGGGCGGGGCAGCAGGGTTCCGCGCTCGGCGGCACCGACGGCGAAACCGGCGAGGTCGTAGTCGTTACCGTGGTACATGCCGGGCATCTCGGCGGTCTCGCCGCCGATCAGCGCGCAGCCTGCGATGCGGCACCCTTCGGCGATGCCTTCGATGATGGCGGTGCCGGTTGCGACGTCCAGCTTGCCGGTCGCGAAATAATCGAGAAAGAACAGCGGCTCGGCGCCCTGGACGATGATGTCGTTGACGCACATGGCGACGAGGTCGATGCCGATGGTCGCGTGATTGCCTGTATCGATCGCGATCTTGAGCTTGGTGCCGACCCCGTCATTGGCCGCGATCAGCACCGGATCGATGAAGCCGGCGGCCTTCAGGTCGAAGGCGCCGCCGAAGCCGCCGATTTCTCCATCGGCGCCGGCCCGGCGGGTCGAGCGGACCGCTGGTTTGATGGCCTCGACAAGGGCATTGCCGGCATCGATGTCGACGCCCGCCTGCTTGTAGCTGAGCCCGTTTGATGGCAGGGTCGAAGCGTCGGACATGGGCGCGGTGCCGGCCTGGAGAGGGGTCGAAACTGTGGCGCTGATAGCCGCTTGACCGGAGCGGCGCAAGGGCAGGACAGCGTATGACTCTCAGAACGCAGGTGCTTGTCTGGGCGGGTTTCACGCTCGTCGTCATCTTTGCGATATGGCTGTTCCGTCCGATCCTGCTGCCCTTCGTGGTGGGGATCGCGCTCGCCTACATCCTCAACCCTCTGGTCCGGATCATCCAGCGCACCAAGATCGGACGCGGCTGGTCCACGGCGGTCACCATGGCGCTGGTGATCGCGCTGATCGTGGGGATCTTCTTCCTCGTCACGCCGCTGATTGTATCGCAGGTCACCGGGCTGATCGTGCGCTTGCCCGGCTATGTGAGCGACCTGCAGGAGGTCATCCGCTCGCTCGCGCCGCAGCTGACCGAATGGCTGGGGCCGGAACGCGCGGCTCAGCTCGAGGACAGCCTGACGCAGTTCATCGGGACCGGCGTCGAATTCATCGGCACGCTGACGGCGCAATTGGCCCAGAGCGGGCTCACCGTGCTCAACACGCTCGCCTTCATCATCCTGACGCCGGTGGTGACCTTCTACCTGCTGCTCGACTGGGAAGGGATGGTGAAGGGCATCGACGACCTGCTGCCGCGCGAACACCGGCGCGAAATCCGGCAGGTTCTCGACCAGATCGACCGTTCGATGGCCGGCGTTATCCGCGGCCAGGGTTCGGTCATCCTGGTGCTGTGCGTCTATTACGCGACGGCGCTGTCGCTGACGGGACTGAATTTCGGCCTCGTGATCGGGCTGATCACCGGGATGTTCAGCTTCATCCCGTTCGTCGGATTCCTCACCGGATTCGTGCTGTCGATGGGTATCGCCCTCGTGCAGTTCGCGCCGAACTGGTGGTTCGTCCTGATCGTCTTCCTGGTCTACATGGTCGGGCAGTTCCTCGAGGGGAACGTGCTCTATCCAAAGCTTGTGGGACAGAGCATCAACATCAACCCGGTGTGGCTGATGTTCGCGCTGTTCGCCTTCGCGTTCCTGTTCGGATTCGTGGGACTGCTGCTCGCCGTACCGCTCGCGGCGATCACCGCGACGCTCACGCGCTATGCGATCCGGCGCTACAAGGAGAGCGCGCTCTATCACAACGAGCGGCCACACAAGGCATCGACCAATGAGCCGGAGCTGGCGCTCGCCGTGGAGGATGGGCCTGTGCCGCCGGCCCCCGCCCCGGCGCCGGCGCCGCCCCCGGTTGAACAGGCCGAGGTCCTGCCGCGGCGGCGCAAGAGATTGACCCCCACCAAATGAGCCCCGAAAGCACCGGCACGCGGCAATTGCCCTTCGAATGGGGCCACGAGCCGTCGCACCTCGAGGACGACTTCATCGAGGGGGACGGCAACCGGCTGGCGCTGGCGCATATCCGCGCGTTTCCCAACTGGCCCGGACCGCTGACGCTGGTCGTCGGACCCGCCAAGGCCGGCAAGTCGCATATCAGCCGGATCTGGGCGCAGCGGGTGGGGGCGAAGCTCGCAGGACCCGAGGATCTCGAGGGTTTGGCGGGGGAGGGCGGCACGGCCCCGCTGGTGGTCGAGGACGTCGACCGGGCGGGGTTCGACGAAGACGCGCTCTTCCACCTGCTGAACCAGGCGATGCGGGATGGGCGCCCGGTCCTGATGACGGCGCGCGAGGCCATTGCCAACTGGCCGTTCGAGACCGATGATCTGAAGTCCCGGGCGAGACTGGCCGCGCACTTCACGGTCGCCGTGACCGACGACATCCAATTGTCACAGATGTTCGTCAAGCTGTTCGGCGACCGGCAAGTGTCGGTCGATCCCAGGATCATCAGCTACCTCGTCGCCCGGATGGAGCGCTCGCCCGAGGAGGCGGTGGCGCTGGCGGATCTGGTCGACCGCATCGCGCTCAGCCGCGGCACGGCGATCACGCGATCGGTCGCGGCGGCGGCGCTCGCCGAGCGCGGGGTCGCCGAGGACGAGCTGGACGTGGAAGGCAGCGACGATGAATGAGATGACCGACATCACGCCCGAAGAGACCGAGAACCCGGACGTCGCGACGCTGCGCCAGAGCCCGGCCCGGTTCGTCAACCGCGAGGTCAGCTGGCTGCAGTTCAACATGCGCGTGCTGGAGGAGGCGGGGAACGCCAACCATCCGCTGCTCGAGCGCATGCGGTTCGTCTCGATCTCGGCCAACAATCTCGACGAATTCTTCATGGTGCGCGTCGCGGGACTCAAGGGCCAGCAGCGTGCCGGCATGACCAAGCAGAGCGCCGACGGCCTCACGCCGGCCGAGCAGCTCGAAGAGATCGCAACGCTCGCCCAGCACCTGCAGCTCGAGCAGCAGGACCACTGGCAGACGCTGCGCGAAGAACTGTTCGGCGCGGGCGTGGTGATCCACGAAGCGGACGATCTGTCGGCCGACCAGCAGAAATATCTCCAGCGCCTGTTCCGCGAGGAGATTTTCCCGGTGCTGACGCCGATCGCGGTCGATCCGGCGCATCCGTTCCCGTTCATCCCCAATCTGGGGTTCACGCTGGCGTTCGAACTGACCCGGCCGGGCTCGGCGACCACGATGACGGCGCTGGTGCGCGTGCCGTCCAACCTCGACCGGTTCATCCGCCTGCCGTCCGGCCTGACCGCGGACGGCCGGATCGAGATGGTGACCATCGACACGCTCGTGAACCTCTACCTGCACAAGATGTTTCCGGGCTACGAAGTCGCCGGCTCGGGCGCCTTCCGCATCATCCGCGACAGCGAGCTCGAAATCGACGACGAGGCGGCGGACCTCGTGATGGAATTCGAGACGGCGCTGCGGCAGCGGCGGCGGGGCCAGGTGATCCGGCTCGAGATCGAAAGGAAGATGCCGCGCGCGCTCCGCCGGCAAATCTCGGACCGGCTGGGGGCGACCCCGGCGGACACCTTCGAGGTCGAAGGATTCCTCGGGCTCGCGGATGCCGCCAAGATCTGCGACATCGACCGGCCGGATCTGAAGTTCCCGCCTTATCTGCCGCGCTTCCCCGAGCGGGTGCGCGACTTCAACGGCGACATCTTCGCGGCGATCCGGGCCAAGGATTTGCTGGTCCACCATCCGTTCGAGAGCTTCGACGTGGTGGCGCAGTTCCTCGGCCAGGCGGCACGCGACCCCGACGTGGTCGCCATCAAGCAGACGCTCTATCGCACCTCCCGCGACAGCCCGATCGTCAAGGCGCTGGTGCTGGCCGCCGAGCAGGGGAAATCCGTCACAGCCCTCGTGGAGCTCAAGGCGCGGTTCGACGAGGAGGCCAATATCCGCTGGGCCCGCGACCTCGAACGGGCGGGCGCGCAGGTGGTGTTCGGCTTCATCGAGCTCAAGACGCACGCCAAGATGAGCCAGGTCGTGCGGCGCGAGAACGGCAAGCTGGTGAGTTACTGCCACCTCGGGACGGGCAACTACCACCCGATCACGGCCAAGATCTACACCGACCTCAGCTACTTCACGACCGACCCCTCGATCACTCGGGACGTCGCGCGGGTGTTCAACTTCATAACCGGGTATGCGCGACCGACCGAACTCGAGAGCGTGGCGGTCTCGCCGGTCAACCTGCGCTCAACGCTGCTCGAGCACATCGCGCGCGAGGTGAAGTTCGCCGAGCGCGGCGAGCCCGCCAGCATCTGGCTCAAGATGAATGCACTGGTCGATCCCGAGATCATCGACGCCCTTTACGATGCGAGCCAGAAGGGCGTGAAGATCGAGCTGATTGTGCGGGGCATCTGCTGCCTGCGGCCGGGCATCCCCGGGTTCTCGGACAATATCCGGGTGAAGTCGGTGGTCGGCCGCTTCCTCGAACACTCCCGCATCTTCTGCTTCGGTAACGGCGAGCCGATGCCCTCGCGCAAGGCGAAGGTTTACATGTCGTCGGCCGACATCATGCAGCGCAACCTCGACTGGCGCGTCGAGGTGATGGTTCCTATCCTCAACAAGACCGTGCATAAGCAGATCCTCGACCGCATGCTGGTCGCCTATCTCAAGGACAACATGCAGAGCTGGGAGGTGCTGCCGGACGGCAGCTCGCACCGTAAGCCGCTCGAGGAGGGCCAGGAGCCCTACAGCGCCCACAATTACTTCATGACCAATGCCAGCCTCTCCGGCCGCGGCAGCGCCCTGCAGCGCGACAACGAAGAGAGTGACGATTGAACGAGTTCTGGGGTCTCGACGCGGACCCGACGGCGCAGGGGCGCCTCCAGGGCGCCCGGCCGGTGGCCGTGCTCGACATCGGCTCCAACTCGGTGCGGCTGGTGGTCTATGAGCGGCTCGCGCGGTCGCTGACGCCGCTTTACAATGAGAAGGCCGCCTGCGCCCTCGGCCGCGGGCTCGCCCAAACCGGACGGCTCGCTTACGAGAACATCGACCGGGCGCTGACGGCAATCCAGCGCTTTGCGCTCGTCGCGCGCCTGATGAAGGCGGGCGAGGTGCACGTACTCGCGACGTCCGCGGTGCGGGACGCAACGAACTCCAGGGCCTTCGTCGATGCGGTCGAAGCCACCATGGGGGCCAAGGTCGAAGTGCTGAGCGGCGAGGCCGAAGCGCATTATGCGGCGCTCGGAGTGGTTGCGGGCATTCCCGACTTCACCGGCGTCGTGGGCGACCTCGGCGGCGGGAGTCTCGAGCTGTCGGCGATCCGGGCCGGGCAGGACGAGGTGGGCGAGACCCACGAACTGGGCGTGATCCGGATGCAGGACGATTCAGCCCGCTCCGTGGAGAAGGCACGCCAGATTGCGCGCGAGCGGGTGGGCCGGTCGCCGATGCTCAAGGCGAAACCGGGTGGCGTGTTCTGCGCAATCGGGGGAACCTGGCGGGCTCTCGCCAAGGTGCACCAGAACCTGCGCGAATACCCGCTGCACATGGTGCACCACTACGTCACCAAGGCGTCCGACCTCATCAAGCTCTGCGAGGAGATCGTCGAGGCGGCCCCCGGCGGCAAGTCCTATCCGGGCGCGGAATACACCAGTTCCTCGCGGCGCGAGCTGGTGCCGTTCGGCGCGGCGGTGCTGGCCGAAGTCCTGCGCGAGGGGAAGTTCGACAGCGTGATCTTCTCGGCGCAGGGCGTCCGCGAAGGGTACCTGTTCGGACAATTGGCGCCGGAGGAGCGCGATCTCGATCCGCTGATCCAGGGGGCGGAGGAAATCTCGATCCTCCGCTCGCGCTCGCCGGCCCATGCGAGCGACCTTATCGCGTTTTCGGGCGATTTCCTCGCGGCGGCCCGGATCAGCGAAACGGCCGAGGAGGCGCGTCTGCGCAAAGTCGCCTGCTACCTGTCCGATGTCGGCTGGCGCGGGCATCCCGATTATCGCGGGGAGCAGAGCGTCGATATGGTGGCCTACGGATCGCTGACCGGCGTCGATCACCCCGGGCGCGCCTTCCTCGCCGAGTCACTGGCGGTGCGCTACATGGGGCTCAAGCACAAATCGATGAGCCAGTCGCTGATGGCGCTGGCGGGCCCGGCAGGGAACATGAAGGCGCGGCTGATCGGCGCGATCTTCCGCGTGGCCTATCCGATGTCGGCGGCCATGCCCGGCGTCCTGCCACGCGCGCATTTCTCGCTGGAGGGCAACAGGCTGCACCTACACCTGCCGCAGGACCTCGCGTTCCTCGCCGGCGACCA
>JBIQKK010000040.1:14808-22576 GCA_044506585.1 Hyphomicrobiales bacterium
TCTGCCGGCGCAAAACGATCGAGGACCACGACGCTGGTCTGCAATCCCAGATTATCCTGGACGATGTGCCCGGCCCCAATGGCGTCAAGCAGAGAGAACTTCCTGTCCGGCTCTGCCTCGAGAAGCAGATCCACATCGCTATCGGGACGGTTGTCGCCACGGGCGCGCGAACCGAATATGGCAAGATGCGCAACGCCCTTTCGCTCAAACTGGGGTTTGAGCGCGCGGAGTTCGGCCAGCAACTGTTCCCGGTTCAGGTCGCGCATGAAGGCAAAATAGGCCGATTGCGGGCTTCGTTCCAGCCTCAGTGCTCGATCGGGAACTCGACGATGCCTTTGCGGGTGGCGGCGAGGCCGATCTTGCCGTGTTTGAGCGCGAGCGCCTTTTCGCCGAAGAGCTTGCGGCGCCAGCCGTGGAGGGCGGGGACGTCGGCCTCGTCGTCGAGAACGAGGGCGTCGATTTCGTCTGAGGTCGCAAGGATGCGCGCGGCGACGCCGTGCTCTTCGCTGACGGCCTTGAGCAGGACGCGAACGAGGTCGCCGACGGCGCCTTTGGGGGACGGACCCCGGTAGCGTTCGGGCGCCGGCGGCAGCTGGCTCTTGGGCAGCGCCTCGACGTCCTTGATGATCGCGATGAGTTCCTGGCCGGCGTTGGAGCGGCCGTAGCCGCGCTGCACCGCGCGAAGTTTGTCGAAGGCCTCGGGCGTCTGCGGGCGCTGCATGGCAAGTTCGATCAGCGCGTCGTCCTTGAGGATACGGCTGCGCGGCTGGTCGGTATCCTGCGCGCGGCGCTCGCGCCAGGCGGCCATCACGCGCAGGGCGGCGAGGTCGCGAGGCCGGCTGAGCTTGGTCTTGAAGCGCTCCCAGGCGTTTTCGGGCTTGACGACATAGGTGTCGATGGAGCGCAGGATCTGCAGCTCATCCTCGACCCAGTCCCAGCGGTTGGTCTCGGTGACCTGCTGGCGGAGCTTGATGTAGATGTCGCGCAGGTGGGTGACGTCCGCGAGCGCGTACTGGCGCTGCTTTTCGGTCAGCGGACGGTGCGACCAGTCGGTGAAGCGCGAGGATTTGTCGAGATCGATGCCGGTGACCGAGCGCACGAGATTGTCATAGCTGACGCTGTCGCCGAAGCCGCAGACGGACGCCGCGATCTGGGTGTCGAAGATGTTCTGCGGCACGACACCGGAGAGTTTGACGAAGATCTCGATGTCCTGGCGCGCGGCGTGGAAGACCTTGACGATCTTCTTGTTGGCCAGGAGCTCGAAGAACGGGACCAGGCTCAGCCCATCGGCGAGCGGATCGACGAGGATGGCTTCATCGGGGGTGGCGGCCTGCAACAGGCAGAGTTTAGGCCAATAGGTCGTTTCGCGGAGGAATTCGGTGTCGACGGTGACGAAATCGAACTTGGTGGCACGCGCGCAGAATCCCGCAAGCGCGTCGGTCGAGGTAATCAGCTCCATAATGGTCCAGTCTTGATCACTTTCGGCGCCCCGGGACACCAGGGCTTGAAATTCCGCTCATATCAGGGGTTTGCGCCGCGCTCCAGCGGCGAATGGGACAAGGTTAGCGCCTTCGGACTGCCCGGGCCCGGGAAATCTTGACATTCACGGGTGTGCGTGCGCTTGTCCGGCGCCATTTTGGCCGACTCCAACCCTCAAAAGAGACCGAAAATGCACCGTTATCGCTCACACACATGCGCTGCCCTGACGACGGCGGATGTGGGCAATAATGTGCGCCTTTCGGGCTGGGTGCATCGCGTCCGCGACCATGGCGGCCTGCTGTTCATCGATCTGCGTGACCATTACGGCATGACGCAGCTGGTGGCGGACCCGGATTCGGCCGCCTTCAAGCTGGCCGAAAAGGTCCGCTCGGAATGGGTGATCCGGATCGATGGCGAGGTGAAAGCCCGCACCCCCGAGACGGTCAACCCCAAGCAGGCGACCGGCGAGGTCGAGGTCTTCATTCGCGAACTGGAAGTGCTGGGCGAGGCCAAGGAATTGCCGCTGCCGGTCTTCGGCGAGCCGGACTATCCCGAGGACATCCGCCTGCGCTACCGCTTCCTCGACCTGCGCCGTGAGACGCTGCATGCCAACATCGTCAAGCGCACCAAGATCATTTCGTCGATGCGCCGACGGATGGGCGAGGCGGGTTTCGGCGAATATTCGACGCCGATCCTGACGGCATCGTCGCCCGAAGGCGCACGCGACTTCCTCGTGCCGAGCCGCATCCATCCGGGCACGTTCTTCGCGCTGCCGCAGGCGCCCCAGCAGTATAAACAGCTGCTGATGGTTGCCGGATTCGACCGGTACTTCCAGATCGCGCCGTGCTTCCGCGACGAGGACCCGCGCGCCGACCGCCTGCCGGGCGAGTTCTATCAACTCGACCTCGAGATGAGCTTCGTCACCCAGGAGGACGTCTGGGAGACGGTCCAGCCGGTGATGACCGCGGTGTTCGAGGAGTTCGCGGACGGCAAGCCCGTCAGCAAGGACTGGCCGCGCATCCCGTACGAGACGGCGATCCGCAAGTACGGGACCGACAAGCCGGACCTCCGCAACCCGATCGAAATGCAGGCGGTGACCGAGCATTTCGCGGGCTCGGGGTTCAAGGTGTTCGCCGGGCAGATCGCCAGCGACGACAAGACCGAGGTGTGGGCCGTGCCGGCCAAGGGCGGCGGCAGCCGTGCGTTCTGCGACCGCATGAATGGCTGGGCGCAGAGCGAGGGACAGCCGGGCCTCGCCTACATCTTCTGGCGCACCGAGAACGGTGCCCTCGAAGGCGCGGGGCCGGTCGCCAAGAACATCGGACCGGAGCGGACGGAAGCCATCCGCGGCCAGCTGGGACTGGGCGAGGGGGATGCCGTGTTCTTCGTGCTCGGGCGGCCCGACAAGATGTACCGGTTCGCCGGCGAAGCGCGGACGCGGGTCGGCACCGAGCTGGACCTTGTCGACAAGGACCGCTTCGAGCTCTGCTGGATCGTCGATTTCCCGTTCTACGAGTGGAGCGAGGAAGAAAAGCGCCTCGACTTCGCGCACAACCCCTTCTCGATGCCGCAGGGTGGGCTCGAGGCGCTGAACACGCGCGACCCGCTGACGATCAAGGCGTACCAGTACGACGCCGTCTGCAACGGCTTCGAAATCGCGTCGGGCTCGATCCGTAACCAGGAGCCCGAGACGATGGTCAAGGCCTTCGAGCTCACGGGCAAGACGCGTGCCGAGGTCGAGGAGCAGTTCGGCGGCCTCTACCGGGCGTTCCAGTACGGCGCGCCGCCGCATGGCGGGGCCGCGTTCGGCATCGATCGGGTGGTCATGCTCCTCTGCGGGGCCGAGAATTTGCGGGAGATCACGCTGTTCCCCATGAACCAGCAGGCGCAGGATCTGCTGATGGGCGCGCCGGCCCCGGCGTCGGCCAAGCAGCTGCGCGAGCTGCATCTGAGGCTCAACGTCCAGGAGAAATAGCCGCAGGCCCGCAGCGCAGCGGCCCAGGCAAGGCATGGTTAATGTCCGTTAACGATGTCTTAAGTCGGGGCCGCTACCCCTTGGTGAATACTGGGGGAGTCGAGTCTCAGCGTGGCATCGCGGTACTCGCATATTCTGACGCTGATTGCGGCGATCCTGGCTTTCGTGCCGGTGATGGGCGTCGACTGGCTGCTCGACAACTATGTGCGGGTGCGCGAGCGAGCGCAGCTGCAGGCTTCGCTCGAGGCCGTCAGCGAACGCATCGAGACAGGCGCCTATGACGGCATCGCTTCGCTGCGCGCCATCCTGACCGACAGCCCGTCGCTGTGTACGCCGACCTTCATCGGCAACGTTCACCGGGAAATCCAGCGCAGCCTGTTCCTCAAGCAGGTGGTGGTCGAGAATGCCGACGGCGTGCAGTATTGCGACGCCTTCGGCTCCCAGGTGAAATACTCACCCCTGTCGGAAAACCTCGCAATTCCGGGCCACACCGAGAGCATGTCGGTCGGCACGCTGACCACGCTCGATATTCCGGTGATCAAGGTGACCCAGGCCTTCGGGACGGCGCGGCTCGTTTCGGCCTTCGTGCCCATCATCTCGAGCAATTCGACGGGCCTGTTGGCGCGGTTCAAACCGACGGCGATGGTGCGCCTTTCGCTCACCAACGGCGTTCCGGTCATGGTCGCGGGTGACGCGTCGGCGTTCGACCGGGGCGGCGCCGAGTTCATCTCCTCGGAGGTGATCGCGGGCGAGTTGCCCGTGCGCGTCGAGGCGGCCGTGCCGTTCGCTATCGTGCGCGCCGACTATGCCGATCTCGACGTCAGCTTCACGATCATCGCCTGCATCATGAGCGGCGCGTTCCTCATCCTCGCGCTGCAATATGTGCGCCGCAGCAAGCTGCCCGCCTTCGACCTCGAGCGCGCGATCGCTTCGGGTGAACTCAAGCCCTATTACCAGCCGGTGATCAATCTCAAGACGGGGCGCCTCGCGGGCTGCGAGGTGCTTTGCCGCTGGGAGAAGCGCAACGGCGAAGTGGTGATGCCGGGCTCGTTCATCGAATATGCCGAGATCACCGGCCTCGCCATACCGATGACGCTGAGCATCATGCAGCAGACGCGCAATGACCTGGCCGATCTGTGCGTCGACATGCCGGACATGAAGATCTCGATCAATCTGTTCGAGGGGCACTTCCGCGATACGACCATTGTCGAAGACGTGCAGGCGATCTTCGGCGGTTCCAGCATCTCGTTCCGGCAGCTGGTGTTCGAAATCACCGAGCGCCGTCCGATTGGCAACAACGCTACGGCCGCCGCCGTGATTGCCGGATTCCACGCGCTGGGGGTTCGCCTCGCGATGGACGATGTGGGGACGGGGCATTCGAACCTCGCCTACATGCAGACGCTGGGGGTGGATGTCATCAAGATCGACCGCGTCTTCGTGGACATGATCAAATCAGATACCCAGGCCGTTCCCGTTCTCGACGGGCTGATCTCGATGTGCCGCGACCTTGGCACCGAGATCGTGGCCGAGGGCGTCGAAACCGAGGCGCAGGCGCTGTATCTGCGGGGACGGGGGGTCGTGATGGCGCAGGGCTTCCTCTTCGCTCCGGCCTTGAAGGCCAGTGCTTTCCGCGAATTGGCGCTGGCATTGAACGGCAGGCCGCAGGCGATGCCCATGGCAATTCCGGCCGCCGAACCGACGCTAACCGCCGACGCCGCGGCCTGACCGGCCCGGCGGCGGCGTTTTCCTCCCCGCGACGCGCTTCCCTTGCTATCTATTTGGTGGCACGAGACGGTCTGACTACGAGGGTGACCATGTCTTCCGAAACCGACGAGCAAAATCGCGCGCGGCGTGAGGCGGCGCTGCATTTCCATGAGTTCCCCAAGCCGGGAAAGCTCGAAATTCAACCGACCAAGCCACTGGGCAACCAGCGGGACCTCGCTCTGGCCTATTCGCCGGGCGTGGCGGCACCGTGCGAGGCCATCGCCGAGGATCCCGAGGCAGTCAGCCGCTACACCTCGCGCAGCAATCTGGTGGGGGTGATTTCGAACGGCACGGCGGTTCTCGGGCTCGGCGCGATCGGTGCCCTCGCGAGCAAGCCGGTGATGGAAGGCAAGGCGGTCCTCTTCAAGAAGTTCGCCGGCATCGACGTGTTCGACATCGAGATCGAGGAGCGCGATCCCAAGAAGCTGATCGAAATCATCAGCCCGCTCTGGCCGACCTTCGGCGGCATCAATCTCGAAGACATCAAGGCGCCCGAATGCTTCGAGATCGAAGAGGGCCTCCGGGCGCGGATGCCGATCCCGGTGTTCCACGACGACCAGCACGGAACCGCCATCATCGTCGGGGCCGCGGTGCTGAACGGGCTCGAGCTTTCCGGCAAGAAGATCGAGGACGTGAAGATCTGCGCCAGCGGGGCAGGGGCAGCGGCAATCGCCTGCCTCAACATCCTGCTCGCGCTCGGGGCACGGCTCGAAAACATCTGGGTTGCGGACAAGGACGGGCTGCTGACCGACAAGCGCAGCGACGTCAACGACAAGTGGCGCGGCAAGTTCTGCCGCTCCGACAGCAAGGCCACGACGCTTGCCGAGGTCTTCGACGATGCCGACATCTTCCTTGGGCTGTCGGCGCCGGGGGCATTGAAGCCCGAAATGCTCAAACGGATGGCGCCCAACCCGCTGGTCCTGGCGCTCGCCAATCCCACGCCCGAGATCATGCCGGAAGATGCCAAGGCCCTGCGGCCGGACGCGATGGTGTGCACCGGGCGCTCGGACTACCCCAACCAGGTGAACAACGTTCTATGTTTCCCCTTCATCTTCCGCGGTGCGCTCGATGTGGGCGCCACCGAGATCAACGAGGAGATGAAGCTCGCGGCCTCCTATGCGATTGCGAGGCTCGCGCATGACCCGGGCCTCGAGGTGTCGCCGACCGGCCAGCCGGCCGTCTATGGGCCCGAGCACATCATCCCGAACCCGTTCGACCAGCGCCTGATCCTCCGGATTGCGCCGGCCGTGGCGAAGGCGGCGATGGCGAGCGGCGTGGCCAAGCGGCCGATCGCCGATTTCGATGCCTATCACGACAGTCTCAACCGGTTCGTGTTCCGCTCGGGCCTGGTGATGAAACCGATCATCGACCGGGCGCAGGGCGCGCAGAAGCGGATCGTCTTCGCCGACGGCGAGGATGAGCGCGTGCTGCGGGCGGCGCAGGTGCTGATGGAGGAAGGCATCGCGCGACCGATCCTCATCGGCCGTCCGCAGGTGGTCGAGACCCGCATCCGGCGGTTCGGCCTGACGATTTCTCCCGGCCGGGATTTCGAGATCGTCAACCCCGAAGACGATCCGCGCTACCGCGACTATGTCGCGCTGTTCCATTCGCTGGTCGGGCGCTCCGGGGTGACGCCCGAGACGGCCCGCACGATCGTGCGCACCAATACGACGACGATTGCTGCGCTCGCCGTCAAGCGCGGCGACGCGGACGCGATGATCTGCGGGTTGCAGGGACGCTACATCAAGCATGTGCGCGACATCCGCTCGGTGTTGGGCATGCAGCCGGGCATAAAGGATGTCTCCGCGCTCAGCATGCTGATCATGCCGCGCGGCGCGTTCTTCCTGACCGACACCTATGTGAACATCGATCCGACCGCGGACGAAATCGTCGCGATTGCGCTCCAGGCGCGCAATCACCTCAAGCGCTTCAACATCGAAACCAAGGTGGCGCTGCTCAGCTATTCGAACTTCGGCTCGCGCGACGGGGATACCGCATTCAAGATGCGCGAAGTCTATCGCAAGCTGAAGGCTGTCGCGCCCGACCTGATCGTCGAAGGCGAGATGCAGGGCGACCTGGCGCTCAACGAGGCGCTGCGGGAACGCTATATTCCCGACAGCGTATTGAAAGGGGAGGCGAACCTGCTGGTGTTCCCCAATCTCGAGGCCGCGAACCTGTCGATGACGCTGCTCAAGGAAATGACCAACGCCCTGTCGGTCGGCCCGATCCTGATGGGACTGCGGGCGCCGGCGCACATCCTTGCGCCCTCGACGACGAGCCGCGGCATCGTCAATATGGCGGCCATTGCGGCGAGCGAGGCCGCGTCCCTCGAAGCGGAGGCCTGAGGATGATCCGCCATACCGTCGTTTTCTCCCTGCGCCACGCGCACGGTTCGCTGCAGGAAAAGATGTTCCTGCGGGACGCGAAGGCCGCGCTGGAGGACATTCCGGGCGTCGAGAAGTTCGAACAACTGCGGCAGGTGAGCCCCAAGAACGACTACCGCTTCGGCTTCTCGATGGAGTTCGCCGACCAGAAGGCGTACGACGCCTA
>JBIQKK010000150.1:0-3226 GCA_044506585.1 Hyphomicrobiales bacterium
AGCCCTATCAAGCCGCAACCGTCGAGGCGGCGCAGGAGGCGCTGATCCGCCTCGGCCACGATCCCGGGCCGGTCGATGGGCAATGGGGCGGCCGGGCGCGCGCCGCCATGAACGCGCTGCGCGAGGCGAACGGGCTGCCCCCGGCCAAGGACTTCGTCGGATCGTCGCTGGAACTGGTGCACCGGCTGTCGCCCGGTGACACCACCCTGCCCAACCCCGGCATCCTGATCGCCGATCCGGCCGAACGGCGAGACCTCCTGCCCTCCGTCAACGGCTCCGATCCGGCCTATTTCCTGTGCCAGGCGAGGGTCGGCGACGGGGAGCGCCTTGAGGATGTGCTCGCGGGCGAGCCGATCCTGACCGTGACAGCCAAGGTGACCGACCGTAACTACATCGCGCGCGCGGACGACTGGTTCACCCCGCTCCTGCACGCGGCGATGGGCGCCCATAATGCGTGCGTCGCGGGCAGCGCCACGGACTGCCGCAACATCACCACGCTGATGTCGAGCTGGGCGGCCGCCGACGCCCTGAAGCCGGGCGCCAAGCGAAGCTCGCCCCGCGCGTTCGACGACATTTCGTGGATCGGCAACAGCCTGCTGCGAAACTTCATCTTCGCCTATGCCGATGCGCGCCGGCTCGAACCCCTTGAGCCGTCCGAAGACGCGGCCGTCCTCGATTGGTTCAAGCGGCGAGTCGACGACTACCACCATCTGATCCCATCGGGAAATCGCCCCGGCTCATTCAACTATACCGAAGCGAGTAACCACGCGCTGGCCAACATGATGCCGGCCGCGGCCTTCGGTGCCCTGGTGGGTGACCGCTCGATGATGGAACCTGCCCTCGACAGGTGGAGGGAGATCCTGAGTGAGATGCGCGATGACGGCAGCCTGCCCACCGAAGCCAGGCGCGGGGCACGCTCGCTGCACTACACCAACATCCAGCTCGGCCAGTTGCTCTCCACCGCAGAACTCGCACGCGCGCAGGGGATTGATCCGGCCGGTCCGGAAGCGGCGGAGGGCAAGACCGTGCAGAAGGCCGTTGGCTTCCTGCTGGATGCCTACGAGAATTTTGACCTCGTCACGCCCTATGCCAAGGTGAACGAGGGCCCGGGCCCCTCCGAGGACTACACGATCCCGTTCGTGCTGCCGCAACACCTGGGATGGATGCCGGCCTACGAGGCTCGTTTCGGCGAAGACGACAACCGGCGCCGCGTCAGCTCGCTGGTGATCGACAGCAGGATCTGCTCCGAGAGCGCCCAGGCCGAGCACAAGTTTCCCGACGGCGCGTGCGACCGGCTGACCAGCAAACCCTCGCTTACCGCCCTGGCCGCGCTGTGGGGAACCGCCGATCTCCCCTATATGGGGTACTCGGCGGCGTGCCTGCAGGGCGATGGCAGCTGGCCCGTGACCGACTAGGCGTCACCATCCGCCGGCCGGCCCTGGATGTCGGCCGCCGCCGCTCTGTTGGTCGAACTGGCGGATGCCCGCCGACGCCCCGCCGAGCGGCCTTTATTCATGCTCCGCGCGTGTGCGGGGCGCCGGAGCCGTCAGCGCGCTGAAGATCCGTCCGAAAACGCCCTGCTCCTCGGCCTTGTCGTCGGCCTCCTTGCGCAGTTGCACGACGAGCGCGCTGGTCCGGTCGAGGCGCTCGCAGGCCAGTGTCGCGACATGGAGCGCCATCAGCGGCGTGCGCTCGAGGAAGGGCAGCGCGTCCTCGATGACGCGCACGCTGCTCTCGGTCTCGGCGCGCACGGTGGCCGAATGGTCGACGCCGAGCAGCACGCTCATCTCCCCCACCAGCGCGCCCGGCTCGGCGATCGTTGCAATCACCACGCCATCGCGTTCGACCGTGAGACGCCCCGCTTCGAGCACATAGAGCTCACCGCCGGAATCGCCGGCTTCGATCAGGGCCTCGCCGGCCGCCAGCGAGCGCAGGGGCTGGCCTCTCGTCAGCGTGAGCACATTGGCCATCTTATCCCTTGTCTCCCGATAGCGTCGCCATGAGGCTCTTGAACAAGGACGGCTCGGCCGCCTTGCTCTTGGAGAGCTCGACCAGCGCGGCCGAAGTCGCATCGAGCCGCTGGCTGAGCAACATGGCGACGCGCAGCGCCACGAGCGGCTGCCGTTCGAGATAGGCGAGCGCATCCTTGACGACGCGCAGGCTCGTGGCCCTTTCGGCGCGCACCGTCGCGGTGTTCTCGGTGCCGAGCAGCACGCTCATTTCACCCACCAGAGCGCCGGGATTGCGGATATGCGCGATGACGACCCCATCGCGCTCGACACTCAGGCCGCCGGATTCGAGGACATACATATCCCCGCCCCGGTCGCCCTCCTTGATCAGCACATCGCCCGCTTCGAGCGTGAGCGTGGGTTGGGAAAAAGTCAGGGTAAGCAGGCTCGCCATTGGGACGCTCCGCCGCTGGGGTGAGCCAGACTAGCCGAGCGCGGAGATGGGGGGAAGGTGGGAGGTGGTCAGGCGGCCCTGGCCAGCAGGTCGGGCGGGAGGTGAGCCCGCGCGTCCAGCACTTCGAGGCCCACGATCCGGCCTTCCGCGTCGAAATCGATGACGATGCCCTCCGAGACCTCCTCACTCTCCTCCACCGGCTGGGGCGAGAAGCGGATATAGGCGGCATTGGCGTCGGGGTCGTATTTGACAGTCGGGCTCATTGCGGCCGTGTCTTAAATACCCGTTTGAAACTGCAAGTTCGAAGCACGTTTTCCCATGTGACGCCATGGTACCCAATCGTGCGCAGCCCAAATAGCGGCTTGATGGGACTAATGTACACGATGCAGCGCCCATCTCCGAAGTCACGGAACATCATGATGTTGTCGCGCGTATGCCAATCCGCGCTGCCGAACTCGTTGTCGTCGCGATCAGGTGTACTGATCATTGCGCCCTGCTGGTCGGTGTAGGAGGCAAAGTGACAGGTGCCGTAGGGCGGAAACTCTACTGTCCTTTCGTCAACAACCCGAACGTTCTCAAGTTCGAAATCACAAACTCCAGCGCCTTCCGGCGATTGGCAACCTGGTGTCCGTTTCCCTTGCTGAGGAACCAACGTTCGCCCGTCATTTCTCGTCGCCCATCTTGAGCGCGGCGATGAACGCTTCCTGCGGGATCTCGACATTGCCGAACTGGCGCATGCGCTTTTTGCCCGCCTTCTGCTTTTCGAGCAGCTTGCGCTTGCGGGTGGCGTCGCCGCCATAGCACTTGGCGGTCACGTCCTTGC
>JBIQKK010000041.1:0-9546 GCA_044506585.1 Hyphomicrobiales bacterium
CCGCTGAGCCGGCTGGTGCGTTCGGCCTATACGTTCGAGGCGGCGCGCGGACTGACCGCGTCGATGGTCGATGAGGGCCAGAAGCCGGCGGTGATCTCGGCGCTGCTCAAATATCGGACGACCGATGCGATGCGCGACCGGGTGAACGACGCGCTCGACATTCATGGCGGACGCGCGGTGCAGGACGGGCCGAGCAACTATCTGTTCTCGGGCTATATGACGACGCCGGTGGCGATCACGGTCGAGGGCGCGAACATCCTGACGCGCACGCTGATCACCTTTGCGCAGGGGGCACTGAGGGCGCATCCCTATCTCTATACGGAGATCGCCGCGGCGCAGAATTCCGACCGGAAGGCGGGGCTCGCGGCGTTCGACGGGGCGTTCGGCGGGCATATCAGCTTCATGCTGCGCAACATGGTGGGCTCGTTCCTCCATGCGCTGACGTTCGGCGCGTTCGCGTCGAGCCCAGGCGGCGTCGCGCCCGAGATGACGAAATGGTACCGGCAGCTCGCGCGCTATGCGCAGAGCTTTGCGCTGGTGGGCGACTGGACGGTCGCGTTCCTCGGCGGCGATCTCAAGCGCAAGCAGCGGCTGAGCGGCCGCATGGCCGATATTCTCTCGGACCTTTACCTGCTGTCGGCGGTGCTGAAGCGGTATGAGGATGACGGCCATATCGCCGAGGACAAGCCGCTGGTCGATGCGATCGCGCGCGACCACCTCTATGCGATCGAGCAGAGCTTTGCGGGGGTGTTCGCGAACTTCCCCAATCCGGTCCTGCGCTGGGCGATGCGCATTCTCGTGTTCCCGCTCGGGCGGCACAGGCGGCCCGCCTCGGACCGCGAGACCTATCGCTTTGCGCGGCAGGTGCTGCGGCCGGGGGCGTTCCGCGACCGGCTGACGATGGGCACCTATGTGACGATGGACCCAAAGGACGTGACGGGCGTTCTCGAAGACGCGATGATCAAGGTCACGGCGGCCGAGGATGTGGAACACAAGTTCGTACGGGCGATCAAGAAGGGCATTATCGAGCGGCGTCTCGACCGCGATGCGATCACCGATGCGGTGGAGAAGGGCGTGATCACCGAGGCGGAAGCGGCAACGCTCAGGCTCGCCGACATGGCGACGGACCGGGTGATCAAGGTCGACGATTTCGAGTTCGACGAACTGGCGGCCAAGCAATTGTCGCGGCGCGAGCCGGATGCGATGCGGCGCGAGGCGCCCGCGGACGAAGCCGCCGAGTAAGAGGACGGATCAATGCCCCAACCCCAGATGCCGGCGATGACCAACTGGCGCTTCGAGGTGGATTTCGAGCGCATCGGCTGGCTGACGATCGATACGCCGAATTCGCCGGTCAATACGCTGAGCCGGCTGGCGATCACCGAGCTCGAGGCGGCGCTGCTGCGGGTCGAGGACCTGATCGCGAGCGGCGAGGTGATCGGGCTCGTGATCCAGTCGGGCAAGGAGTCGGGGTTCATCGCGGGCGCCGATGTCACCGAGTTCGACCAGATGTCGGACCCGGCCGTGCTGCCTGAGGCGCTCAGGCGCGCGCATGCGGTGATGGACCGGCTCGAGGCCATGAAGGCGCCGGTGATCGCGGCGATCCACGGCTTCGCGCTGGGCGGCGGGCTGGAGCTGGCGCTCGCCTGCCACTACCGGATCGCGGTCAATGACGACAAGACGCGGATGGGGTTCCCGGAAGTGAACCTCGGCATCTTCCCCGGCTTCGGCGGGACCGGCCGGTCGATCCGGCAGGCGGGGCCGGTGCAGGCGATGCAGGCGATGCTGACGGGGCGCATGATCAAAGCGGGTGCGGCGCGGGGCATGGGCCTCGTCGACAAGCTCGTGAGGCATCGCGACATGCTGCGCTGGGAGGCGCGGAAGGCGGTTCTCCAAAAGCGCAGATCGAGCCCGGCGCCGCTGATCGAGCGGATCATGGCGTGGGGGCCGCTGCGCGGGCAGGTGGTCGCGAAGATGCGGGCCGAGACGGCCAAGAAGGCGCGCAAGGAGCACTATCCGGCGCCGCATGCGCTGATCGACCTGTTCGAGAAGCACGGCGACGACTGGCGCGCGATGATCGACGGCGAAGCGGCGGGGTTCGTGCCGCTGATGGCGACCGATACGGCGCGCAACCTCAGGCGCGTGTTCTTCCTGTCGGAATCGCTCAAGAAGCAGGGGCTGCGGGGCAAGGAGAAGCCGGTATTCCGGCGGGTGCATGTGATCGGGGCGGGCGTGATGGGCGGCGATATTGCGGCCTGGTGCGCGCTGCGCGGGCTGGCGGTGACGCTGCAGGACCTCGACATGGAGCGCATCAACCCGGCGCTCGAGCGGGCCAAGAAGCTGTTCAGGAAGCGGCTCAAGGGACGCACCGAGGTCAATTCGGCGATGGCGCGGCTCGAGGCGGATGTCGCGGGCAAGGGCGTCGCGCGGGCCGACGTGATCATCGAGGCGGTGGTCGAAAAGCTCGAGATCAAGCAGAAGATTTTCGCCGAGGTCGAGGCCAAGGCGCGGCCCGAGGCGATCCTTGCGACCAATACGAGCTCGATCGAACTCGAAAAGATCGCGACGGCGCTCAAGGATCCGTCGCGGCTGATCGGGCTCCACTTCTTCAACCCGGTGGCGAGCCTGCCGCTGGTCGAGGTGATCCGCTCGGGCTTCAATGTGGACCGCGACGTCCAGATGGGCGCGAGTTTTGCGCTGGCGATCGGCAAGTCGCCGGTGGCGGTCAAGAGCGCGCCGGGCTTCCTCGTGAACCGGGTGCTCATGCCCTACATGCTGGGCGCGGTCGAGCGGGTCGAGCGCGGCGAGAGCAAGGAACTGCTCGATGCGGCGGCGGTGGCGTTCGGCATGCCGATGGGGCCGATCGAGCTGATGGATACGGTGGGGCTCGATGTGGGGCAGTCGGTCGCGACCGAGCTCAAGCACACGGTGCCCGAGGGATCCAAGTTCGCGCGGCTGGTGCGCGAGAACAAGCTCGGGCGCAAGACCGGCGAAGGCTTCTACAAATGGGTCGACGGCAAGGCGCAAAAGGGCGAGACGCCGGCGCACAAGGACCTCGCGGGGCTGGGGCGCGAGCTGGTGAAGCCGCTCGTCGACATGACGGAACTGGTGGTGAGCGAGGGGATCGTGGCCTCGGCCGACCTCGCCGATATCGGGGTGATCTACGGAACCGGGTTCGCGCCGTTCCTGGGCGGTCCGATGAATGCACGCAAGGAAGGGAAGGCCTGAGATGGCGGAACTGCGGAAGATCGCCATTGTGGGCTCGGCGCGCATCCCCTTCACGCGCGCCTATACGGGCTATGCCAATGAAACCAACCTCTCGATGCTGTCGGCGGCGCTGGGCGGGCTGGCGGACAAGTTCGGGCTTCGGGGCCAGGCGGTCGACGAGGTGATGGGCGGGGCGGTGATCTCGCACAGCCGCGACTTCAACCTCGCGCGGGAGGCGGCGCTCGATGCGGGGCTGTCGCCGCGCACGCCGGGCACGAGCCTGCAGATCGCGTGCGGGACGAGCCTGCAGGCGGCGCTGAACCTCGGGGCCAAGATCGCGACGGGCGAGATCGAGAGCGGGATCGCCTGCGGCTCGGATACGGTATCGGATTCGCCGATCGTTTTTGGAACGAAGTTCCAGCACCGGCTGGTCGAGCTCAACCGGGCGCGGACGCCGGGCGAGAAGCTGGCCGCGTTCAAGGGATTCACGATGGGCGAGTTGACGCCGGTCGCGCCCTCGACGCAGGAGCCGCGGACGGGGCTGTCGATGGGCGAGCATTGCGAGCTGATGGCCAAGCAATGGGGCATCACGCGCGCGGCGCAGGACGAGCTGGCGCTCGCCTCGCACCTCAACGCGGCCAAGGCCTATGACGAAGGCTTCCACGACGATCTGGTGGTGCCGTTCGCCGGGGTGCTCAAGGACAACAATGTGCGGGCCGACACGAGCCTCGAAAAGATGGCGACGATGAAGCCGGCCTTCGACCGCGAGAGCGGCAAGGGCACGCTGACGGCAGCCAATTCGACGCCGCTCACCGACGGCGCGGCGGCGGTGCTGCTGGCGAGCGAAGAATGGGCGCGGGCGCGCGACCTGCCGGTGCTGGCGTATCTGACCTTCGGGCAGGTGGCGGCCAACGATTTCGCGCATGGCGACGGGCTGCTGATGGCGCCGACGATCGCGGTGAGCGAGATGCTGAAGCGGGCCGGGCTGACGCTCCAGGATTTCGATCTCTACGAGATCCACGAGGCCTTCGCGGCGCAGGTGCTGTGTACGCTCAAGGCGTGGGAAGACCCCGATTATTGCCGCGAGGTGCTCGGCCGCGACGCGCCGATGGGCCCGATCGACCGCACCAAGCTCAATCCGAAAGGCTCCAGCCTTGCCTATGGCCACCCGTTCGCGGCGACGGGGGCCCGTATCCTCGGCCTGACGGCCAAGGAACTGGCGACGGAGATGAAGCAGCGGGCGCTGATTTCGGTCTGTACGGCCGGGGGGCAGGGCGTGACGGCGATCGTCGAGCGCGCAGCCTAGTCAAACCAGCCCTTTGGCAGGGTTTTTCCCCAGAACGGCCCCCGGCAGCGTACCCGTCGGGCCGGTGAAGTCCTTTCTGGAACAATATGTTGCGACGCGCTGGTCGCCGCATTGACGCATACGTCAAGCTTTTGCTTGTCAGTGGACGCTCTTGGCATATACGGTTCGGTAATCTTGACCGGCAGGTCAAAATTTGCCGGCCCAAAGACATGCCCTGGACTCGAATCCGGGGCTTCCGGGAAACGCCAAAAGGAGATGGGACAATGAAACTCCGTACAGTCGTGGGAGGAGTGATCGCGGCCGCCCTGCTGGGAAGCACCGCGCTCACCTACGCCGCCGAAGTGCCCGAGGGCACCGAGCTCGCGGCCGAGCAGGTCTTCAAATATCGCGTGCTGGACAATATCCGCGCGCTCGATCCGCAGCTGACCGAGGACGTCGATACGGCCTATGTGGTCAACCAGCTGTTCGAGGGACTGTACAACGAAGACGCCGAGGGTAATCCCGTTCCGGGCCTGGCCGAAAGCTACACGGCCAATGACGATTTCACGGTCTATACCTTCAAGCTGCGCGACGCGAAGTGGTCGAACGGCGAGCCGGTCACCGCGCAGGACGTGGTCTTCGGCTGGCAGCGCGCGCTCGATCCGGCACTGGCCTCGACCTATGCGACCTATGCGGCGACGGTCCACGTCAAGAACGCGGCCGAGATCAACGCATCCAACGCCAAGGGCGAGGACGGCTCGGAGCCGACCAACCCCATGCCGCTGTCCGAACTGGGCATCAAGGCGCTGGACGACAAGACGGTCGAGGTGACACTCAACGCACCCACCCCCTGGTTCGTGCGCACCCTCGCCCACTCGACGCTGTTCCCGGCACCGCAGGCGGTGGTCGAGAAGTACGGCACCGACTGGACCAAGCCCGAGAACATCGTTTCGAACGGCGCCTATGTGCTGGCCGAAAACTCCCCCGGCGAGCGCGTGGTGGTCAAGCGTAACCCGAACTACTGGAACAACGACAAGA
This sequence comes from Hyphomicrobiales bacterium, assembly GCA_044506585.1. GTDB lineage: Bacteria > Pseudomonadota > Alphaproteobacteria > Rhizobiales > Devosiaceae > Devosia_A. Next base: position 5,528 of record JBIQKK010000041.1, read on the forward strand.
CCGTCATCGAAGAAGTCCACTTCATGACGATCAACGACGAGAACCAGGGCCTGACGCGCTGGCGCGCGGGCGAAGTCGACCAGACCGACGTTCCGGCGGGGCAATATCCGGCGCTGGAGGCCGAACTGCCCGACCAGACGTTCTCGGTGCCGCAGTTCTGCACCTACTACTTCAACGTCAACATGACCGACTCGGCCCCCGACGCGCTCAAGATCAAGGAAGTGCGGCAGGCGCTCAACCTCGCGATCGACCGCGACATCGTGGTCAACGCGGTGCTGCAGGGCGGCCAGACGCCGGCCTATTCGCTGACCAACCCCAACACGGCCGGCTTCACGATGCCCGACCTGCCCATCGCCTCGATGACGCAGGAAGAGCGCAACGCCAAGGCGGTCGAACTGATGAAGCAGGCAGGTTACGGGCCGGACAATCCGCTGAACGTCGACTACATCTACAATACCTCGGAAGCCCACAAGGCGGTGATCGTCGCGGTGAGCCAGATGTGGAAGGAGACTCTCGGCGTCAACGTCGCGCTCTCGGACATGGAGTTCGACGTGCTCTCCAACCGGCGCCACGCGCAGGACTACGAGCTCGCCCGGAACGCCTGGTGCGGCGACTACAACGAAGCCTCGACGTTCCTGACGCTGCTCGAATCCACCAACGAGCAGAACGATTCCCGCTACAAGAACGCCGAGGTTGACAAGCTGCTGTCGGACGCCCGCCTGGCCGCCGATCCCAACCCGGCCTACACCAAGGTCGAGGAGATCATCGCGGACGAGGTGCCGATCATGCCGGTGTACTTCTACGCCAAGGTCTTCATGCAGAAGCCGACGATCAAGGGCTGGCCGTACACCAACGTCGAGCAGATCTGGTACGCAAAGGATATGTACATTACCGCGGAATAAGCGTGTGATGTCCACGACCGAGGCCCCGCGCAGTGCGCGGGGCTTCAGCCGTTGCTGCCGGCCAGCCAGCCAATTGGACCGTTGTTCATGACTGCATTCATCCTCAGGCGTCTTGCGGTGGCGATACCGACGATGCTGGTGCTGATCGTGCTGTCCTTCATCCTGATGAAGACAGCGCCGGGGTCCCCCTTCGCCGGCGAGAGGGCCATTCCCGAAGCCGTCCTGCGCAACATCTATGCGCGCTACGGGCTCGACAAGCCGGAGTGGCAGCAGCTGCTCGAATACGTCTACAACGTCGTCTTCCGGTTCGATTTCGGCCCTTCCTTCGTCTATCGCGACCGCTCGGTGAACGACATCATCGCGCAGGGCTTTCCGGTGACCGTGCGCTACGGCTTCTTTGCGTTCGTGCTGGCGTCGCTGATCGGGGTTTCGATGGGCATCGTCGCCGCGATCAAGCAGAACAGCTGGGCCGATTACCTGGCGGTGGGCTTCACGATCGGCGCGCAGGTGGTGCCGAACTTCGTCCTGGCACCGCTGCTGGTGCTGGTGTTCACGCTGTGGCTGCGCTGGCTGCCGGGCGGCGGCTGGAACGGCGGACAGTGGAACTATGTGGTGCTGCCGGTGATCGCACTGGCCTCGACCTACATGGCCAACATCGCGCGCATCATGCGCTCCTCGATGCTCGAGGTGCTGCATTCGAACTTCATCCGCACGGCGCGGGCCAAAGGCATGCCGGGCTGGCAGGTGGTCGTCAAACACGCGCTGAAGCCGGCGATGCTGCCCGTGGTCTCGTATCTGGGGCCGGTGTTCGTGGGCATGATCACGGGCTCGGTGGTGGTCGATCTCTATTTCTCGACCGGCGGGATCGGGCAGTGGTTCGTCAACAGCGCGCTCAGCCGCGACTATCCCACGATCCTGGGGATCACGATCCTGTTGGGCGGCTTGACCATCGCCGCCAACCTGGCCGTCGATATCCTCTACGCCTGGATCGACCCCAAGATCCGCTACTAGGAACCCCGGATGCTCGTCGAAGCAGAAGCACGAACCAAGGCACTCGCGACCCAGGAGGGCGCCGAGGTCAAGACGGTCAAGGGCCGCTCGCTCTGGCACGATGCGGGACGCCGGTTCCTGCGCAACCGGGCGGCGGTGTTCTTCACGCTGGTGCTCGTCGCCGCGGTGCTGTTCACGTTCATCGGGCCCTATGTGGCGGTATGGTCGATCGAGAAGATCGACTGGACGATCCTGGGCAAGATCGCACAGAAGGGCGCGCCTTCGATCGAGAACGGGCACTATTTCGGCGTCGACCAGCAGGCGCGGGACCTCTTCTCGCGCGTGATCCAGGGGACGCAGATCTCGCTGCTGGTGGGGGTGCTGGGTTCGGCCGTGGCGGTGGTCATCGGCACGCTCTATGGCGCGATCGCCGGCTATTTCGGCGGACGGCTCGACAGCCTGATGATGCGGTTCGTCGATATCCTCTATTCGATCCCCTACATGTTCATCCTGATCCTGCTGCTGGTCATCTTCGGGCGCTCGTTCACGCTCTTGTTCATGGGGATCGGTCTCATCTCGTGGCTGGGGATGGCGCGCGTCGTGCGCGGGCAGACGCTGACGCTCAAGAACCGCGAGTTCGTCGAGGCCGCGATCGCGACGGGCGTCAAGCCGATGACGATCGTGATGCGCCACATCGTGCCGAACCTGCTGGGGATCGTGGTGGTCTATGCGACGCTGCTGATCCCCGAGATGATCCTGCTCGAGAGCTTCATCTCGTTCCTGGGGCTGGGCATCCAGGAGCCCAACACATCGCTGGGTGCGCTGATCAGCGAAGGCTCGCAGACGATGCAATATGGAACGCTGTGGCAGCTGGCCTTTCCGCTCGGCTTCTTCGTGGTGATCCTGTTCAGTTTCTTTTTTGTGGGTGACGGGCTGCGCGACGCGCTCGATCCCAAGGACCGCTAATGGCACTGCTCGACGTCAAGGATCTTTCCATCGGCTTTCACATGCCGGGCCGCGATGTCCAGGTCGTGGACCGGGTGAGCTTTTCGCTCGAACAGGGCGAGACGCTCGCCATTGTGGGCGAGAGCGGTTCGGGCAAGACGCAGACGGCGTTTTCGATCGTCGGGCTGCTCGCCAATAACGGCTTTGCCTCGGGCAGCGTGCGGTTCGAAGGGCAGGAGCTGCTGGGGCTGCGCGAGGCCGAGCTCAACAAGGTGCGCGCCGAAAAGATCGCGATGATCTTCCAGGACCCCATGACGTCGCTCAACCCGTATATCCGGGTGATGGAGCAGCTGGTCGAAGTGCTGGTGCAGCACAAGGGAATGAGCCGGCGCGACGCGGAAGCGGAATCGATCCGCATGCTCGATGCGGTGAAGCTGCCGGACGCACGCAACATCGCGCAGCGGTTCCCGCACGAATGTTCGGGCGGGATGCGCCAGCGCATCATGATCGCGATGGCACTGCTCTGCCGGCCCAAGCTGCTGATCGCGGACGAGCCGACGACGGCGCTCGACGTGACCGTGCAGGCGCAGATGCTCGAGCTGTTCAAATCGCTGACGGCGGAGTTCGGCACGGCACTGATCATGATCACGCACGATCTGGGTGTGGTGGCCGGTCTCGCCGACCGCATGATGGTGATGTATGCGGGCCGGGCGGTGGAGACGGGGACGGTGGACGAGCTGTTCTACGATCCGCGGCATCCGTACACGCTGGGGCTGCTGACTTCGACGCCGCATGTGGAGGAGCGCGAGCGGCGGCTCAATCCGATCACCGGCTCGCCGCCCAATCTCGAGGCGCTGCCGCGCGGCTGCACGTTCCATCCGCGCTGCGCGTTCCGGTTCGAGCGGTGCTTTGCCGAAGTGCCGGCGCTGCGCGAGATCGGCGCGGGGCGGACCAAGGCGTGCCACTACGAGGACCGGCTGGTGTACCAAGAGGAAGGTGTCGTCGCATGACCACCGAATTGTTGCGCGTCGACAACCTGAGCAAGACGTTCGAGGTGAATGCGGGCGGGTTCTTTTCCAGGCCGCTGGCGCTGCGGGCGCTGCAGGACATTTCGTTCTCGATCAATCGCGGCGAGACGCTGGGGATCGTGGGCGAGAGCGGCTGCGGGAAATCGACGCTGGG
>JBIQKK010000041.1:9646-20886 GCA_044506585.1 Hyphomicrobiales bacterium
ATGATGGAGGCGGTGGGGCTGCAGCCCGAGATGATCAACCGCTATCCGCATGAATTTTCGGGCGGGCAGGCGCAGCGCATCGGCATTGCGCGGGCGCTGATCACCGAGCCCAAGCTGATCGTGTGCGACGAGCCGGTGTCGGCGCTCGACGTGTCGATCCAGGCGCAAATCCTCAACCTGCTCAGCGAGCTCAAGGACCAGTTCGGGCTGACGCTGATCTTCATCTCGCACAATCTGAGCGTGGTGCGGCATGTGTCGGACCGCATCCTCGTGCTTTATCTGGGGCGGATGGTGGAGCTCGCGAGCGGCGACGAGCTCTATGAGGACCCCAAGCATCCCTATACCAAGGCGCTGCTCACGGCCGTGCCGATCCCCGACCCCAGGCGCGCGCGGCTGCGCAATGTCGATGCGCTGAAGGGCGAGATCCCCTCGCCGATCAATCCGCCTTCGGGATGTACGTTCCGGACGCGGTGCCGCTACGCCACCGAACGCTGTGCGGAAATCCGGCCGCCGCTCGAGACGGTGAGTCCGGGCCGACTGGTGGCGTGCATCCGGTGGGAGGAGATCGATAACCTGCCGGGGATGGAAGCGTCGGCGCCTGCCGCCTAGCCCTTGGCGTCGGTCGCGCGGCGCGCGGCGCCGGGGACGCTGCGGCGGCGGCGGTCGGGGCCGGTATAGCTTCCGGCCTCAACGAAGGGACGCGGCGCCGTGCGGATCGCCTCGAGCCGCCGGCCGATATGTTCGGCCGAGAAGGGCTTGCGCAGGAATTCGGTGACGCCGGCGTCGCGGGCGGCCGCGATGGTCCGGGCGTCGGGGGCCGAGGCCATCATGATGATGGGCGTTTCGCGGTTGGGATGGTCGGCGGTCTGGCGCAATTTGCGGACCATATCGAGGCCGGCCTTGCCGCCGAGCTGGTCGTCGATCAGGATCAGGCCATAGGTACGCCGGCCGAGTTCGGCGGCGGCCTGGGCCAGATCGAGGGCCGCATCGACCTGGCGGATGCCGAGGCTGTGCAGCATGACGCCGACCAGGGCGGCCATGTTGGCCGAGGGGTCGGCGACGAGGGCAGCGATCTTGCGGGACTTTTGAGGCATGGGGGATTGTCGCGCCGGGCGTTTGAGGCGGGGTTAACGCGGCACGGCCAACACGGCGGATCGGCCCCGCGACACAAGGCACGCAAAGGGCGGGGATGCGTTGACAGGCCGGGCTTTTGGCTCTATTCGTCCGCCCACTCCAAAAGGCGCTCGGCGCCTCTTTTTGTTTGTCTCGAGGTTGCACGATGAAAGTCCGCAATTCCCTGAAGGCCCTGATGGGGCGGCATCGCGCCAACAAGCTCGTGCGCCGTCGCGGCCGCGTCTACATCATCAACAAGGTCGACAAGCGCTACAAAGCCCGCCAGGGCTGAGGCGCCGATCAGGCCGTTCGAAAAGGTCCGCTCCGGCGGGCCTTTTTCTTTGGACCATTTTCCTATTGGCGGCCAGTTGGCGGGCGGGGCAATCGCGCCTAGTATGGCAGTGAGCATCGCCCAAGTGCGGACAGGGTATGTGGAATTCCGAAGTCATCATCGTTCGGATCGAGCGTCCCTTCGACGAAGTCTACGCGTTTTGCGCCGAACCGCTGAATTTCGGGCGCTGGGCGACCGAACCCAATACCCCCCTCGAACCGCTGGGCGGCTACGAATATCTGGCGCAGCTGCCGCAAGGGCCGCGCGTGGTGCGCTTTGCCGCGCCCAACCCCTATGGGGTGCTCGACTACCAGGTCTATGAGCGGGGCCAGACCGAAGGGCCGACGCGGCCGGTGCGGCTGATCCGCAATGCCGACGGCACGGAACTGCACGTCACGCGGTTCCAGCATGATGGGATGGCGGCCGAGCAGTTCGCGTCCGAGGTCGAGTGGGTGCGCTCGGACGTGCAGCGGCTCAAGGCGCTGCTCGAGGGCGGCTAGCGCGTCAGCCGGCGAGGGCCGCGAGGATGCGAATCCACGAGCGGATGCCCTTGCGGAAGCTCGTCAGGTTGTACTTCTCGTTGGGCGAGTGGATGCGGTCGTCGGGCAGGGCGAAGCCGATCAGCAGCGTGTCGAGGCCGAGGATCCGCTTGAAGTCGCCGGCGACGGGGATGGAGCCGCCCGAGCCACGCAACGCCGCCTCCCGGCCCCATTCTTCGGTCAGCGCCGCGCGCGCCTGCCTGAGGTAGACACCGTCCGTCGGCACGGAAACGGCGGGGCTGCCGCCATGCGCCGTGAAGGTCACCTTGCAGTCCGGCGGCAGGCGGTCGCGCACGTGCTGGCGGAAGGCGGCGCGGATCTTGTCGGGGTTCATGTTGGAGACGAGGCGGAAGCTGATCTTGGCGCTCGCCCTCGCGGGAATGACGGTCTTGAAGCCCTGGCCGGTGTAGCCGCCGATCATGCCATTGATCTCGCAGGTGGGACGCGAGACGGTCTGTTCGAGGACGGATCGGCCCTGCTCGCCGGCCGGAACGGAGAGGCCGACGTCGCGCAGATATTTGTCGCCATCGAAGCCGAGCTTGCTCCAGCTCTCGCGCGTCACGTCGTCGAGCTCGGCGACGTCGTCGTAAAAGCCGGCGATGGCCACCGAGCCGTCGGGATTGCGCAGGCTCGCAATGATGTCGGCCAGCACCTGGTTGGGATTGCGGGCCGCGTTGCCGTACATGCCCGAGTGGAGATCCATCGCGGCGGCGGTGATCTCGATCTCTTCGCCGACCAGACCGCGCAGCATGGTGTTGATCGAGGGCGTGCGGGCATCGAGCAGGTCGGTGTCGCAGACGAGCGCAATGTCGGCAGCGAGCTCGGCTTTGGCGGATTCGAGGAAGGCCGCGAGGTTGGTGCTGCCCGATTCTTCCTCGCCCTCGAGGCAGAGCTTGACGTTGACGGGGAGCGTGCCGGTGACGGCGCGCAGGGCGCGGCAGGCTTCGACGAAGGTCAGCAGCTGGCCTTTGTCGTCCGACGCGCCGCGGGCGACGAGATGGGTCTCGCCATCGGGCTGGACGCGTTCGGTCAGCACGAACGGATCGGTGTGCCAGAGATCGACGGGATCGACGGGCTGGACGTCGTAATGGGCGTAGAAGACGGCCGTAGGGCCGGAGACGGCCGGGCCGTGCGCGACGACGACGGGATGACCGGGAGTCGGGCGCGCGGAGGCCTCGAAGCCTTCGGCGGCCAGGTCAGCCACGAGCCAGTCGGCGGCGCGCCGGCATTCGGCGGCGTAGCCGGGATCGGTCGAGATCGATTTGATGGCGATCAGCTCGCGCAGGCGGTCGAGCGCCTGCGGAAGGTTGCTGTCGGCGTGAGCAAGGGCAGAATCGATCTGGTCGGGGGAAAGAGGCATGGGGTCCATCCGCAACGGGTTGGGCCGGGCTTAGCCCTCAACGGGGCATGCGGCAAGCGGCGTGGAAAAGTCGCGCAAGTGCGGGCCCTTTGAACGGACGCGATGCCACGCGAGGGCGGCTCGACGAAAAAAGAAACCAGCCCCTCGCAAGAAGTTGGTCGAGAAAGCGCTTTCATCATCGGCAAAGCGAGGCTAGGTTCTTTTTTGCATGGGGGCCACAGGGGACAACAATCCCCCGGAGGCAGTGGAGGACCGGGCCTGCCCGGACTGCGGTGGCACCCTACGGATTCACTGTGAATCGAGCACGTCCAAGGGAGGATTATGCGAATGGACTCGAAGAAACTCAGCCGCCGCGAGATGCTGCAGGGCACTGCACTGACCGGCGCCGGCCTGATCGCCGCGGGGAGCGGCCTGCCCGCGTTTGCGCAGGAGCAGGATCTTCCTCAGGCGACCGCGGGCAAGCTGACGGTTATCCACCGGACCGAATACCTGCCGGTCGCGCAGGAACTGTTCCGGACCCAGGTCGAGGAGTTTGCCAAGGCCAAGAATGTCGAGCTCGATATCTCGACGACCAATCCGGAAGCCTTCGGCGATTTCCTGGGCAAGATGGCCGCCGCCGTGAAGGCCGGCAATCCGCCCGACTTCGCCTATACGTCGAACGTCTCGATCGGCCAGATGGAGGCCCTCGGCATTCTCGAAGACGTCACCGATGTCGTCGAGCAGGCCCTGGAGAAGTACGGCGAGATCGTGCCGGGCATCAATGCCGAAGAGACCGGCAAGATCAACGGCCGCTGGGTGGCGATCCCCTATATCGCAACCTTCACGCCGCAGTTCATGCGCGGCGACAAGCTGAAGGAAAAGGGCATCGACGTTAATTCGCTCAAGACCTGGAACGATCGCCGCGAGGCGGCTCTCGCCATCTCCGACCCCGACAACGGGTTCTATGGCTGGGGCATGACCTTCAACAAGGGCGGCGACGGCTGGGGCGTTTGCCTCAACGTGCTGCAGGCGTTCGGCGGTCACTTCACCGACGAGACCGGCCAGATCGTGCAGTTCGATACGCCCGAGGCGGTTGCCGCCTTCGAGTGGTTCGTCGAAACCTTCGATCGCAACGGCAAGTACGCCGCCATGCTGCCCCCGGGCATCGAAAGCTGGACGGACACGGGCAACAACGAAGCCTGGGCCGCCGGCAGCATCGGCTACACGCAGAACGCGTTCAGCGTCTATGCGGCCGCCAAGCGCGACACGCCGGAAATCTACAAGAACACCCTCGTCCTGGGTCAGCCGCCGGCCAACAATGGCGACAACCGCAGCGGCGGCAATGTGGGTGGCTGGCTGACCATCTCCAAGGGCGCGCCCAACGTGGCTCTGGCCAAGGAACTCGCCCTCGACCTGCTCGATCCGGCCAAGTTCGCCAAGATCGCGGCGGAAGCCGGCGGCCTGTTCATGCCGGCCTACGCCAATATGTGGACGCCCGAACTGCTGGCCCTCGATCCGAACTTCGAGATCATCCGCCAGCAGGTCAGCGTGCCCGAGCCCTTCATCGGGGCCACCTGGCCGGCCCAGCCGCCGTCGCCCGCGATCGATGCGATCCGTTCGCAGAGCGTGCTGGAGACCGCGGTGGGCAACGCCGTGTCGGGCCGCATGACGGCCGCCGAGGCGGTGAAGGATGCCCACAACAAGATCGTGGCCATCTTCGAGGAAGGCGGGATCATGCAGCCATAAGGCTGTGGACTTCGGCAGGGGCGGCGGTGCCGCCCCTGCATCTATCCGGCTCTCGGCTACAGTCAGGTGGGCGAGAGCCCGACGATCCAGTAATGCGGGCCCAGCGGGCCGGGGGAGCTAGCCTGTGGACGAACGCCTGACGCTGAACGACACCTACACCGCACCGCCGGGGCAGCGCGCCGGCTGGGCATCGCGAATATTCGGCAAGGACTGGTCGGTCGGCTACCTCTTCGTCCTGCCCATGGTCGTCATCATGGGCGGCCTGATCTTCTGGCCGTTCGTCAGTGCGATGATCACCAGCACGACGGCCTTCAATTTCCTCACCGGCGAAACGTTCGACGTCGGCTTCCGCAACTATCAGCGGCTGGCCACCAACAGCGACTATCTGCTCTCGCTGCAGAACACGGTCGTCTTCACCTTCTGGTCGCTGCTCATCAAATTCGTCGTGGGCATGGCGCTGGCGCTGATCCTCAACAGCCGCCTGCCGTACCGCAACATTCTGAGCGGCATCATGCTGCTGCCCTGGATCGTGCCCGAGATCGTGACTGCCCTGGCCTGGCGGAGCATCTACGATCCGCTGTTCGGGGGACTCAACCCGATCCTGCAGGGCCTTGGGATCATCGATAAACCACTGGGCTGGCTGTCCGACCCCAACATGGCAATGGGCAGCATCATTTCGGTCAACGTGTGGAAGGGCATTCCATTCTACGTGCTGCTGCTGCTGTCCGGCCTCAAGGCCGTCGACAAGGAGCAACTGGAAGCGGCGGAGGTGGATGGCGCCAATCCGGTGGACCGCTTCCGGCACGTGACGCTGCCCGCATTGCGCTACGTGATCATCGTGACGCTGCTGCTGTCGTTCATCTCGACGTTCAACCAGTTCGCGCTGCCGTTCCTGATGACGGGCGGCGGCCCGAGCGGAGCGACCAAGCTCTATGCGATCCTCGCCTACGAGAAGGCCGTCGGTTCGCTGCAGTATGGCCCGGGCATTGCGATCGCGTTCTCGGTTGCGCCGCTGATGGCCGTGCTGATCTGGCTGCTGGCCCGGTTCATGCGGCAGGACGACAAGCGCGACAACACCAGCAACGACAAGCCGAGCCTGCTGTCGCGGGTCGAGGCAGGCGGCGGGCGAGCGGTCGGCTTTGTCGTCGATATCCTCATGCTCCCCGTCCATGCGGTGTACCAGGTCCTGGTCCTGATCATCCGGGGCGTGCGACTGGCCATGGGGCGCAAGGCGGAACAGCCGATCCTGCAGTCGGCGGCACGGGAGCAGGCGGGGACGGCATCGCGCCTGATCGCGCTGTTCCCCTTCATGCTGTTCGTGCTGTTCCCGTTCTACTGGATCGTCACGACGTCGCTGAAGACGACGACCCAGATTTCGAGCCGGACGTCGATCTTCTGGCCGCAGCCCTTCACCATGGAGCAGTATGTCGACCTGACGACGAACACGCCGTTCGTCACCTGGCTGTTCAATTCGGCGCTCGTGGCGAGCGCGAGCACGCTGCTGTCGGTCGCGCTGGCGTCGCTTGCGGCCTACGCGCTGACGCGTTTGCGGTTCCTCGGTGCGGGGCTCCTCACGACGCTGCTGCTCATCACCTATCTGTTGCCGGGCACGCTGCTGTTCATTCCCCTCTACCAGACGCTGAGCGCGATCGGGATGATCAACACCTACTGGGCGCTGATCGTGACCTATCCGACGTTCCTGCTGCCCTTCGCGACCTGGGTGCTGATGGGGTATTTCCGCTCCATCCCGGTGGAGCTCGAGGAAGCGGCGATGATCGACGGGGCGAGCCGGCTCTACATCTTCCTCAGGATCACGCTGCCGCTGGCCGCGCCGGCGCTGCTTTCGGTGACGCTGTTTGCGTTCACCAATGCCTGGAACGAGTTCCTGTTCGCGTTCGTGTTCATCTACAGCGAGTCGCTGAGGACGCTGCCGATCGGACTGCAGTCACTGGTGTTCGGCGACATCCTGCCGTGGGGCAAGCTGATGGCGGCGTCGCTGCTGACGGCCGTGCCGGTGGCGGTGCTCTACATCTATGCCCAGCGCTTCCTCGTCGAGGGGCTGACGGTGGGCAGCGTCAAGGGCTAGTCGCCCCGCGATCGCGAGACTCAAAAGGCGGGCCCTGCGGCTCGCCTTTTTCGTTCCTGCGGCAAGTCGAGCGCAGTATTTGAGCCAAATCCGAGCAGTGAACCGTCTCTGAACTCAATGTTCATGACCACTGCACTGCAAGCGTGCTAGACATGAACTTGCGGAACCTGCTGCCGGTGGCAGCGGGGTGGGGCGTACATTCGCAGGAGCTGCTGCCATGTCGCTTACTCGTCTCGTCATTGCCCGCGGTTTGAGCGCGCTTGCTGCGCTTTTTCTCGCTACGTCAATCGGTTCGTCCGGCGCGCTGGCGCAGGGGAGCGACATTCTAGAGCCGGGCCAGCCGATCATCACGGGATTTCCCGGGGTGGTGCAGGCCGGTGAGATGCCCGACGGCAGCGACCCGCTCGACTACAGTTTCATCGACCTCGACGGACGCTCGCTCGTCATCCAGCAGCTCAACCCGGACGCGCCGCCCGAGGGCCAGTTGATCGACACGGCCACGACGTTCGGCGCGAGCGCGGCGGATGTGGGGCTGGTGTTCGGTGTGGCGCTCGACGATGCGCCGCTCACGACCGGCGCGGATGCGCCCAATATCTATGTGGCGGCCACCTCGGCGTTCGGCCTTCACCTGGTGGTGGACGATGCGGACGGCAATCCGGTTCGCGTGCGGACGGGCGATCCGGCGGCGCGGTTTGCGCCGGGCCAGTGGGGCAGCGCGGGCGGTGTGGACGGGTATCCCGGCTCGATCTGGAAGATCGACGGCGAGACCGGCGAGGCCTCGCTGTTCACGACGATCGCGGCCAATAGCGGGGCGAGTCTCGGCGCACTGGTGTTCGATGCGAGCACGCAACAGTTCTTCGTGTCCGACCTCGATACGGGCCTGATCTACCGGCTGGCGGAAGACGGCACGATCCTCGACACGTTCGACCATGGCGTCGACGGGCGGCCGGAGCACGACCTCGAGGCAATCGCCGACGACGGCAGCGCCGCGGACATCACCGATCCGGGGTTCGATACGGAGGACCCCGGCACGTGGGGATTCACGCAGCCCGAGCGGAAGGTCAACGGCCTTGCCGCGCAAGGCGGGCGGCTCTTCTACGCGGTCGCGGGACAGATCTGGTCGGTGCGGCTCAATGACGATGGCAGTTTCGGCGCGGCGCGCTGGGAGCTCGACGTCACGGACCTGCCGTCGGCGGACGAGATCACCGGCATCGTGTTCGATCCGAGCGGCCGCATGATCCTCGCGCAGCGCGGGGCGCAGGCCGGCTCGTACGATTACTCGGTGTTCGCAACGCCGCAAACGGCTTCGGTGGTGCGCTACGCCCGCGAATTCCCCGATGATCCGGCGACGCCGGGCACGTGGGTCGAGACCCCCAAGAGCTACGCGATCGGCGTGGGCGGCGACGGCCGGAATGCGGCCGGCGGCGTGGCGCTCGGTTATGCGTTCGACGCCGACACCGGCGCGTTCGACGGCGCGTGCAGTGCGACCGTGTGGGCGACCGGCGATGCATTGCGCGACAATGCCGATCTCGATCCGCCGCTCGACGGGCCGGCCTTTGTGGCGGGTCTCCAGGGCGTGCCGCGGTCGTGGACCCGGCCGCTGAACGATCCGCCGACGCTGGCGGCGTTCACCGATTTCGACGGCAACACCGATGACGAGCAGGCGGCGCTGGCCGGCCATGTCGGCGCGGTGGCGATGTGGCAGGTGTGCGAGGGCGCGCCGGATATCGACAGCGAAGAGCCGATCCTGCCGCCCGACGATTATGTGCCGTCGCCGGACTTCAACCTGACGCTCGAGAAGTGGGCGAGCCCGCATGACTGCTTCGAGGGCGCGGTCAACTGGTGGTGCAGCTTCACGATCCGTGTCGAGAACACCGGCGACACGCCCTATTGGGGCCCGCTGACGATCAGCGACGATTTGCCGGCCAACAATCCGGGTGCGGTCATGGGCTTTTCGCCATCGCCCCCGTGGGCCTGCGCGCCGACCGGTGCGACATCCTACGAATGCTCGCGCGGCGCGGTGCTGCTCTTCCCGGGCGACGGCGTGACGCTGCACGAGGTCGTCAAGCTGCCCAAGGCGATGGTGGATTATTGCCACCTGGCCAATGTGGCGGGCATCGAGTGGCCGTTCGGGTTCCATGACGACGAGCCGGGCGACGATTTCGACATCGGCGTTGCGAGCATCGACGCGCCGGGCTGCGCCGCGCCGGCCGGAGCGACCGACCTGCTGCTCAAGAAGATCACGTTCCCGGCCAACTGCCTCGACGGCGGCGTGGAATGGGCGTGCTCGTATGCCGTGATGGTGCAGAACGCCGGACCGGGCAATTATACGGGCCCGATCCAGGTGCAGGATACGCTTGGCGTCAATGCTGCCGCGACGACGATCGGGCCGTGGACCTGCGGCCAGGTCGGGCCGGTGCTCACCTGCGACATCAATGCGGCGCCGGTGAACGTGCCGCCGGGCTGGACGTCGGCGTTCCTCGTGACGGCGCATGTGCCCAAGAATGTCGGCCCGCCGCTCTGCGAGCTCGACAACAAGGCCAACATCGCCTCGCCCATCGGCGGGCCGGGCAATGCGATCGCCGGCAACGACTTCGACAGCGTGACCGCGCATATCCCGGACCCGGCCTGCTTTGGGCCGCAGCCCGACATCGACCTCGAAGCCAAGAAGGTGGGCCAGGGCTGCGTGGCGTTCTGGGGCGGCTATGTCTGCGAGTGGAAGCTCACGATCACCAATGTGGGGTCCGACCCCTATGCGGGACCGCTGAACTTCAAGGACCTCTCGGCGGGGGCGGTGGTCAACACGCTGCCGACGATCGCCCCGTTCTGCGCCGGTGCGCCGGTGAGCGTGGTCTGCGACCTGCCGGCCGTGCTCTTCTGGCCGGGCGTGCCGCATAGCCTGACGTTCTACACCGCCTACAATGGTGGGCCGGCGGTCTGTTCGGTCAACAACACGCTGACCATCGTGAACCCGAGCCCCGGCTCGCAGTTCAACCCCGCGGGCAACGACTCGGTAACGGTGGCGCAGGCGCTGCCGAACCCCGCCTGCGCAGGACTGCCGGTGCTCAACATCAAGAAGACGGCGGAGGGCTGTGCGCCCGACCCGAGCAGCCCGGACTGGCTGTGCGAGTTCAACATCGCGGTCAAGAACATCGGGGCTGCCAACCAGCCCGGTCCGATCCAGGTGAAGGACTTCAACAGCAAGCCGACGACGTTCGACACGCCGGCCTGCGTGCCCTCGGGCGTGGGGCAATGGACCTGCACCCGGCCGGGACCACTCAATGCGGGCGCGACCTGGTCGTTCAATGCGACGACCCGTGTCGACCCCAACGGGGTGACGCTGGCGGACTGCAACGTGGTCAACACGGTGTGGATCTCGAACCCTGCCGCGGCCGATCCCGGTCACATTTCGCAGGCCGAGCAGAAGGTGCCGCAGCTGTTCATCAATGTGGGACCGGGCCCGGTGGCCGTCTATTGCGATCCGCCGAGCCTGAAGCTCGAAAAGACGGCGACCAAGACGGCCAAGGCGGGCGACGGCTACGATGCAACGTTCCGCATCAAGGTGACCTCGACGGGCCCCGACCCCTATCACGGGACCGTGGAGCTCGACGAAGTGCTGCCCGACGGCGCGACCTATGTGTCGAGCAGCTGGCCGTGCGTGCCGACGACGGGCAACGACGTGCACTGCTCGTCGCCCTATAAGGACATTCCAGTCGGCAAGTACACGACGATGACGATCACCATGCACATCCCCGAGGATGTGGCGGTGCGCGGCGAGTGCGACCTCGTCAACACTGTGAATGCCGCGATCTCGGCCGAAGTGCTGCACAGCGACGAAGGCGTGCAGTACACCGCCTCGGCCTCGGCGAAGCTGCCGGCGGGGCTGTGCGACGACGACAAGGACGAGCCGGCCCCGCAATGCCCGGTCAACCAGGTGACGCCGGATGGCGGCTGCTGCGAGACGGGCCTCGTGTGGAACGGCAAGCAGTGCGCGCGGCCGCAGCCCAAATGCCCCGACGACAGCCACATCAATGCCGACGGCAAGTGCGTGTGCGACCGCGGGACCGAGGGCAAGCCGGGCAAGTG
>JBIQKK010000041.1:20986-22315 GCA_044506585.1 Hyphomicrobiales bacterium
GCCGGGCAACTGCAGGCCGATCGAGGACGAGCCGGTAACGCCGGTTTGCCCGGATGACAGCCACCTCAACAATCGCGGCCAGTGCGTGTGCGACCGCGGAACGGAGGGTAAGCCCGGGAACTGCCAGCCGATCGTGGTGATTCCGATCTGTCCCGATGACAGTGTGCTTAGTAATCGGGGGCAGTGCGTGTGCAAGCGCGGGACGGAGGGCAAGCCCGGGAGTTGCCGGCCGATCGACGACCGGCCGGAGCCCAAGCCCGTGGTCTGCCCGGACGACAGCTTCCTCAACCGCAAGGGCGAGTGCCAGTGCGACCGCGGGACGATCGGCAAGCCGGGCGAGTGCCAGATTCCGCTGCGGCTGCAGCGCGGCATCGTGCGGATCAACTAGCGCGCCGCACCCGCCCAGAACTTTGCCGCCGCAGGGGACAATCCTCTGCGGCGGCAGTGTTTTCGGGGATCAGAACGGGACGAGGCTATAGGCACCGGCGAAGGCGGCGAGGGTGAGCACGTAGCCCAGGCAGAGGGTCGTCACGCGAAGCATTGGCCTGCTCCATCATTGTTGTTGGCCGCGCGCGGCGGCGGGTTGGCGGCGGGTTCGGCGCTCAACGCGGCAGGGGGCGATCGGGTTTCGCGGCGGTCGCCACGCGGTCGACAACGGCAACCGGACACGCAACGGCGCCCGCCGGGCCGGCCCGGTCGAGGAAGGCGACCGTCAGGTCAACCGCGAGGCTTCGCGCCGGCCCTGGGCGTATCCGGCGCGGGCGGATGGCGGGCGCGTCGCGGGGTCCATCTGGTTGATGCCCATGGCGGCGCGCGAGTCCGGATCGGGCGTGATGATGGTGACGCGGCTGCCGGCGGCGCGCAGGCGCCCGGCTTCGCTCGCGAGGTCGGCGCCGGGAGGCCGGCGCAGGCCCTCGAACTGGCCCGGCGGCAGCGGCCCGGTGCGGCCGGAAAAGGGCGAGAGCACGACGATTTCGGCGTAGCCCATGGCGAGATCGGCATTGTCGACCGAGCGCACGCCGCCCGAGATGTAGCGCACGCCATCGATGGTGGTGGTCGGCCCCGCGCCGGGCAGCGAGACGGCGGCGCTGGCCGCATCGGCGAGCGCGACGCCACAGGTGCGGTCGAAGGTTGCGAGGGCGCCGGTCTCGGCGTTCACCGCGACGATGGTGAGGGGCCGCTCGGGCCAGTCCTCCATCGGCAGGCGGGCGGCGACCATGGCGCGGCGCTGCGCGGCGATTTCGGGGCCGAAGCTGGAATCCGATTCCAGCCCATAGGCGGCCATCGCGCGCATCAGCTCCTCCTGCGTTGCGGCGGCGGCCGAGATGG